>NZ_QYUP01000196.1 GCF_003590855.1 Massilia cavernae
TACATGTCCTACTGCGGCGCGCAGATCTTCGAAGCCGTGGGCCTCGACAAGGCCATGGTCGACCGCTACTTCAAGGGCACCCCGTCCAACATCCAGGGCATCAGCCTGTTCGACGTCGCCGAAGAAGCGCTGCGCCTGCACACGCTGGCATTCGGCGACGACCCGCTGCTGGACGACAAGCTCGACGCCGGCGGCGAGTACGCCTTCCGCGTGCGCGGCGAAGACCACATGTGGACGCCGGACGCGATCGCCAAGCTGCAGCACTCCACCCGCAGCAACAACTTCTCGACCTATAAAGAATACGCACAGCTGATCAACGACCAGTCGAAGCGCCACCTGACCCTGCGCGGCCTGTTCGAATTCAAGCTCGACCCGACCCGCGCGATCCCGCTGGAAGAAGTCGAGCCGGCCAAGGAAATCGTCAAGCGCTTCGCCACCGGCGCGATGTCGCTTGGCTCGATCAGCACCGAAGCCCACGCCACGCTGGCGATCGCGATGAACCGCATTGGCGGCAAGTCGAACACCGGCGAAGGCGGCGAGGATCCGGCGCGCTACACGCAGGAACTGAAAGGCATCCCGATCAAGCAGGGCGAGACCATGGCGTCGGTGCTGGGTACGAACCGCGTGGTTGCCGACATCCCGCTGCAGGAAGGCGACTCGCTGCGCTCGCGCATCAAGCAGGTGGCCTCCGGCCGCTTCGGCGTCACCGCCGAGTACCTGAACTCGGCCGACCAGATCCAGATCAAGATGGCCCAGGGCGCCAAGCCTGGCGAAGGCGGCCAGCTGCCGGGCCACAAGGTCTCGGACTACATCGCCAGCCTGCGCTTCTCGGTGCCTGGTGTCGGCCTGATTTCGCCGCCGCCGCACCACGACATCTACTCGATCGAAGACCTGGCGCAGCTGATCCACGACCTGAAGAACGTCAACCCGGCCGCGTCGATCTCGGTGAAGCTGGTGTCGGAAGTGGGCATCGGCACCGTGGCCGCGGGCGTCACCAAGGCCAAGGCCGACCACGTGGTGGTGGCCGGCCATGACGGCGGCACCGGCGCCTCGCCGCTGTCGTCCGTGAAGCACGCAGGCACGCCGTGGGAACTGGGCCTGGCCGAAACCCAGCAGACGCTGGTGCTCAATGGCCTGCGCAGCCGTATCCGCGTACAGGCCGACGGCCAGATGAAGACCGGCCGCGACGTCGTGATCGCAGCGATGCTGGGCGCCGACGAAATCGGCTTCGCCACCGCGCCGCTGGTGGTGGAAGGCTGCATCATGATGCGCAAGTGCCACCTGAATACCTGCCCGGTCGGCGTCGCCACGCAGGACCCGGTGCTGCGCGCGAAGTTCCAGGGCAAGCCTGAGCACGTGGTCAACTACTTCTTCTTCGTCGCCGAAGAAGCGCGCCAGCTGATGGCGCAACTGGGCATCCGCACCTTCCAGGAACTGATCGGCCGCGCCGACCTGCTCGACAAGTCGAAGGCGATCACCCACTGGAAAGCGCAGGGCCTGGACTTCTCCAACATCTTCTACCAGCCGAAGACCGACACCCTGCTGGCGCTGTACCACAACGAGTTCCAGGACCACGGCCTGGTCAAGGCGCTGGACAACAAGCTGATCACGCAGGCGCGCGCCGCGCTGGAAAAGGGCGAACGCGTATCGTTCATCTCGCCGGTGCGCAACGTCAACCGCACCGTCGGCGCGATGCTGTCGGGTGAAGTCGCCAAGCGCTACGGCCATGCCGGGCTGCCGGACGACACCATCCACATCCAGCTGCAAGGCACGGCGGGCCAGTCGGCCGCGGCCTTCCTGGCGGCGGGCATCACCATCGACCTGGTCGGCGAAGGCAACGACTACGTAGGCAAGGGCCTGTCGGGCGGCCGCATCATCGTGCGTCCGAACACCGAGTTCCGCGGCTGGGCGGTGGACAACATCATCGTCGGCAACACCGTGCTGTACGGCGCGATCGCGGGCGAAGCCTTCTTCAACGGCGTCGCTGGCGAACGCTTCGCGGTGCGTAACTCCGGCGCCACGGCGATCGTCGAAGGCTGCGGCGACCATGGCTGCGAATACATGACCGGCGGCACCGTCGTCGTGCTGGGCGCCACCGGCCGCAACTTCGCGGCGGGCATGTCGGGCGGACTGGCGTTTGTGTACGATCCGACGGGCGACTTCGAAAAGAAATGCAACACCGCGATGGTCAACCTCGAGCCTGTGCTCAGCGCCAAGGAACAGGCCGACAAGGCAGGCTGGCACAGCCAGACCCGCGACGGCGAGCGCGAATCGGACGAAGCGATCCTGAAACGTCTGATCGAGCGCCACTTCAAGCACACCGGCAGCACGCGCGCGCGCAACCTGCTCGACGACTGGGCCAGCGCACGCGGCAAGTTCGTCAAGGTGTTCCCGACCGAATACAAGCGGGCGCTTGAAGAGATGCACAACAGCAGCATGGAAGAAGCTGCTGAAAAGATCGCCGCTTAAGAACAAATTACTGAGGAAATATCGTGGGTAAAATCACCGGCTTTATGGAATTTGCGCGTGAAGAAGAAGCGCACCTTGAACCCGCCATCCGGCTCAAGAACTACAAGGAATTCGTGCTGCACCTGAGCGACTCGCAGGCCAAGCACCAGACCGCGCGCTGCATGGACTGCGGCATCCCGTTCTGCCACACGGGCTGCCCGGTCAACAACATCATTCCGGACTGGAACGACCTGGTGTATCACGGCCACTACCGTGCGGCGCTCGACAACCTGCACTCGACCAACAACTTCCCAGAGTTCACCGGCCGCATCTGCCCGGCGCCCTGCGAATCGGCCTGCACCCTGGGCATCTCGGAAGACCCGGTCGGCATCAAGTCGGTCGAGCACAAGATCATCGACACCGGCTGGGAGCACGGCTGGGTGGTACCGCAGCCGCCGGAAGCATTGACCGGCAAGAAGGTCGCCATCGTCGGTTCGGGCCCTGCGGGCCTGGCGGCCGCGCAGCAGCTGGCGCGCGCCGGCCACGCGGTGACGGTCTTCGAGAAGAGCGACCGCATCGGCGGCCTGCTGCGTTACGGCATCCCCGACTTCAAGATGGAAAAGCACCACATCGACCGCCGTGTCGAACAAATGGAAGCTGAAGGCGTGACTTTCCGTACCAGCGTATTGATCGGCAAGGACTTCCCTGCCTCGGTCAACAACTGGGCGAAGGAAACGATTTTCCCTGAAGACCTGGAAAAAGACTTCGACGCCGTGGTGCTGTGTGGCGGCGCCGAGCAGCCGCGCGACCTGCCGGTGCCTGGGCGCGAGCTCAAGGGTGTGCACTTCGCGATGGACTTCCTGCCGCTGCAAAACAAGGTCAACGCGGGCGACAAGGTCAAGGACCAGATCAAGGCGGCCGGCAAGCATGTGGTCGTGATCGGCGGCGGCGATACCGGCTCCGACTGCGTCGGCACCTCGAACCGCCACGGCGCAGCATCGGTGACGCAATTCGAGCTGATGCCGATGCCGCCGGAACAGGAAAACAAGCCGATGGTATGGCCGTACTGGCCGACCAAGCTGCGCACCTCGTCCTCGCACGAGGAAGGCTGCGAGCGCGACTGGGCGGTAGCGACCAAGCGTTTCGAAGGCAAGGGCGGCAAGGTAGAAAAGCTGATCGCCTGCCGCGTCGAATGGAAGGACGGCAAGATGACGGAAGTGCCGGACTCCGAATTCGAGATGAAGGCCGACCTGGTGCTGCTGGCGATGGGCTTCGTTTCGCCGGTACCGCAAGTCCTGACCGCCTTCAACGTCGACAAGGACGCCCGCGGCAACGCGCGCGCCACGACCGACGGCGAAGGCTGCTACAAGACCTCGGCGCCGAATGTCTTTACGGCAGGCGACATGCGCCGCGGGCAATCGCTGGTGGTGTGGGCGATCCGTGAAGGCCGCCAGGCAGCGCGCGCCGTCGATGAATTCCTGATGGGCAGCTCGATCCTTCCGCGCTAATCTAAAGCGTTGCTTAAATCGGGGTCAGACCACCATTTCCGAAACATTGCGGAAATGGTGGTCTGACCCCGATTGTTTCTGACCCCGATTGTTTCAATGGGGTCGTGGTGCGGCGCACCAACATTGCGCTGGACGGGGGGGGCGTTGCAAAAGAGTATGCGTTGACCGGCCGCAAGCGGTGGTCGAACTGGCATATGCATACATACGTGTTTGGTGGTATAATTCTTAACCAAAACAAACACTTACGTCAGGAAATATCTGACTCGCCGGTTAGTAGTGTTGTATTATCGCGTCGCGACACAGCCTGGAAATGGGCCGGCGCAAGCAGCGATTGCCCTTTCTGCACTACAATACCGCATTCCCCAATCTGATCACCGTCCGTGCCTAATCTCGTAGAAATCCGCGATCTCCACTTCGCTTATGGAACCCGATCCATCCTCTCTGATCTGCAGATGGACTTTCCACGTGGCAAGGTTGTGGCTGTCATGGGCGGTTCCGGATGCGGCAAGACCACGGTCCTGCGCCTGATCGGCGGCCAGATCCGCCCCCAGCGCGGCACCGTCACGGTGGCTGGCGAAGTGGTCCACCAGCTCGACACCAAGGGCCTGTACCGCCTGCGCCGCAAGATGGGGATGCTGTTCCAGTTCGGCGCCCTGTTTACCGACCTGTCGGTGTTCGACAACGTCGCCTTCCCGCTGCGCGAGCACACCAACCTGCCGCAGGAACTGATCCGCGACCTGGTTCTGCTCAAGCTTAACGCGGTCGGCCTGCGCAACGCGGCCAAGCTGAAACCCGCCGAGATTTCGGGCGGCATGGCGCGCCGCGTCGCCGTCGCCCGCGCCGTCGCGCTCGACCCTGAACTGATCATGTACGACGAGCCATTCGCCGGCCTCGACCCGATCTCGATGGGCGTCACCGCCAACCTGATCCGCAAGCTCAACGACGCGCTCGGCTCGACCTCGATCCTGGTCTCGCACGACGTCCACGAGTGCTTCGCCATCGCCGATTTCGTCTACTTCATGTCCGCCGGCAAGATCGTCGCGAAAGGCACGCCGGCCGACCTGCGCGTCTCGGACGACCCGTACGTGAAGCAGTTCGTCAACGCCGCGCCGGACGGCCCGGTGCCCTTCCACTACCCGGGCAAGTCGCTGGCCGACGACCTCGGCCTGGGAGCGCGCGCATGAACCCGGTATTGAATATGCTCGAAGCCATCGGCCGCTACGTGCGCGAAAGCGCCGAGCACATCGGCTTTGCAACCCGCTCCTTCGCCACCCTGCTGCGGCTGTCGCCTGGCGCCTTGCGCCGGCCCGCCCTGATTTCCGAGCAGATCCATTTCATCGGCAACTACTCGCTGATCATCATCATCGTGTCCGGCATGTTCGTCGGCATGGTGCTGGGCTTGCAGGGCTACATCACGCTGACGCCCTACGGCGCCGAGCAGAAGCTGGGCCAGGTGGTCGCGCTGTCGCTGGTGCGCGAACTGGGCCCGGTGGTGACCGCGCTGCTGTTCGCCGGCCGCGCCGGCACCTCGCTCACGGCCCAGATCGGCCTGATGAAGGCGGGCGAACAACTGTCCGCGATGGAAATGATGGCGATTAACCCGGTCCAGCGCGTGCTGGCGCCGCGCTTCTGGGCGGGCGTGATCGCCATGCCGGTGCTGGCCACCATCTTCAGCGCCGTCGGCGTGCTGGGCGGCTACCTGGTCGGCGTGCAGCTGATCGGTGTCGACGAAGGCGCGTTCTGGTCGCAGATGCAGGCCAACGTCGATGTCCAGGGCGACATCCTCAACGGCGTACTCAAGAGCTTCATCTTCGGCATCGCCGTGACCTTCACCGCGCTGTTCCAGGGCTACCACGCCCAGCCGACGCCGGAAGACGTGTCCCGCGCCACCACACGCACCGTCGTCATCGCATCGCTCATGGTCTGGGGGCTGGATTTCCTGCTCACCGCCATCATGTTCAATTAATTATTTATACCCGGCAACGCTGCGCCGGGTAAGAAGAAAAGCAAGGAAACTATCATGCATCGCAAAACCATTGACGTTTGGGTTGGCCTCTTCGTGCTGCTGGGGCTGGCCGCCCTGGTCTTCCTCGCGCTCAAGGCGGGCAACATGAGCACCATCTCGTTCGCCAAGACCTACGCCGTGACCGGCAAGTTCGACAACATCGGCGGCCTCAAGCCGCAGGCGCCCGTCAAGAGCGCCGGCGTGGTGGTCGGACGCGTCGGCGCCATCGGCTTTGACGACAAGACTTACCAGGCGCTGGTGACGCTGGAACTCCAGGCGGGCTACAAGTTTCCGAAGGACAGCTCCCTCAAGATCCTGACCGCCGGCTTGCTGGGCGAGCAGTACATCGGAATTGAACCAGGTGGCGATCTCAACAATCTCGCAAATGGCGACCGGATTTCGCGCACCCAGTCGGCCACCGTGCTGGAAGACCTGATCAACAGGTTCATCTACAGCTCGGCGGCCGAAGGCAAAAAGGAATAACACATGCTAGAAACCGTTTCCACCCGCAAGCTGCCGCTGCGCGCCGCCGCGCTGGCCGCCTGCGCGCTGGCGCTGGCGGGTTGTGCCACCAACAACCCGGCCGACCCGCTCGAGCCCTACAACCGCGCCGTCTTCCAGTTCAACGATGCGGTCGACCGCGCCGCCCTCAAACCGGCCGCGACCGCCTACAAGCGCGTGCTGCCGGGCTTCGTGCAAACCGGCGTCAACAACTTCTTCGGTAACATGTCCGACGTCTGGACCGCCGCCAACAACCTGATGCAGGGCAAGGGTGAGCAAGGCATGAGCGACGTCACACGCGTCGCCATGAACTCCACCTTCGGCCTGCTTGGCGTGCTCGACATCGCGTCCGAAGCCGGCCTGCAGAAGCACAACGAAGACTTCGGCCAGACTCTGGGCCGCTGGGGCGTGCCGAGCGGCCCCTACTTCATGCTGCCGATCCTGGGCCCGTCGACCATCCGCGACACCGCCGGCCTGCCGCTCGACCTGGCCGCCGATCCGTGGAACTACAAGGATCCTGTCCACGTGCGCAACATGGGCACGGCGCTGCGCATCGTCGACAAGCGCGCCGAGATCCTGGACGCGTCCAACCTGCTGGAAGAAGCCGCGCTCGACCGCTACGTGTTCATCCGCGACGGCTTCCTGCAGCGGCGCGAGAGCCAGGTGTTCGACGGCGAAGCCAACCCGAAAGCCAAGAAAGCGGCGGCCGGGGATGCGCCATCCGACGCCGGCTCGATCCGCTCCGCCTACGCCGACGATCCGGGCCCGACCCAGCCCGTGTCATCCGAAACCGCTTCGAAGTAGTTAACCGCTGTAATGCTGCCCGCCAACGCGAGCGGGTTGCAGCCCGGAAAACTTGCAAACATTAAAGAAAAGAGCTTATGAAACTGATCAAACAACTACTTGCAGCCGCCACCATGGCCTTCGCCGCCGCCGGCGCGATGGCCGCAGAAGCACCGGATGCGCTGATCAAGCGCATCAGTACCGACGTCATCGAATCCGCCAAGGCCGACAAGGAAATCCAGGCCGGCAACCAGAAGCGGGTGATGGACCTGGTCGAATCCAAGATCCTGCCGCACGTCGATTTCCAGCGCATGACCGCGCTGGCGGCCGGCCGCTTCTGGCGCCAGGCCACTCCCGAGCAGCAACAACAGCTGTCCAACGAATTCAAGACCCTGCTGATCTTCACCTACTCGGGCGCGCTGTCGCAGATCAAGAACGAAACCGTCGAGTTCAAACCCCTGCGCGCCGACCCGGCCGACCAGGAAGTCGAAGTGCGTTCCCAGGTCAACGTCACCCGCGGCGAGCCGATCCAGCTGAACTACCGCCTGTCCAAGAGCGGCGGCGGCTGGAAGATCTTCGACATTAACGTGCTGGGCGCGTGGCTGGTCGAGACCTACAAGGGCACCTTCGCCGCCGAGATCAACAAGTCGGGCATCGACGGCCTGATCAAGGCACTGGCCGAGCGCAACAAGAAGCTCGCCAGCAAGCCGGTCAAGGCAGCCAAGTAAGCGGGGACTGCGTGCACTCGATCGATTCCATCACTGTGGAAAATGCCTCGGCGGCACTTGAGCGCGGCATCAAAGCGCTCAAGGATGGCCAGACGGAATTCGACCTCGGCGCCATCCAGAGCGCGGATTCGGCCGCCGTGGCCGTGCTGCTGGCGTGGAAACGCGCCGCGCGCAAGGCCGGCGCCGAGCTCAGCTTTATCAACATCCCGGAAACCCTGCTCCACCTGACCGAGCTGTACGGGGTCGACGACTTCCTGATCGACAGCCCCGCCGACCTGCATCACCATTGACCTTGCCGTCATGACGCCGGCCACCCGCCGGCGTATTCCCCGGGCCAACTCGCCCACCCCTGATTTCCCCTATAATTGAACGTTTCCCTATTCGGGTCCGGAAGTAAGCACGTCCTGTACGGGCATGCTGTCTATACAGGCGCACACCAAGAAAAGCATGACTGCGATCGAGATTACCAACGTCGAAAAAAGCTACAAGTCCCTCAAGGCCCTGGGCGGCGTTTCGCTGACGATCGAACAGGGCGAGTTCTTCGGCCTGCTCGGTCCCAACGGCGCCGGCAAGACCACCCTGATTTCCACCATCGCGGGCCTGATCCGCCCGGACGCCGGCAGCATTTCGATCCACGGCCACGATGTCGTGAAAGACTTCCGCGAAGCGCGCAAGAAGCTCGGCGTGGTGCCGCAGGAACTGGTGTTCGACCCTTTCTTCACGGTGCGCGAAACGCTGCGCCTGCAGTCGGGTTACTTCGGCCTGAAGAACAACGACAAGTGGATCGACGAGGTCATGGAAAACCTCGACCTGACCAACAAGGCCGACGCCAACATGCGTTCGCTGTCGGGCGGGATGAAGCGCCGTGTGCTGGTGGCGCAGGCGCTGGTGCACAAGCCGCCCGTCATCGTGCTGGACGAGCCGACCGCCGGCGTCGACGTCGAACTGCGCCAGACCCTGTGGAAGTTCATATCGCGCCTGAACCGCGAAGGCCACACCGTGGTGCTGACCACCCACTACCTGGAAGAAGCCCAGGCCATGTGCCAGCGCGTCGCCATGCTCAAGGGCGGCAAGGTGGTCGCCCTCGACAAGATGTCCTCCCTGCTGCGCCGCATCTCCGGCTCGCAGCTGAACGTGCACCTGGCCAGCGGCGACCTCCCGGCCGGCCTGCGCCACCTGGTCTCGCACGACGAACACACCCAGGGCAACAGCTACAGCCTGCGCGTGAACGAATACAGCGAAGTCGAAACCATCCTCGCGCGCCTGCGCGAATCGGGCGCCGTCATCGACGACATGCAGCTGCAGCAGGCCGACCTGGAAGACATCTTTTTGCAAATCATGGAGCGTGGCACGGTATGAACCTCTTTTCCGTAGGCTTCCAGACCCTGTTGTACAAGGAGACGCTGCGCTTCTGGAAGGTCGCCACCCAGACCATCGCCGCACCGATCCTGACCGCCATGCTGTACCTGCTGATCTTCGGTCACGTGCTCGAAGGCCGGGTCGAGGTCTACCCGGGCGTGAGCTACACCGCCTTCCTGGTGCCCGGCCTGGTGATGATGAGCGTCCTGCAGAACGCCTTCGCCAACTCCTCGTCCTCGCTGATTCAATCCAAGATCACCGGCAACCTGGTGTTCATCCTGCTGCCGCCGCTGTCGCACTGGGAGATCATTTCGGCCTACGTGCTGGCCTCCGTCACGCGCGGCCTGGTGGTCGGCGCGGGCGTGTTCATCATCACCGCCTGGTTTGCCGACCTGTCGTTCGTGGCGCCGCTGTGGATCATCGTCTTCGCCCTGATCGGCGCGGCCATCCTCGGCACCCTGGGCGTCATCTGCGGCATCTGGGCCGAGAAGTTCGACCAGCTGGCGGCTTTCCAGAATTTCCTGATCGTGCCCGCCACTTTCCTGGCCGGCGTGTTCTACTCGATTCACTCGCTGCCGCCCTTCTGGCAGGCGGTCTCGCATTTCAACCCGTTCTTTTATATGATTGACGGGTTCCGCCACGGTTTCTTCGGGGTGTCCGACGTATCCCCCTGGACCAGCCTTGGCATTGTTCTAGTATTCTTTGCGGTGCTGGCGGCGTTTGCCGTCAACCTGCTCCAGCGCGGCTACAAGCTGCGCCACTAAATTCCTGAGGACCAATCGTGGAAACCACACCAGAACTGATTCAAAGCTATATCGCCAACGGCCTCGTATGCACCCATCTCGAAGTCGACGGCGACGGCCGCCACTTCAACGCGCTGATCGTGTCCCCCGCGTTCGAAGGCAAGCGCCTGATCCAGCGCCACCAGCTGGTATACGCCGCGCTGGGCGACCGCATGCGGGAAGAGATCCACGCGCTGTCGATGAAGACCCTCACCCCTGCTGAATACCAAGGATAAGACATGGACAAGCTCCAGATTGTTGGCGGCAAGCGCCTGAACGGCGAGATCATCATTTCGGGCGCCAAGAACGCTGCCCTTCCTATCCTGTGCGCGGGCCTGCTGACGGCGGGCGACCTCGAACTGTCGAACGTGCCACGCCTGCACGACGTCAAGACCATGCTCAAGCTGCTCGAGCAGACCGGCCTGAAAGTCGAGCAGGACGACGAGCGCGTCACCCTGAACGGCAGCGCCATTAACAAGCTGGAAGCGCCGTACGAGCTGGTGAAGACCATGCGCGCATCGATCCTGGTGCTCGGCCCCCTGCTGGCGCGCTTCGGCGAAGCCAAGGTGTCGCTGCCGGGCGGCTGCGCGATCGGTTCGCGTCCGGTCGACCAGCACATCAAGGGCCTGCAGGCGCTGGGCGCCGAGATCTCGATCGAAGGCGGCTACATCTACGCCAGGTGCAAGAAGCTCAAGGGCGCGCGCATCCACACCGACATGATCACCGTCACCGGAACCGAGAACCTGCTGATGGCCGCGACGCTGGCCGAAGGCGAAACGGTGCTCGAGAACGCGGCGCGCGAGCCTGAAGTAACCGACCTGGCCAACCTGCTGGTGGCCATGGGCGCGAAGATCGAAGGCATCGGCACCGACCGACTGGTGATCCAGGGCGTGCCGGAACTGCATGGCGCAAAACACGCCGTCATCTCCGACCGCATCGAGGCGGCCACCTTCCTGTGCGCCGTGGCGGCCACCGGCGGCGACATCACCATCACCAACACCCGCACCGACATCTTCGACGTCGCGCTCGACAAGCTGCGCGAGATGGGCCTGCAAATGACCATCGGCGCCGACTCGATCCGCGCCACGATGGATGGGCGCCCTCGCCCGGTGTCGTTCCGCACCACCGAGTACCCGGGCTTCCCGACCGACATGCAGGCCCAGTTCATGGCCGTCAACACCATCGCGTCGGGCACCAGCCGCGTCACCGAGACCATCTTCGAAAACCGCTTCATGCACGTGCAGGAGATGAACCGCCTGGGCGCGTCTATCCAGACCGAGGGCAACACCGCCTACATCAAGGGCGTCGACCGCCTGGTGGGCGCGCCCGTGATGGCGACCGACCTGCGCGCCTCGGCCTCGCTGGTGATCGCCGCGATGGTGGCCAAAGGCACCACCGTGATCGACCGCATCTACCACCTCGACCGCGGCTACGACCGGATGGAAGCCAAGCTGTCGGCAGTCGGCGCAGATGTCATCCGCCTCAAATAATCCATGAGCACATCGACGATCCCGGCCAAGCGCCAGCTCATCCTCGCGCTGTCGAAAGGCCGCATCTTCGAGGACACCATGCCGCTGCTCGAAGCGGCAGGCATCACCGTGCTCGAGAATCCCGAAACCTCGCGCAAGCTGATCCTCGACACCAACGATCCCGGCGTGCGCGTGATCATCGTGCGCGCCAGCGACGTGCCGACCTATGTGCAGTACGGCGCGGCGGACTTCGGCGTGGCCGGCAAGGACGTGCTGCTCGAGCACGGCGGCGAAGGCCTGTACCAGCCCATCGACCTGAAGATCGCCAGCTGCCGCATGTCGGTGGCGGTCAACGCCGGTTTCGACTACGAGACCGCGGTGCGCCAGGGCGCGCGCCTGCGCGTGGCCACCAAGTTCGTGCAGACGGCGCGCGAGCACTTCGCCGCCAAGGGCGTGCACGTCGACCTGATCAAACTGTACGGCTCGATGGAACTGGCGCCGCTGGTGGGCCTGTCCGACGCCATCGTCGACGTGGTCTCCACCGGCAGCACGCTGCGCGCCAATAACCTGGTCGAAGTCGAGACCATCATGGAGATTTCATCGCGCCTGGTGGTCAACCAGGCCGCGCTGAAGCTGAAACGGGAACGACTCCAACCCATCCTCGAAGCGTTCGAACGCGCCTCAAGCAAACAAAGTTAAAGACATGACGATCCAGATCCGCAAACTCGATTCAGGCGAAGCAGGTTTCAACAACAAGCTCACCGCGTTGCTGGCTTTTGAAGCCTCGACAGATGAAGCAATCGAGGGCGCGGTCGCAAGGATCCTGCATGACGTCAAGGCGCGCGGCGACGCCGCCGTGGTCGAATACACCAACCGCTTCGACCGCCGCAACGAAGCGGGCATGGCAGGCTTCGACATTCCCCAGTCCGAGCTGCAGGCGGCGCTGGACAGCCTGCCGGCGGCCCAGCGCGAGGCGCTGCAGGTGGCCGCGCAGCGCATCCGATCCTTCCACGAACGCCAGAAGCAGGAGCTGCAGGGCTTCAGCTATACCGAACCTGACGGTACCGTGCTGGGCCAGCGCATCACGCCGCTCGACCGGGTCGGCATCTACGTCCCGGGCGGCAAGGCTGCCTATCCCTCGTCGGTGCTGATGAACGCGATTCCCGCGCAGGTGGCGGGCGTGGCCGAGATCATCATGGTAGTGCCGGCGCCGGACGGCGTGAAGAACCAGATGGTGCTGGCCGCCGCCGCGATCGCCGGCGTCACCCGCGTGATCACCATCGGCGGCGCCCAGGCGGTCGGCGCGCTGGCCTACGGCACCGACACCATCCAGGCGGTCGACAAGATCGTCGGCCCCGGCAACGCCTACGTGGCCGCCGCCAAGCGCCGCGTATTCGGCACCGTCGGCATCGACATGATCGCCGGCCCGTCCGAAATCCTGGTGCTGTGCGACGGCACCACCGACCCCGACTGGGTGGCGATGGACCTGTTCTCGCAGGCCGAGCACGACGAGCTGGCCCAGGCCATCATGCTGTGCCCCGATGCTGCTTACATCGCCCGCGTCGAGGAGAGCATCCACAAGCTGCTGCCGACCATGCCGCGCCATGAGACTATCCGCACTTCGATGACCGACCGCGGTGCGCTGGTGAAGGTACGCGACATGGATGAAGCCTGCGAGATCGCCAACGCCATCGCCGCCGAACACCTGGAAATCTCGGCGGAGAACCCGCAGCAGTGGGCCGACAAGATCCGCCACGCGGGCGCGATGTTCCTGGGCCGCTTCTCGTCCGAGTCGCTGGGCGACTACTGCTGCGGCCCGAACCACGTGCTGCCGACCTCGCGCACCGCGCGCTTCTCGTCGCCGCTGGGCGTGTACGACTTCCAGAAACGCTCCTCCGTCATTTTCGTGAGCGAGGCGGGCGCCCAGACGCTGGGCAAGGTCGCGGCCGAACTGGCTTACGGCGAAGGCCTGCAGGCGCATGCCCGCAGCGCCGAACTGCGCCTGAAGCAGCAGCCATGAGCGGCTGGATCAACCAGGTGTTCTGCGAGGATGCGCTGACAGGCCTCGCGCGCATCCCGGACGGTTCCGTCGACCTGATCCTGACCGACCCGCCCTACAACCTGGGCAAGGACTACGGCAACGCATCCGACCGGCAAAGCGTCGACGCCTACCTGGCCTGGACCGAGCAATGGATCGACGCCGCCCTGCCCAAGCTGAAACCCAACGGCAGCCTGTACATCTTCCTGACCTGGCGCTTCTCGCCCGAGATCTTCGTGATGCTGAAGAAGCGCATGGCGATGATGAACGAGATTATCTGGGACCGCCGCGTGCCCTCGATGGGCGGCAGCGTGCGCAGTTTCTCGTCGGTGCACGACACCATTGGCTTTTTTGTCAACCGCAAGGACTACTACTTCGACCTCGACGCCGTGCGCATCCCCTACGACGCGGCCACCAAGAAGGCCAGGTCGCGCTCGATTTTCGTCGGCGCCAAGTGGCTGGAAGTGGGCTACAACCCGAAGGACCTGTGGAGCGTGTCGCGCCTGCACCGCGAGCACCCGGAACGCGCCGACCATCCGACCCAGAAGCCGCTCGAGATCATCGAGCGCATGGTCAAGGCCTCATGCCCGCCCGGCGGCGTGGTGCTCGACCCCTTCATGGGCAGCGGCACCACCGCGCTGGCAGCCCGGCGCTGCGGCCGCAACTTCGTCGGCTTCGAGCTGAATTCCGAATATTGTGCCATCATCGACAGTCGCCTTGCCGGTCCCGCGCCGGAACCGGTCCGCAAGGCGGCGAAACGCAAGGCCGCCAGCCCGCTGGCCACGGCCAACCAGGAGTAATGAATGACTTTCATCGATAAGCTGATCGACAACACCATCCGCCCCGACGTACGCGCGATGGGCAGCTACCACGTGCCGGACGCCAGCGGCTACATCAAGCTCGACGCGATGGAGAACCCGTACCAGCTGCCGGACGCGCTGCGCGCCGAACTGGGTGCGCGGCTGGCGGACGCGGTGCTGAACCGCTACCCGGTGCCTAGCTACGCCACGCTGAAGCAGAAGATCTGCGCGAAGCTGGGCGTCCCAGGCGGCTACGACGTCATCCTCGGCAACGGCTCGGACGAGATCATCAGCATCATCGCCAGCGCCGTCGCGCGCACCGACAAGCGCGCCGTGATCATGGCGCCGGTGCCCGCCTTCGTGATGTTCCAGCGCTCGGCCCAGATGGCCGGCTGCGACTTCGTCGGCGTGCCGCTCAAGAGCGACTTCTCGCTCGACAAGGTTGCGATGCTGGCCGCGATCGCCGAGCACCGGCCGGCCGCCGTGTTCCTGGCCTACCCCAACAACCCGACCGGCAACCTGTTCGACGCAGCCGACATGGTGGCGGTCATCGAGGCGCTGGGCGACACCGGCATCGCCATCGTCGACGAGGCCTACGAGCCGTTCGCCCAGTCCAGCTTCATGGCGCGCCTGCCGCAACACCCCAACCTGGTGGTGATGCGCACCCTGTCCAAGCTTGGCCTGGCCGGCATCCGCCTCGGCTACATGTCGGCCGCGCCCAAGCTGCTGGAGCAGTTCGACAAGGTGCGCCCGCCCTACAACGTGAATGTCCTGACCCAGGCCGCGGCCGAATTCGCGCTCGACCACGTCGACGTGCTGAACGCCCAGGCCGACGCCCTGAACGAGGCGCGCACCGCGCTGTCCAACGCACTGGCGGCCCTGCCCGGCGTCACCGTTTTCCCGTCGCGCGCCAACTTCCTGCTGGTGCGCGTACCGGATGCCGATGGTGCCTGCGCGAAACTCCTCGCGGACAAGGTC
>NZ_QYUP01000197.1 GCF_003590855.1 Massilia cavernae
CCCCGGATGCGAGGTCTTCGCGCACGCTGTACTGCTCCATGATGGTGATGCCTGCGCCCGCCCTGATCAGGGCGCCAAGGGCGCCAGGCGAATCCACCCTGATCCTGGATTTCATGTGGACCGTCTGCGGCGCCTGCCCGTCGGATGTAAACGGCCAGGTAAGCGGTGTGCGCATGAGGCTCAGTGCGATCCACTCCAGCGACGCCAGGTCCTCGGGCATGCGCGGCGGTTCTATTGTCTTGAGGTAGGCAGGCGACGTCACGACGTACTGGTCGAATCCGCCGAGCCTGACCGCCCGCATCGATGAATCGCGCAGCCATCCCATCCGAATGGCGACATCCAGCCCTTCCCCCACCAGGTCCGATACGCGGTCACTCGTCCGCAAATCGACGTGAAGTCTCGGATGCATGGCCGCAAACCGCGCGAGCGCGGGAGAAAGCAGTTGCACGGCATGGTCGACCGGTGCGGCAATCCGCAAGCTCCCGGTCAGTTCCGCATCGGCCGTTTGCAGGTTGGCGACGGATGCCAGCAATCGCTGGAGCAGCGGCAGCGAATCTTCACGCAGTGCGTGGCCGGCTTCGGTCAGGACCACCTTGCGCGTGGTCCGGGTAAACAGCGCGACGCCGAGCTGAGACTCCAGCCGCGCTATCTCCAGGCTCACCTTCGCCGGCGCTACACCCAGCCGTTCCGCCCCGGCGGTGAAGCTGCCGGCTTCCGCCACCGCGCCAAACACCATCAAGTCGTTGAGGTCAATCTGTCCAGGCAGGGCCATGCTTTAATTATTTAGAATTTCGCATAAATGAATTATGGACTTAATGGTTTTTCTAATCAACAGAATCCGTCATGATGCTGTCTCGGGAAAGCGCTTCGCCTTCCACCAGCCAAACGGAGTTCAATCATGATCGTTGTAACAGGCGCCTCTGGCCAACTGGGCCGCATGGTAATCGAAGGACTGCTTGAAAGGCTTCCTGCCGCGGACATCGTTGCTGCCGTCCGCAACCCCGACCAGGTTAACGACCTCGCGAAGCGCGGCGTGCAAGTAAGGCACGCCGACTATGACAAACCGGCCACGCTGGAGAAAGCGTTCGAAGGCGCCGATCGGCTCCTGCTGGTTTCGTCGAGCGAGGTAGGCAAACGGGTTCCGCAGCACCGCGCCATAATCGACGCCGCCAGGCGCGCCGGCGTTGCCCTGATCGCGTACACCAGTATCCTGCATGCGGACGTATCGCCATTGCCGCTGGCGGCCGAGCACAAGGAAACCGAGGAAATGCTGCAGCGTTCCGGCGTGCCTTTCGTCCTGCTGCGCAACGGCTGGTACACGGAGAACTACATCGCCAGCGTCCCGGCCGCGCTGCAACACGGCGTCGTGCTGGGAAGCGCCGGTGAAGGCCGCATTTCTTCGGCCGCGCGCGCCGACTACGCAGCTGCCGCGGTCGAGGTGCTTACGCGTGATGGCCAAGCCGGACGCGTCTATGAACTTGCCGGCGACACGGCTTACTCCTTGACCGATTTTGCAGCCGAGATCTCGCGCCAATCCGGGAAAGCGGTTGTCTACAACGACCTTCCGGAACCGGACTTCAAAGCGGCCTTGCTCGGCGCGGGCGTTCCGGCAGGACTGGCGGCACTGCTGGCAGAATCCGATGCCGGGGCCGCCAAAGGCGGTTTGTTTGATGACAGCCTCCAGTTGCGCGAACTGATCGGACGCCCGACCACGCCGCTCGCGTCCCTCGTCACTGCCGCATTGAACCAGTAGCCGGTCGCAACCAGATTTTCACGCTCCTACCCGCAACGGCCTGACCGGGTCGCGCGTATTCATGAATAGCGACGGCTTGCTCTCCGTGTACTCGCGCAGCAGGTTCCACACCGCCCTCACGCGCTGCAGGCGGTACAGGTCGGTCGGCGCAGCCAGCCAGAATGAGCGCTCGGCATAGAAGTCCCTGAGGACCGGAACCAGGCGCCCGTCGTCCTGCACCGCATACGGCGGCGCCATCACCAGCCCCATGCCGGCGGCTGCGGCTTCGATCTGCGCCGGCAAGCCGGTGCAGCACAGGCGCCGGCGCGGCGTGAAACCAAGGTCGGAAAGATAGTTAAGTTCGGGACTGGCCAGCCGGTCCTGCACGTAGTCGACAAAGTCGTGCTGCGCCAGGTCTGCCTGGGTGCGTATCGGCTTGTGCCGCGCAAGATAGGACGGCGCGGCATAAAGATAGGACCTGAAGGTCGCCAGCCGCGCGATCATGTAGCGCCCCGTCGTCGGCGGGTCGAGCATCACGCCCAAATCCGCCTCGCGGTTGGCCAGGTTGGCGAAGCGCGGCAGCACCAGCAGGTCGACGCTCAGTTCGGGATGCGACTGCAGCATCCCCACCATCAGCGGCGCCACCACCCTTATCGCGAACAGCTCCGGCACGCCCAGCCGCACCACGCCGTGCACCGACACCTCGTTGCCGCTCACCTGCTCGGTCGCGGCCAGCGCCGCGCTCTCCATCGCCTCCGCGTGCGGCAACAGCGCCTGCCCCATCTCGGTCAGCTCGTAGCCTTCGCGGCTGCGGTCGAACAGGGTCGTGCCCAGCTGCGTTTCCAGCCGGTCGATGCGGCGCGCCACCGTGGTGTGCTCCACCTCCAGCCGGCGCGACGCCCCAGATAAAGTGCCGGCCCGCGCCAGTTCGAGGAAGAAGCGCAGGTCGGTCCACTCCGGCAGGCTATTGCTATTCATGACAGGAATATCCTTTATTCGTAAGCAATATTGTGCACCCGTGCACATTCCGAGCGCAATCCCCCGCAAACGAATATAAATCCACATCAACACGGCCGGAAACAAGCCTTGTTACCGTACGTTCGCCCCAAGCAAAGTCAGCTGCTGTGCAATTTTGCACAACGGGTTGGCGCGCTGTTATCTTTCGGACCACATCAAATCGGGGCACACTCCATTGCGTGCGATTTTTGACCCGCATACCACCAATAAAAGAAGGAGACACACAGATGCGTCTTACCAATAAGAAACTGAAGCAGTTGAACCGCTCCGCCGCAGCAATGCTCGCCATCACCGGCAGCACCCTGGCCATGGCCCATGCCCAGACCACCCCTGCCGATGCGCCGCCAAGCCAGGAAGTGGCTACCGAAGCGTCGATGGGCAAGGTGGTCGTCACCGCCCGCCGCCGCGAAGAAACGCTTCAGGATGTGCCGGTCTCGGTCACTGCCTACAGCGCCGAACAGCTGTCCAAGCAAGGCATCCCGGACATCACCGCCCTCGCCTTCTCGCTGCCTAACACCACCCTGAAGGCATCGCGCGCAACCAACTCGACCCTGACCGCGTTCATCCGCGGCGTCGGCCAGCAGGATCCGCTGGCAGGCTTCGAGGCGGGCGTCGGCATCTATTTGGACGACATCTACCTGGCCCGCCCACAAGGCGCGGTCGCGGAAATCTACGACGTCGAACGCATCGAAGTGTTGCGCGGCCCGCAGGGCACCCTGTACGGCCGCAACACCATCGGCGGCGCGGTCAAATACGTCACCCGCAAGCTCGGGCCGAAGACCGACGTGCGCCTCAAGGCCACCGCCGGCAACCACGGCCAGCTTGACGGCGTGCTCACCGCCAGCACCCCGATTTCGGAAGGCGCGCGCATCGGCGGCTCGATCGCCAAGTTCACCCGCGACGGCTTCGGCACCAACCACACCACCGGCAAGGGCAACTACGACAAGGACCTGACCGCGGCGCGGCTGTCGGCCGAATTCATGCCGACTCCCGACCTGTTCATCCGCATCGCGGGCGACGCCACCCAGGACGACTCCAACCCGAAAAACGGCCACCGCCTGATCGTCGGCCGCACCAGCGGCGCGCCGATCCTGGGCAACGTCTTCGACACCCGCGCCAACCTGACCCAGGCCCTTGGCCACGACCAGGAAGTCAAGGCGCACGGCGTCTCGGCGCTGATCGAGTGGAGCATGTCGCCGGAGATGACCTTCAAGTCGGTCACCGCCGCGCGCAAGGACAAGTCGTACGCACCGATCGACTTCGATTCGCTGGCAGTCACCGACTTCCACGTGCCTGCGCTGTACAAGAACAAGCAGTTCAGCCAGGAGTTCCAGGTCACGTACACGGGCGACCGCCTTCAGGGCGTGGCCGGCGTGTACTACATCGACGCCAACGCCTTCAACATCTTCGACACCATCCTGGCCGGCGCCGTACCTACCTCGACCTTCACCAAGGGCGACATCGACACCAAGGCATGGGCTGTGTTCGCCGACGCCAACTACAAGGTCAGCGACGCCTTCAGTGTGTCGCTGGGCGGCCGATACACGGTCGACAAGCGCGAAGCGAGCGTGCTGCGCCAGATCTACTTCGGCGCGGCCGGTTCGCCAGGCCTCGGCAATGCGGGCGCGGTGCTGTTCCGTACCGATACCGACTTCACTCGCGGCGAACTGGAACGCGAAGACAAGAAGTTCACGCCTAAAGTCGGCCTGGCCTACAAGGTCAACGACGACCACAACGTGTACGCTTCGTGGGCGCGCGGCTTCAAGGGCGGCGGTTTCGACCCGCGCATGAACGTGGTCGGCGGCCGCCTGCCACCGGCACAGGCACGCGCCGGCTACTCTCCTGAAAACATCGACACCGTCGAACTGGGCCTGAAGTCGGCCTTCAACGGCGGCCGCATCCTCACCAACGTCGCCCTGTTCAACAGCGACTACGAAGACGTGCAGATCCCTGGCTCGGTGGCGATCGACACCAACGGCGACGGCAAGGACGACAGCTTCGCCGGCGTGACCACCAATGCGGGCAAGGCCAAGATCAAGGGCTTCGAACTGGAAGCGAACGCACGCATCACCGACCAGTTCACCCTGTCGGGCATGTACAGCTACATCGACGCCAAGTACACGCGCTTCATCGTGGCGGGCGTCGACCAGTCGGCCAACCGTGTCTTCCAGAACACCCCGGAAAACTCGGCCAACCTGCGCGCGGCCTACGACATTCCGATGCCGGTGATGGGCCATAACGGCCGCTGGACCGTGTCGGCCAACGTGGCCTACAAGGACGACACCAACCAGTTCGAGACCAAGTCGCTGCTGGACCAGGAAGCCTACACCCTGTGGGACGCCAGCGTGGTCTGGACTAGCGCCAACGGCAAGATCCGCGCCGGCGTGCATGGCAAGAACCTCGGCAACGAGGAATACAAGACCGGCGGCTACCTGTTCCCGACCCTGGGTTTCGAAGGCACCCTGACCGCGTTCTACGGCAATCCGCGTACGGTATCGGCAACGCTCGAATACCGCTTCTGATCCGCCGGTAGCACCCAGGTCGAAAAGCAGCACCATGGCTGGCCATTCGTGGCCAGCCATGGCGGGCTGCGCCCTTTCGAACCCGCATAGCAAACAACGACAACCCCTAGCACAGGATTGCCAAGCGTGTCCAACTATTCTGAAATCACCTACACCAGCACCGACCGACTGTCGCTGTATGCGCGCGACTACGCCGCGCACAGCGGCCCGGCGCGGCTGCCGGTGATCTGCATCCACGGGCTGACACGCAACTCGGGCGATTTCGACGAGCTCGCGCCCTGGATCGCCGGCCTTGGCCGCCGCGTGATCGCGGTCGACGTGCGCGGCCGCGGCCACTCGGCCTTCGACCCCAACCCGGCCCACTACACCCCGATGGTGTACGCCAACGACATCGTCAAGCTGGCGCACGACCTGGGCATCGGGCGCGCCGTATTTATCGGCACTTCGATGGGCGGCATCATCACCATGACGCTTGCCATGCGCAAGCTGGACCTGATCGCCGCCGCGGTACTTAACGACGTCGGCCCGGTGCTGTCCGAGAAGGGCCTGTCCCGCATCGCCGGCTACGCCGGCAAGGGCGCGAAGCTCGCCTCGTGGCAGGACGCCGCCGAATACATCAAGAACATCAACCAGCCAGCCTTCCCCGGCAACACGATGGAAGAATGGAGCAAATGGGCCAACCGCGCCTTCACAGAAAATCAACAGGGCGAACTGGTCCTGAGGTACGATCCGAACATTGCGCATGCCATCCAAACGGGCAAGCTGAAGGCCGCCTCGATGATGGCGAAGTACGCCTTCCGCAGGCTGGCGCGTTCGCGTCCCACGCTGCTGGTGCGCGGCGCGCTGTCCGACCTGGTGGAGCCCGAGCAGGCCAGCTACATGCGCCACGCCGCGCCGGGAATGCGGTACGCCGAAGTGCCCAATGTCGGCCACGCGCCGATGCTGACCGAGGCGCCGGCGCAGGAAGCGATCCGCGAGTTTTTGTCGCAAGTCGATTAAGCAGAAAATCAAAAAGGAGACATGCATGATCAAGATGAACATCCTCCCGGCCGCCATGCTGGCCGCATTCGCCGCGGGCATGCCGCTTGGCGCCATGGCCGCACCCGACCTGAAGGTCGCCCTCATCGCCGGCAAGACCGGCGTGCTCGAAGCCTATGCCAAGGAAACCGAAACCGGCTTCATGATGGGCCTCGAATACCTCACCGGCGGCAAGATGGAGATCAATGGCCGCAAGCTGAAGGTGATCGTCAAGGACGACCAGAGCAAGCCTGACATGGGACGCACCCTGCTGGCAGAAGCCTATGGCGACGACAAGGTCGACATCGCGGTCGGCACCACCTCCTCCGGCTCCGCCATCGCGATGCTGCCGGTGGCCGCGGAATACAAGAAAGTGCTGATCGTCGAACCGGCCGTAGCCGACGCCATCACCGGCGACAAGTGGAACCGCTACGTGTTCCGCACCGCGCGCAGCTCGATGCAGGACGCGCTGGCCGCCGCCGCCACGCTGAAAAACGGCAGCGTCGCCTTCCTGGCCCAGGACTACGCCTTCGGCAAGGACGCCATCAAGGCCGGCAAGGAAGCGCTGGCCGCCACCGGCAGCAAGGCCAAGGTGGTCCATGAGGAATACGCGCCGCAAACGGCCACCGACTTCACCGCATCGGCGCAGCGTATCTTCGCCGCGCTGAAGGACAAGCCGCAGCCGCGCGTGCTGGGCATCGTCTGGGCCGGCCCGAACCCGATGAACAAGATCGCCGACATGAAGCCTGAGCGCTACGGCATCGCGCTGGCGCCGGGCGGGAACATCCTGCCGGTGATGAAAACCTGGCGCGCCTACGCGGGCACCGAAGGCACCATCTATTACTACTACGATTTCCCGAAGAACAAGATGAACGACTGGCTGGTGGCCGAGCACAAGAAGCGCTACAAGGCCCCGCCTGACATGTTCACCGCCGGCGGCTTCGCGGCGGCCAGCGCCGTGGTGACGGCGCTGACCAAATCCGGCGGCGGTTCCGACACCGAAAAGCTGATCGCCACCATGGAAGGCATGGAGTTCGACACCCCGAAGGGCAAGATGAGCTTCCGCAAGCAGGACCACCAGGCGATGCAGTCGATGTACCACTTCCGCATCAAGAAAACCCAGGGCGACGAATGGGACCTGCTGGAACTGGTGCGCGAAATTCCTGCCAGCGAGCTGCCGGTACCAGTCAGAAACAAGCGCTAACATGACCACGCCTTCGCTGTCGACCCGCGACCTGACCATCCGCTTCGGCGGCCATGTCGCGGTCAACCAGGTCAGCGCCGACTTCTATCCCGGCACGCTGACCGTCATCGTCGGACCCAACGGGGCCGGCAAGACCACCTATTTCAACCTGATGTCCGGCCAGTTGCCCGCCACCTCGGGCAGCGTCCACCTGGACGGCGTCGACATCACGCGCTACGGCGCGGCAAAGCGCACCGCGCTTGGCATCGGCCGCGCCTTCCAGCTGACCAACCTGTTCCCCAACCTGTCGGTGATGGAAAACGTGCGCCTTGCGGTACAGAGCCGGGCGCGCATCGGCATGAACATGTGGTCGGTCTGGTTCTCGCATTCGGAACTGATCGGCCGCGCCGAGCATTACCTGGAGCGCGTGGCGCTGTCCGACCGCCGCGACACGCGCGTGGCGGCCCTGTCGCACGGCGACAAGCGCAAGCTGGAAGTCGCGATCCTGCTGGCGCTCGAACCCGAAGTGATGATGTTCGACGAACCGACCGCCGGCATGAGCGTCGATGAAGTGCCGGTCGTGCTCGACCTGATCCACCAGGTGAAGTCCGAGCGCAGCAAGACCGTGCTGCTGGTCGAACACAAGATGGACGTGGTGCGTTCGCTGGCCGACCGTATCATCGTCCTGCACAACGGCACGCTGGTCGCCGACGGCAACCCGGCTGAAGTGATGTCGTCCGCGATCGTCCAGGAGGCCTACCTTGGAGCACCCGAACATGTATAAACAAGGCGACGCCGAACCGATTCTGCAGCTCTCGGGCGTGCATACCCACATCGGCGAATACCATATCCTGCAGGGCGTCGACCTGGTGGTGCCGCGCGGCGGCCTGTCGGTCCTGCTTGGCCGTAACGGCGCCGGCAAGACCACGACCCTGCGCACCATCATGGGCATGTGGCATGCCAGCGCCGGCCGCATCCAGTTCGACGGCCGCGACATCACCGCCGCCGCCACGCCCGACATCGCCCAGGCCTCGATTGCCTACGTGCCGGAATCGATGGCGGTGTTCTCGGCGCTGACCGTGCGCGAGAACCTCTACCTCGCCGCCCGCAACGGCCCGCTCGACACCCAGCGGCTGGAATGGATCTTCGGCTTCTTCCCTGCCCTGCGCAAATTCTGGAACTATCCGGCCGGCCTGCTCTCCGGCGGCCAGAAGCAAATGGTGGCGATCGCGCGCGCCATCGTCGAGCCGCGCAAGCTGCTGCTGGTGGACGAGCCGACCAAGGGCCTGGCCCCGGCCATCATCAACAACCTGATCGACGCCTTCCGCGAGCTGAAGGAGACCGAGACCACCATCCTGCTGGTCGAGCAGAACTTCAACTTCGTCAAGAAGCTGGGCGACACCGTGTCGGTCATGGACGACGGCCGCGTGGTGCATGCCGGACCGATGTCGGACCTGGTCGAGGACCGCGAACTGCAACAGCGCCTGCTTGGCCTGTCGCTCGACTCCCATCAATAGGAAATGAACCCGTGACTGCCTCCACCTCCCCAACCGCCAGCGTGGACAACGTGCTGCCCGCTGCGCCGCGCGACATCGCGCCGCTGCTGCTGGTGCCGGCCCTGCTGCTGATCATGCTGCCGCTGGTCGGCGACTTTCCCACCTGGGTGACGCTCACCGTGGCGGGCCTCGCGATGGGCATGATGATCTTCATCATGGCCAGCGGCCTGACCCTCGTGTTCGGCCTGATGGACGTGCTTAACTTCGGCCACGGCGCCTTCGTGTCGGTCGGCGCCTTCGCCGCCACCATGGTCATGATCCCGATGAGCGGCTGGCTCGAAGCCGACTCGCTGTTGAAGAACCTGGGCGTGCTGGCCCTGGCGATCACGGTGGCGATGGCCTCTACCGCTGCGATGGGCGTGGCTTTCGAGCGCATCATCATCAAGCCGGTCTACGGCCAGCACCTGAAGCAGATCCTGATCACGATGGGCGGCATGATCGTGGCCGAACAGCTGATCAACGTGATCTGGGGCGCGGAACACATTCCACTGCCGCTGCCGGCGGCGCTGCGCGGCGCCATCGTGCTGGGCGACTCCGCCATCGAGAAATACCGCCTGGTGGCGGTCGTGATCGGCCTGGTGGTGTTCGTGGCGATGCTGCTCATTTTGAACCGCACCAAGATCGGCCTCCTGATCCGCGCCGGCGTCGAGAACGGCGAGATGGTCGAGGCGATGGGCTACCGCATCCGCCGCCTGTTCGTGGCGGTGTTCGCGGCCGGTTCCGCGCTGGCCGGCCTGGGCGGCGTGATGTGGGGGCTGTACAAGGAAACCCTGTCGGCCTCGATGGGCGGCGAAATCATGGTGATGGTCTTCATCGTCATCATCATCGGCGGCCTCGGTTCCGTGACCGGCTGCTTCATCGGCGCCATGCTGATGGCCCTGGTGGCCAACTACGCCGGCTTCCTGGCGCCGAAGGTGGCGCTGGTGTCCAACATTATCCTGATGATCGCCATCCTGCTGTGGCGCCCGGCCGGGATGTTCTCCAAGGGCCACTGAGGAATACGCATGCTCAACCAACTTCTCTCCGGCGACCTGCCGCGCAGCCGCACCCTGTCGATCGCCCTGTTCGCGGTCTTCCTCGGCCTCGCGTTCGCACCCTTCCTGACCAGCGGCGCGCGCCCGCTCAACACCGCCGCCACCATCTGCATCTACATCGTGCTGGTGGCGTCCTACGACCTGCTGCTGGGGTACACCGGCATCGTGTCGTTCGCGCATACGATGTTCTTCGGGATCGGCGCCTACGGCGTCGGCCTGGCGCTGGCCGACAAGGAGCCTACATGGGGCGCGATCGCCGGCGGCGTTGCGCTGGCGATCGCGCTGACCGTCGTGCTCGCGCTGGTGGTCGGCCTGTTCGCCCTGCGCGTGCGCGCCATCTTCTACGCCATGATCACGCTGGCGGTGGCCTCCTCGTTCGCGGTGCTGGCCTCGCAGCTGTCGGACTTCACCGGCGGCGAGGACGGCAAGACCTTCAGCGTGCCGGACGCGCTCGGTCCGAGCTTCAACCTGTTCGAGAACGAGATCTTCGGCCGCATCGTCGACGGCAAGGTGCTGACCTACTACATCGTGTTCTTCGGCTGCCTGCTGCTGTTCCTGTTCCTGCTGCGCCTCGTGAACTCGCCGTTCGGCCGGGTGCTGCAGGCTATCCGCGAAAACGAGTTCCGCGCCGAAGCTCTGGGCTACCGCACCGTGGTGTACCGCATCTGGGCCAACTGCCTGGCGGCGCTGGTCGCGGCGCTGGCCGGCGCGCTGATGGCGCTGTGGCTGCGCTACGTCGGCCCCAAGACCATGCTGGGCTTCGAAGTCATGACCGACATCCTGCTGATCGTCGTCATCGGCGGCATGGGCACGATGTACGGCGCGGTGATCGGCGCGGTGCTGTTCATCATTGCGCAGAACTACCTGAAATCCGCGATGGCCGAAGGATCGAGCGCGCTCGAAGGCGTGCCGATCCTGGCCGAGGCCCTGCACCCGGACCGCTGGATGCTGTGGCTGGGCGTGCTGTTCGTGCTGTCGATTTACTTTTTCCCTACCGGCATCGTCGGCAAGCTGCGGCCTGCCCGCTGAATCGTCTCTTGA
Source organism: Massilia cavernae (assembly GCF_003590855.1). Lineage (GTDB taxonomy): Bacteria > Pseudomonadota > Gammaproteobacteria > Burkholderiales > Burkholderiaceae_D > Telluria_A > Telluria_A cavernae. The sequence continues at coordinate 11,103 of NZ_QYUP01000197.1, forward strand.
TGCGGTTTTCAGGGCGCCATGTGCGCCCTGTTTTTTTGGCGCGTCCAATCCTGGTGTCCCCGCTGGTTAGCGCAAGCTCAAAGTTCAGCCTGCTTATCCAAATACTAAACGCGGCTGCGGTCAAGGGCAACATCGCGCTGGTCGACCGCGGCGGCTGCGAGTTCATGCTCAAGGCGCGCCACCTGCAGGAAGTGGGTGCGAAGGGTATGGTGGTGGACAATGCGGCCGGGCCGGTGACGGGGCTGGGCGGGAGCGATCCGTCGATCAGGATACCGGCGGTGCGCATCAGCCTCGAAGCGGGAGCGGCGCTGAAGGCGGCGCTGGCGCTGGGGCCGCGCACGCAATCGGGTGTGGCGGCGAACTTGTTGACCGATCCGGAGCGGCTTGCCGGAACCGACAACGCGCGCAGGGTGAGGATGTTCGCGCCAGCGGATTTCGATCCGGGGTCATCGGTGTCGCACTTCAGTACGGATGCGAAGCCGAACCAGCTGATGGAGCCGTCGATTAACGGGGATTTGACGCACGAGGTCAGCGCACAGAAGGATTTGACGCATGCGCTGTTGGTGGATATTGGGTGGTGAGACGGCCAAAGCCACAACGATAAACATGTAGGGCGGATAAGCGCCAGCGCATCCGCCGAATTCGTATGCGCCATCGCGGTGCATGCAAATTCGGCGGATGCGCTTCGCTTATCCGCCCTACGCGGCTTGTTCGGCGTTGTACTTCGCCACGCCATTCAGGATTTCCTGTTTGGCTTCTTCCGGACCCGCCCAGCCTTCGATCTTGACCCACTTGCCTTTTTCGAGGTCCTTGTAGTGCTCGAAGAAGTGCTGGATCTGCTGCAGGCGCAGGTCTTGCAGGTCTTCCGGCTTTTGCCAGTGGCTGTAGATCGGCAGGATCTTGTCGACCGGGACCGCCAGTACCTTGGCGTCGCCGCCGGCTTCGTCGGTCATCTTCAGCACGCCGATCGCGCGGCAGCGAACCACAACGCCTGGAATCAGCGCGAACGGGGTGATCACCAGCACGTCGCATGGGTCGCCGTCGTCGGAGATGGTGTTCGGCACGTAGCCGTAGTTGCACGGGTAGTGCATCGCGGTGCCCATGAAGCGGTCGACGAAGATCGCGCCCGACTCCTTGTCCACTTCGTACTTGATCGGATCCGCGTTCATCGGGATTTCGATGATGACGTTGAAATCGTTCGGCACGTCGCGGCCGGCGGAGACTTTATTCAAACTCATGGGGAAGGTCCTTAAAATTGCGGAGGGTAATCGAGGCCGCCATTATAACGAACATTGCATGTTTCTTGTGCAACGCAGCAGGGCAGCCCCGTGTTGATTTGAGCTTTACAGGATCGAGGCCAGCGCACACTGCCGGTAATGGGCCGCGGCTTCCGCATGCTGGTCGAGCGCTTCGTGCATCTGCGCCAGCTTCAGGTGCGCCTCGCGCACCATGCGTCCTTCGGTGGCGTCCGACAGCGCCTGCTCCAGGTAGCGCTGGGCCTTGCCCCACAGTTTCTGCTTCAGGCACAGGGAACCGAGCGTCAGCGCCAGTTCGGCGTCGTTCGGGCGCACCTTGATCCATTCTTCGCAGTGCTCGATCTGGGCCAGCAGGGTCGGCGAGCCGGTCTGGCCGGCGGCGTCGCGGTAGGCACGCACCACGCGGTCGTCCCACTCCACCTTCAGCGATTCTTCCGCAGTGGTGCGGGCTTCGTCGTGCAGGCCGCGGGCGTTGAGCGCCTGCGCGGCGCGCGCCGCGATGTAGGGCTTCACCCGCTCGGACGAGGGAACGGCCGCCCACACGCGCTTGATCGACTCGGCGTCGTGCGAGCTGTCGGACAGCAGCGCGTCGTAGGCCAGTTCGCGCAGGCGCGCCGACAGCGCCGGATGCAGCGCCTTGTGCTTGTCGAGCGAGCGCACCAGGCGCAGCACCTCGGGCCAGTTGCGGGCCTGCTGGTTGGCCTTCATCGCCCATTTCAGCGCGTGGATGTGACGGGTGCCGCTGGCGTTCAGTTCCGCTACCGCGTCAAGCGCAGCTTCCGGCTGGTGGTCGTCGACCAGCAGTTCGGTGACGGTCATGAGGCGTGCGGTCTTCAGGCCGGCGTCGTGGGTGATGCCGGCCAGCCAGGCGTCGCGCCTGGCCGACTGGCGCATGCGGTGGGCGGCACGCGAGCCGATCAGCGCGGCCAGGCCGGCGTTCTCGGGCAGTTCGGCGGCGCGCGCGGCGGCCTTTTCGGCGTGGCCGAAGCGGCCTTCGAACAGGGCTTTCAGTGCGTCGCGCAAGCCCTTGTTGCCGTCGCGTTCACGCTTGCGCTGGCGGTAGGCCGCCACCTTGGCCGGCATCGACACGGTGGCGCGGAAGGCGCGCACGGCGATGTACATGAAACCGAACAGCAGCGCGGCCAGCACGACGAAGAAGTTGAGCGAAACGTCGATCCGGTGCGGCGGATAGAAGAACACCACGTTGCCCGGGTTGAAGCGGGCCGTGACGGCGATGCCGATGGCCGCTGCCATCAGCGCGACTAGCCAGAGAAGTAGACGCATGGCTTATGGCTTCGCTTTGTAGTTGCGCACGGCGTTCAGGCTGTCGGCCAGCGTCGGCATGTCGATCGCCAGGTTGTTCGACTGTACCTGGCGCAACTGCGCCTGTGCGGTCTGGGTGTTGCGTGCGCGGGTGTCGAAGTATTTCAGCAGCGATTCCTGGGCGGCCGCGAGGTCGCCGCGGAAGGCCGCCTCGTTGCGCGACAACAGCGCCAGGCGCGCGTTCAACAGGCGCAGCTTGAGGTTCTCGCGCAGGAAGTAGGCCTGCGACGGCGACACCATCAGCGCGGCCGGTTCGTCGACGCTGCGCACGCGGATCAGCTGGCGCACGTCGTCCCACATTTCGTCGCTCCACGCGCGCCAGGTGGCTTGCGCGCGCTCGGCCATGCCCATCGGCTCAGGCGGCAGCGGCGCGGCGCCGGCCTTGCCCTTGGCGGCGGCGCGCTGCGGGCGCTCCGGCTTGGCCGGCAGCACCGGCTTTTCGTCGGCCAGCATCGGCAGCGTGTCGACCTGCGCAATCACGTTATCGAGGCGCAGCGCCACGCCGGCCAGGTCGAGGCTCGGCAGCGCGCGCAGTTTTTCTGTGTCGCGCGCGATGGCGCGGCGGATGGTGATGAACTGCGGCTTGTCGGAGCGCGACAGCGAGCGGTCGGCATTGGCCAGCGCGATCAGCGCGCCCTGCACGTTGCCGGCCAGCTGGAGCTGCTGGCTGGCGGTCGACAGCACCTGCTCGACTTCGGACAGCGCCCACTCGTCGCGGCTCTTCGACAGGTCCTGGTAAAGCTGTTCCAGCGCCAGCTGCTGGCTCTGGGCTTCGACCTGGCGGTTTTCCAGCACGCCAACCTTGGCCTGCATGTCGCGCAGCTGGTCGTTGAGCGAACGCGCCATGGCGCTGGTTTCGGCGGTGGTCAGTTCGTTGCGCTGCAGGCTCCTGGCCATCTCCTGGCGCAGCTTCTGGACGCTGTTACGGCTCGACAGCGCCTGGGCCGCGAGCAGCACGCCCAGCACGATCACGGCGATGGTCAGGGGGCGCATCATGAAGTCGCGCATGTTGCCCTCGCCGCCGGGACGGTCGTTGTGCACCGGTGGCTGAGGCGTGGCTGGGCCGGGAGCGCGAGGCGTTCCGTTGTTGTCTTCAGGTAATGTAGGCAAATCGTTCATTCTTGTGATTGTAACGCGGCAAGCAGGCATTCGTCGCCCGATCCCGTGAGCGTCAGTCGGGTAAGTCCAAGAGTGTTCGCCGTTTCGGCGATGCGCGCGTGCGGCACGATCAAATGCTGCTGTTGCATTTTTGCTACAGCCTCCTCCGATCCGAGCTGGCGCACCAGCGCCATCAGGCCGCGCAGCGCTTCGGAACTGGTGATGATCCAGTCATGTTGCGCGGCCAGCAATTCGGCCAGCGTGGCTGCCAGCGCGGGCGTCAGTGCCGGCACGCTGCGGCGGTAGGCGGCGCAGGTGGTGACGCTGGCGCCGGCAGCGCGGAAGCCGTCGGCCATCAGTTCTCGCCCGCTTTGGCCGCGCACGATGAGTACGCGCTTGCCGTGCAGCGCGGCCAGGTCGATCGCCTGCAGCAGGTTTTCGGAATCGCTGCGGGTCGGATCGCGCGGGCTGATGATGGTGGTGTTGGCGTCGGTCAGGCCGTGCGCGGCCAGCGCCGCGCGGCTGCCCTCGCCCACCACCGCGATCGCCACGCCGTCCGGCCAGCGTTCGATGTGCGTGAAGGCGGCGTCGATCGCGTTGGGCGACACGAAGGCCACCAGGGCGTAGCCGGCCAGACCGTCCAGCGTGTCTTCCAGCGCCGCCGTGTCGCCCAGCTGCGAGATTTCGAGCAGCGGCAGCAGCACCGGCTTGCGGCCCAATGCGGCTACGGCGCGCGCCAGCCCTTCGGCCTGCGCGCGCGGGCGCGTGATGACGACGGTGTCAGACATCCGGAGCCGCGCCCGCTTGCACCTTGCATTCGGCCAGGATCGCATGGGCGTCCTGCTGCTGCAGCAGGTCGGACACCTGCTGGCCAAGCGCTTCGGGAGCATCGGCCGGGCCGCTCAGCTCCGCCGTGGCGGTGCGCCGGCCGTCCGGCGTGGCGACCATCGCGCGCAGGTGCATGCTGGCGCCGTCGACGGTGGCGAAGGCCGCCAGCGGGATCTGGCAGCTGCCGCCGAAGACCTTGGACACCTTGCGCTCGGCGCGCACGGCCTGCTCGGTGGCGGCGTGGTTCAGCGGCGCCAGCACGGCGCGCAGGTCGATGTCGGTGCGGCCCGACAGGATTTCGATCGCCATCGCGCCCTGCCCGGCTGCCGGCAGGCTGCTTTCGGGTTCCAGCAGCGCGCGGATGCGTTCAGGCAGGCCGAGGCGCTTGAGGCCCGCGGCGGCCAGGATGATGGCCGCGTATTCGCCCCGGTCAAGCTTGGCCAGACGGGTGTCGAGGTTGCCGCGCAGCGGCTTGATGACCAGGTGCGGGTAGCGCGCCGCGATCAGCGACTGGCGGCGCAGGCTACTGGTGCCCACCACGGCGCCTTCCGGCAACTCGTCCAGGCTGGCATAGTCGTTCGACACGAAGGCGTCGCGCGGGTCTTCGCGTTCCAGCACGGCGGCCAGCTCGAAGCCCTCCGGCAGGTCCATCGGCACATCCTTCAGCGAATGCACGGCCAGGTCGGCGCGGCCTTCGGCCATCGCCACCTCCAGCTCCTTGACGAACAGGCCCTTGCCGCCCACCTTGGACAGGGTGCGGTCGAGGATCTGGTCGCCGCGTGTCGTCATGCCGAGGATTTCGATGCTGCACTGCGGATATAATATGGACAACTGTGCCCGCACGTGTTCCGCCTGCCACATGGCAAGGCGGCTCTCGCGCGAAGCGATGATTAACCTGGATGGCTGCTGCACCGTCATTTCAATTGCACTCAAAACAAATTCTTTCACTGTCGTTACCCTAACCGGCGGATGCCAGTCATCGGGGCATGCATAAGATCACAAATTTTATCATGCGCCTCCTTTGCAGACCGTGGCCAAAAGCCTTTGCCCAACATTTCATTCTGTGGTCCAACATGGTAAATCAAGCTGCTGCCCAAGAATCAGTGACAATCGTCGACAAGGACGAACCGCTGAAAGAAGATATCCGCCTGCTCGGGCGCCTGCTGGGCGACGTGCTGCGTGACCAGGAAGGCGAGGACGTGTTCGACGTCGTCGAGACCATCCGCCAGACCGCCGTACGGTTCCGGCGCGAAGCCGATCCCAAGGCCGGTGAGGAACTGACCGCCCTGCTGCACCGCCTGACGCGCGACCAGACTATCTCGGTGGTGCGCGCCTTCTCGTATTTCTCGCACCTGGCCAACATCGCCGAGGACCAGCACCACATCCGGCGCCGCCGCGCCCACCTGCTGGCCGGCTCGACGCCGCAGCAGGGCAGCCTGGGATTCGCGCTGTCGCGCCTGAAGGACGCCGGCGTATCGTCCGACACCGTGCAGTCCTTCTTCAAGGACGCGCTGATCTCGCCGGTGCTGACCGCCCACCCGACCGAAGTGCAGCGCAAGAGCATCCTGGACGCCGAGCATGACATCGCCCACCTGCTGGCCGAGCGCGACCTGCCGCTGACGCCGCGCGAACGCGCCGCCAACCTCGAACTGATGCGCGCGCGCGTCGCCACGCTGTGGCAGACCCGCATGCTGCGCTATTCGAAGCTGACGGTGGCCGACGAAATCGACAACGCCCTGTCCTACTACCGCATCACCTTCCTGCGCGAGCTGCCCGGCCTGTACGACGACATCGAGGAAGAAATCGCCGCCGGCTATGGCCTGAAGGACGGCGGCGCTCCCGCCACCGATGCCTCGTACGTCCAGATGGGCAGCTGGATCGGCGGCGACCGCGACGGCAACCCGAACGTCAACGCCGGCACCATGCAGCATGCACTGGTGCGCCACGCCACCACCATCCTCGACTTCTACCTCGACGAAGTGCACGCGCTGGGCGCCGAATTGTCGGTATCGACGCTGATGGTCAAGGTGACGCCGGAACTGCAGGCGCTGGCCGACGCATCGACCGACTCGTCCCCGCACCGCAGCGATGAACCGTACCGCCGCGCGCTGATCGGCATGTATGCGCGCCTGGCGGCCACCGCGCGCGAACTGGGCGCGGCCCACGTGGTGCTCAAGGAAGTCGGCAAGGCCGATCCTTACCTTGATGCCAGCGCCTTCGGCGCCGACCTGGCGCTGCTGTCCGATTCGCTGCGCGCCAACCACGGCGCCCAGCTGATCCGCCCGCGCCTGCAGCGCCTGCAGCGCGCCGCCACCATCTTCGGCTTCCACCTTGCTTCGCTCGACATGCGCCAGACCTCGGACGTGCACGAGCGTGTGCTGGACGAACTGTTCGCCAGCGCCCAGGTCGAAACCGGCTACGCCGCGCTCGACGAGGAAGCCAAGGTCAAGCTGCTGCTGGCCGAACTGGCCCAGCCGCGCCTGCTGTACTCGGCGTACACCGACTACAGCGACGAGACCAACTCCGAGCTGGCGATCCTGCGCGCGGCGCGCGAGATCCGCAGCCGCTACGGCGAGCGCGCGATCCGCAACTACATCATCTCGCATACCGAGACGGTATCCGACCTGCTGGAAGTGCTGCTGCTGCAGAAGGAAACCGGCCTGATGATCCCGGCCACTGGCCAGATCGACGTGATGGTGATCCCGCTGTTCGAAACCATCCCCGACCTGCAGCGCGCGCCGGACATCATGCGCGAATGGATGTCGCTGCCCTTCGTGAACCGCCTGATCGACTATCAGGGCCGGCTGCAGGAAGTCATGCTGGGCTACTCCGACTCCAACAAGGACGGCGGCTTCCTGACCTCGAACTGGGAGCTGTACAAGGCCGAGGTGCAGCTGGTGCGCGTGTTCGCGGACGCGAAGGTCAAGCTGCGCCTGTTCCATGGCCGCGGCGGCACCGTCGGCCGCGGCGGCGGCCCGAGCTACGAGGCGATCCTGGCGCAGCCGCCGGGCACCGTGAATGGCCAGATCCGCCTGACCGAACAGGGCGAGATCATCGCCTCCAAGTTCTCCAACGCCGACATCGGCCGCCGCAACCTCGAACTGCTGGTGGCCGCGACGCTGGAAGCGAGCCTGATGCCGCACGCGCAGGAAGGCTCGCACGCCGACAAGCTGGCCCGCTTCGAAGCCGTGATGGCCGAGCTGTCCGAGCGCGCGTACAAGGCCTACCGCAACCTGGTGTACGAAACCCCGGGCTTCACCGACTACTTCTTCGCCGCCACGCCGATCGCCGAAATCGCGGAGCTGAACCTCGGTTCGCGCCCTGCCTCGCGCAAGTCGACGCGCCGCATCGAAGACCTGCGCGCGATCCCGTGGGGCTTCTCGTGGGGCCAGTGCCGCCTGCTGCTGCCGGGCTGGTACGGCTTCGGCTCGGCCATCGGCGAGTGGCTCGACGACGGCGGCCAGAAGGAGGAACGCCTGGAAACGCTGCGCGCGATGTACCAGGAGTGGCCGTTCTTCGCGACGCTGCTGTCGAACATGGACATGGTGCTGGCCAAGACCGACCTGCCGATCGCGTCGCGCTACGCCGGGCTGGTGGCCGACGTGGAACTGCGCGAGCGTATCTTCAAGCGCATCTCGGGTGAACACGCCAACACGCTGCGCTGCCTGGAGCAGGTCACCGGCACCGGCCAGCGGCTGGCCAGGAACCCGCTGCTGGCGAGGTCGATCCAGAACCGCTTCGCCTACCTCGATCCGCTGAACCACCTGCAGGTTGAGCTGATTCACCGCCATCGTTCGGCGGCAGGCGAGCCGGAACGGGTCGATCCGCGGGTGCACCGCGGGATTCATTTGTCGATCAACGGGGTGGCGGCAGGGCTCCGCAATACGGGCTAATCCATCCGCGCGAGAAGCGAACCAACAAAAGACTAAACCCCAATCGTTCGTTTGAATGATTGGGGCCTCGTTCACCTGAGATCTTAGAAAGGTCGTGACTAGTGCTAGCTCGGTCGAGTGTGAATACGAGAACGCTCCTGAAGCTTGGTCATCATCATGACTTTACCGACTGAATCCAGCACAAGTCCCTCACGACGCGCGGCATCCTGGTCTTGTCGATCATCCATTACGACCAATATATTGAGGCCTTCATTCTCCGTCGCCGCCCTAATGTCCAGCAGCTTCTTTGCGGTCGAACTGACGCTTGCCGGATGTATACCAATCGCCAAAACGGCAGAACCATCAAACTGAAAATCCATTTTGTAGACATGACCCGTAACGCCTGATATTTCTTTTCCATCAGCGAGAACTGCCGATGGCTTCCACGCCTGGAGATAGATAGCAACCTCATCTAGAAGCAGTGATGAATCTGTCGAAACGCCACATTGCTCTTTCTCCCAACTCGTCACAGCAAGGACTGTGGTCAGATACTGTGCAAACGCTTTTTGCACCTCGTTAGACTTAGACCATATTTCGAGTTCACCGGAATCATTCAGTTGAACGCCATTTGGTTCAGCAATGTTTTTTAGAAAACGGGTTCGCCGATGATCATCGAACGAAACGCCCCGACCAATCAAGTGCATGATGACGCCGCCGTCGTCAAAGAACCGAACTGTCGAGCCGATTTTTTCGACAAAAACAGGAATCCCGTCGCCATCAGCAAAGGCGAATGGCGTATCGATCATCGCCACGCTGCCCTCGGCATTTAGCGGATGGCAGACGAAACCGATCATTTCTGAAATCGTGGAGCAAATCATCTGTCAGGTTTTAACTCAAACGTTTCTGGATGAACTGGCGACGGCTCAAATGTGATATTTGTCTGAGCACAAAAATGTGCCAGTACTTCATCATATCCCCAACTCGCCCAACTCGCATCCCCAGTCGTCCGGAGTGAGCCCACGTGCTCATGCGACAGCTTGTGAGTATCAAGTATGCGCTTGGCGCATGCGTAACTTCGAGCTGATATACACGCTCTTTTCCGTAGGGAAACCGCTGAAAGAGGGTGAAAACATATCGGGTAACCGTAGTTTTATGGCTTCGGCGATATACAAGCTCGACATACATTTGAGCACTTGCGCCGAACTCGTCTAGAACCCCAACACCTACCGATACGGTTCCTGGCTGCACTTTCAGCGGCAACCACTCACCTATGTCCTCGCACTTCAATGGGTCGCGCATGAGCGCGCGCGCCTCGTCCTCAGTGATCGTTCGCATAGGCTTCGATACGGAAAAATCAACGTATAAGCGTGCCATTCAAATTGGCTCAAACGACAAATCCCCTACGTAACGCGTCGGTTCGGGTACGGATGGGAACAGCCTCCGTTAAAAGAATAACATGTTTATCTAGCCGAGACTTGGGCCTATGGAAACAAGAGTCGATGGGGAAGCATTGTTTGCATCTCATTCCGACGCTTGGACCATACACGCGAGTCGCTGCAAAACTGTTGCTTATCTTTATTGAGCAAGAAACATGCACCTTGCATAGTACTTTCTTGCAAGTTTCGTGAAAGAAAACAGATATAGAATCGACCATCTATTTCCCATCTGAAAGCTCCGATAATGAAGTGGAATGTGGAAAGCATCTCGTTGGCGGTAGCCGGAACCATCCTCCTGTTTGGGGGCGCATTTGCCGTCCTGGCCGCCGCTGCCGCCGGCCAGCTGCAGTTGGGGCCGGCCAGCCTGGCCGCGCTGGCGGCCAGCCTGGCCACCGTGGTCCTGATGCGGCTGCGCCACCTCATCACCACCCGCAAGATGGCCGAAGCCATGCTGCTGACCGACATTTCACGGCGCAAGGAGGCCGAACTCGAGCTGTGCGCCATCAGGATGCGTGCCGAGCACCTGATGCGGGAGAACGAGCAGCTGCGCGCCGAAACCGCGGTACGCCAGGCGGCCGAGCGCGCGCAAGTGCGCAGCGCGGAGCGGCTGCAGAACATCATCGCCACCCTGCCGGTGGCCTTGATGATCAAGGACCCGCAGTCCCGCATCACCTTCATGAACAATGCCGCGGAAAAAGGCTGGGGCCTGTCGTTCCCCGAGATGGTGGGCAAGACCGGCGCCGAGATGTTTACGCCGGACCAGATGGAGAAGATCCTGGCCACCGACCGTGCCGCCTTTGCAAACCGCGAGGTGATCGTGGAGGATCGGAAAATCTGGAACGTCGCACGCGTGCATTGCCGCCAGTACGAATTGGTCAGGAAGCCGGTTTTCGACGCCGGCGGCCAGCCGGATTACCTGATCTGCGTGTTCATCGACATCACCGAGCGCAAGCTGGCGCAGGCGGCGCTGCAGCTGTCTTACCAGCAGCTGCGCCAAGTGACGGCGCGCCTCGAACTGATGAAGGCGGAAGACGGCGAGCGCATCGCCAAGGGCAATCCCGACGACTTGGGGCAGAACCTGCTGGCCCTGAGGATCGATGTCGAATGCCTGCATGCGCGCGCGGGCGACGCCCATTCCTCTGCTCAAGGAGCGGGTCGGGCATGTGCTCGACAACCATCGACGCCACATCGCTCGGTGCGCCGAGATCATCGAATACCTGCATCCGAGACGCTGGAGCTGGGGCTGCCGGTAGCCGCTGGAGTGGCTGGCCGACCAGTTTCAAGAAGCGCAGCGGCTGCGTGCACGCTGCCGTGGATCGGGGTAGCAGGAATCGCCGGCGGATGCGAAGCGCAATGCGGTTGGTCTTCCGCATCGTGCAGGAGTGGCTGCTGTATGTGCTGCGATATGCGCATGCGACCATGGGCGAATGTGACGCTGTCGATCGGGGCGGAGCAGCTGTCGATCACGATACTCGATGACGGAGTCGGCGTGGTCGAGGGGAATGCGGGGAAGGATGCGGCGTGTGCGCTGCGCGGGATCCGCGAACGGGTGAACGTGTTTGGCGGGGAGCTGGCGATCGACAGCGGGGACGACACCGGGACGACCTTGTCGATCCTGATTCCGACGGCGGCGGCGGTGCAGGCTTGATGTAAAACGGCGGATGCGGCCTCGGCGGCAGCCCGCTTATCCGCCCTACGCAGACTTCGGGACGTAGGGCGGATAAGCGGAGCGCATCCGCCGTTTTCATTCTCGTAGTCGTAGAGCGGATGAGCGCAGCGTCATCGCCTGACATCACCGATTAGTGGTTATGCAGGAAGCTCTTCAGCTTGTCCGAACGCGACGGCTGGCGCAGCTTGCTCATGGCTTTCGCTTCGATCTGGCGGATACGCTCGCGCGTCACATCGAACTGCTTGCCCACTTCTTCCAGCGTGTGGTCGTTCGACATCTCGACGCCGTAGCGCATGCGCAGCACCTTCGCTTCGCGCGGGGTCAGCGAATCGAGCACTTCCTTGATCACGTTGCGCATCGATGCGTGCAGCGCGGCGTCCAGCGGCGCCAGCGTGGTGTTGTCCTCGATGAAGTCGCCCAGCTGCGAATCGCCGTCCTCGCCCATCGGCGTTTCCATCGAAATCGGTTCCTTCGCGATCTTCATGATTTCGCGGACTTTGTTCTCCGGCATTTCCATCTTCAAGGCCAGCGTCGCGAGATCCGGCTCGCTGCCGGTTTCCTGCATGATCTGGCGCGAGATGCGGTTCATCTTGTTGATGGTCTCGATCATGTGCACCGGCACGCGGATGGTACGCGCCATGTCCGCGATCGAACGCGTGATCGCCTGGCGGATCCACCAGGTCGCATAGGTCGAGAACTTGTAGCCGCGGCGGTATTCGAACTTGTCCACCGCCTTCAGCAGGCCGATGTTGCCTTCCTGGATAAGGTCGAGGAACTGCAGGCCGCGGTTGATGTACTTCTTCGCGATCGAAATCACCAGGCGCAGGTTGGCCACCGTCATTTCACGCTTGGCGTGGCGCGCGCGCTTTTCGCCCGCGGCCATCTGCTTGTTAATCTTGCGCAGGTCGGCCAGCGGCAGCGCCACGCGCGCCTGCAGGTCGATCATGCGCTGCTGCAGTTCCTTGATCGCCGGGACGTTACGGCCCAACACGGTGCTGTACGGGTAGGCGCAGTCGACTTCGCGGTCGACCCATTCCAGGTCCGTCTCGTTGCCCGGGAAGACCTTGATGAAGTGGGCGCGCGGCATGCCGCAGCGGTCCACGCAGATCGCCAGCACGGCTTTTTCGATCTGGCGCACTTCGTCCATCTGGCCGCGCAGGGTGTCGCACAGCTTCTCGACCACCTTGGCGGTGAAACGGATGCCCAGCAGCTCGTTGGAGATGACTTCCTGCGCGTTGACGTATTTCGGCGAGCCGTAGCCGTCCTTCTCGAAGGCCTTGGCCATCTTGTCGAACTGGTCTTCGATGACGGCGAACTTGTCCAGCGCGCCCTTCTTCAGCTGCGCCAGCTGTTCGGTCGAGAAGCCGGCCGCGCCGCCATTGGCGTCGCCGTCTTCTTCCTCGACTTCTTCTTCTTCCTCGTCGTCGTCGTCCGACGATGCCTGCGGCGCCGGCGCGGCAGGCGCCGAGCTTTCGTTCAGGTCGACGAAGCCGTCGACCACTTCATCGACCTTGATTTCGTCTTTCGCGATCTTGTGCGACAGCGCGATGATCTCGGCGATCGTGGTCGGGCAGGCCGAAATCGCCTGCACCATGTCTTTCAGGCCGCCTTCGATGCGCTTGGCGATTTCGATCTCGCCTTCGCGGGTCAGCAGCGCGACCGCGCCCATTTCACGCATGTACATGCGGACCGGGTCGGTGGTGCGGCCGAAGTCGGAATCGACGGTCGACAGCGCGGTCGCGGCAGCCGCTTCAACTTCGTCGTCGCTGGTCTGGGTGGCCACGGTATCGGTCAGCAGCATCATTTCGGCGTCAGGGGCGCGCTCGTAGACGGCGATGCCCATGTCGTTGAAGGTTGCGATGATGCCTTCGATCGCTTCCGGATCGATAATATTTTCAGGCAGCTGGTCGTTGATCTCGGCGTAGGTCAGGAAACCGCGGTCCTTGCCCATGTTGATCAGGTTCTTGATCTGCTGGCGGCGGCGTTCCAGGTCGGCTTCCGACGTCTTGTCGTCAGCGCCCATGATGTTCGCCAGGCCGCTCTTGGCCTTGCGCTCCCTGGCCTTCGACACCGCCTTCAGCTCGGCGCGTTCGACCGCGTTCAGCGCCGCGACTTCGTCGTTCTCGGGCATGAATTCGCTCGGCTTGCGGCCGCGGCGGCCCGGCACCTTCACGCCCGGCAGCAGGTAGCCGGAAGTGTCGATCGAGGCCAGCGTGGCGGCGTCGCTCACCACCGACGGAGCGGTGTGGCTGACCGGCGCCGCTTCTTCGGCCTTCCTGGCGACGCGGGTCTTGACCGCCTTCGGGGCTGTCTCGGCAGGCGCAGCTTCGGCTGCGGCAGGCGCCGACTCGACCACCGGCTCGACCGTCGCCAGGCGCGAGCGCTTGCGCACCACCACCGGCACGGCCGGCGCCGCGGCGACGGCCGCGCCTGGCGCTTCCGCCGCGCTCACCGCCAGGCGTCCGCCTTTTTTCACCACCGTGACCGTGGCCGCGGCTTCCGTTTCGAGGAAGTAGGAGGTCGCGGTTTTCGGGACCGCGAGCTGCGCAGTTGCCTTGCGCGGCGCCTTGGTAGCGGTCAGTGTCAGTGTCTTGGCGGTGTTCTTCATTAAAAACTCTCCAGTCGAGGGCGTGCTGCGCGCCTGCGAAGTCAATAATCCACCTGGGCCAGCAATGCTGTCCCGATGGAGGTGAATAGGGATGGCCCTAGCTAAGGGCGATACTGCTGGAATGCAAGCGCCACCGGCCACCTTTGGCGACCCGGGAAATGAAGTGATTGTGCGGTGATCAAGACAGTGCTGTGCATTACAAAACGAAAAAAAGCCCGCTGGCAAAAACGGGCTTGAATCTATTTTTCAGGGGAAGAATAGAGGAGACAAGCGTTATTATGGCGCATTGCAACATATCATGACAATTGAAAAACCAAATACCTGATATAAGCATTTGGCATAGCTGCCGCTAGCGGCCGCTTCCACAACTCCCCCTACACCCTGCGCCAGCTCAAGCCATGCGCAAGGCAAGAGGCGGATCATACACGATTTCGCCGATGGGCGCCTGCACAGGAGCGGCTGTTTGACCGACTGTCAACAGTAGACTAACAACATGTTGCCAAATTGTCCCATTACTTACCAATGTGAGCATGCTATCCTTCCGGTTCCAGCTTTTACAATGAAGTCAATGAATCCAACACCCCTTGCCGCCGAGCCCGCGGAAGCATCCGCGCCAAGCCCGGCGCCAGCCGCCGCTCCCAGCGCGCGGAACCTGCTCAAGCAACTCCAGCAACAGTTTCCCGCGTTCCGTAATTGCCTGCCGCTGGCCATCGGCATCGACAAGCAGATCCTTGCACGCCTGCCCGGCACCGACCGCAAGACCATGCGCGCCGCGCTTGGCATCCATACCGGTTCGCTGCGCTACCTGCGCGTGATGGAAAAAGCAACCTTGCGCTACGACCTGGACGGCAATGCCGGCGACGAAGTCACCGACACCCACCGCGCCCACGCCAAGGAAGTGCTGCAGCAGCGTTTCAAGAAGGAAGCCGAGCGCAAGAAGGCCGAACGCGAAGCCGCCCAGGCCGAGGAAGCCAACCGCCTGCGCCAGGAAAAGCTGCTCCAGCTCGCGTCCAAGTTCTCCCGCAACGGCTAAGCCGGCCATGGCGGACGTCCCCGACGAACTGTTGCCGCCCTACGACGGCATCAAGCTGCATCACGTGCGGGTGGTGAAATCCGAGCGCGATGCGGCCGATGCGCTGGCCGCCCTGCTCTCTTCCGACGTGCTGGGCTTCGATACCGAATCGAAGCCTACCTTCGCCAAGGGCGAGTCGTCGACCGGCCCGCACCTGGTGCAGCTGGCCACGGACGATGCGGCCTACCTGTTCCAGATCGGCCCGGCGCCGGCCATCGACGTGCTGCGCGAAGTGCTCGAATCGGCCCTCATCCTGAAGGTCGGCTTCGGCCTGACCGACGACCTGCGCCGCCTGCGCAGCAAGCTCGGGATCGAAACCGCCAACGTGCTCGACCTCGCCACCGCCCTGCGCCGCGGCGAGCGCAACACGCTGGGCGCGAAAACCGCGGTGGCGCGCTTCTTCGGGCAGCGCCTGCAGAAGTCGAAGAAGATCACCACCACCAACTGGGCCCTGCCGCGCCTGTCCGAAAAGCAGATCCTGTATGCGGCCGACGACGCCCACGTGGCGCTGCGCATCTACCGCCGCTGGCGCGCGGACAGCTGACGTGGACCGCCGCGCCGCCCTGCTGCTGGCCCTCGCCGCCCTGGCGGGAGCCGCATGGGCGGAACGTCCCAAGGTGCTGCCGGCCACGATGGAACAACGGCTTCTCGCCTGCACTTCCTGCCACGCACGGCCCGACCGCAACGACGCCTTCTTCCCGCGCATCTCGGGCAAGCCGGCCGGCTACCTGTACAACCAGCTGGTCAACTTCAAGGACGGCAAGCGCCAGTTCCCGATGATGACCTATATGGTCGGCCACCTGCCGGACGACTACCTGCGCGAGATCGCCCTGCATTTCTCGCAGCATCACTTGCCGGCGCCGGCCTCCACCCCGGCCATCCTGGCGCCCGCCATCATGGAACGGGGCCGCAAACTGGCACTGGACGGCGACGCCGCGATCAGGGTGCCGGCCTGCGTGGCCTGCCACGGCAAGGCCCTGACCGGCGTCGAACCCGCGATACCGGGCCTGCTTGGCCTCCCGCGCGACTACATGAACGCGCAGTTCGGCGCGTGGAAGAACAAGACGCGCCGCGCGCATGCGCCCGACTGCATGGCCGACATTGCCGGGCGCCTCAGCCAGGCCGACATTTCCGCCGTGTCCGGATGGCTGGCGGCCCAGCCGGTGCCGCCCGGTACGCGCCCGGCCGCCGCCGGCGCCATCGCGCGTCCGCTGCCGATCGCCTGCGGCAGCGCGCCGGAGGGCGCGCAATGAAGAAGCGCTACCTGGTTCCCGCGCTGATAGCCGCCGGCGCGGCTGCGGCGGTGGCCATTGCCTGGCCGCGCGACCAGTTCATCGCGGCCAGTTCGCCCGCCGCATGGGCCGGCACGCAGGACAATGTCGCGCGCGGCGCCTACCTGGCCAAGGCGGGCGACTGCATGGCATGCCACACGGCGCGCGGCGGCCAGGCATACGCAGGCGGGCGCGCCATCGACACGCCGTTCGGCAAACTGACCGCGCCCAACATCACCCCCGACCAGGCCAACGGCATCGGCGCCTGGAGCGCGGACGACTTCTGGGGCGCCCTCCACAACGGCAAGTCGCGCGACGGCCGCATGCTGTATCCGGCCTTCCCCTATCCGAACTACACGCGCGTGTCGCGCGCCGATTCCGACGCGCTGTATGCCTTCCTGCGCACGGTGCCGGCAAGCGCACGCGCCAACGACGCGCACGCCTTGCGCTTCCCGTACAACCAGCAGCTGTCGCTGGCAGCCTGGCGCCTGCTGTACTTCAAGCCGGCGGCGTTCGTCGAAACACCTGCGCGCGGCGCCGAATGGAACCGCGGCGCCTACCTGGTCGAAGGGCTCGGGCACTGCGCCGCATGCCACAGCAGCCGCAATACGCTGGGCGCGCCGTCGGACGGGCTGGCCGGCGGGCTGATTCCGGTGATCGGGTGGTATGCGCCATCGCTGACCTCCGATGCGGAAGCGGGGCTGGGCAGCTGGGAAGTGCCGCATATCGTGCAGCTGCTGCGCACCGGGATTTCGCCGCGCGCGACGGTCATGGGGCCGATGGCCGAGGTGGTTCAGGAGAGCCTGCAGCATTTGGCGGTGGCTGACGTGACCGCGATGGCTGTGTATTTGAAATCGCTGCCGGATACGGCGGCGCGGAGGGAAAAATTCGTGCCGGGGCCGGAGACCGAACAAGTTATCGCGGCGGGCAAGAAACTGTATGAAGCCCATTGCGTCGACTGCCACGGCGGCGACGGCAAGGGCCTGCCGCCGGCGTATCCGCCGCTCGCCGGCAACCGCGCGATCACGATGGATTCGTCCGTCAATGCGATCCGCAGCGTGATGAACGGCGGCTTCCCGCCGGGGACCACGGGCAATCCGAAACCTTATGGCATGCCGCCGTTCAGCCATGTTTTGGATGACGCGGAGGCGGCGGCCTTGTTGACGTATTTGCGCAGCAGCTGGGGCAACCGGGCCGCGCCGGTCACGCCGGGCGAGGTCAACAAGTACCGGGCGGTGCCGCTGGATTAAGTTACGCGGCGTTCAGCATCGCCGAGTAACAAGCATCGGCAAACCCGATCCTGTCGGTGGTCGCATTGCGCGCATCTTCCATGCTGATCTGCTTCTCGCGCAGCAGGTACACCAGCGCCGAATTCATCGAATGGCAGCCCGCGTTGAACTTGCCGGTGCCGCCATCCATCAAGGTACGCACTTCCGCAATGCGTCCCGACTCGATCATGCGCACCACTTCCGGATTCGAGGTCAGGCACTCGGTCGCCAGGTGGTAGCGGCCGCCGTCAAGCGACGGCAGCAAGGCCTGGCACAGGACCCCGCGCAGCGCATGCGCCAGGGCCTGCGACTGCGCTTCCGAATTCCCCAGCAAGCGGCTCATCTTCTGCAGCCCCAGCTCGGTCGAGCGCGCGTGCAGCGACGCCAGCACCAGCGGGCCCGATTCGGCCAGCGCCAGCGCTTCCTGCGCCGTTTCCGCATCGCGGATCTCGCCGATCACGATCACGTCCGGACGCTCGCGCAGCGCGTCGAGCGCGCCCAGGTAGTAGCTCTCGACATCGCCGTCGACGCCCACTTCGCGCTGGGTGATGATGCATTTGCGCTGAGGGATCAGGGTCTCGACCGGGTCTTCAATGGTGATGATGTGGCCCGAGCGGGTCTTGTTGATTTCGTCGACCATCGAGGCGATGGTGGTGGACTTGCCCTGGCAGGTATCGCCGATGATCAGCACCAGCCCCGAAGTCAGGCGCGCGAAATCCTGTTCCGCGGTGCGCAGGCCCAGGCTGGCCAGCGCATGCGGCTCCTTCGGGAAGCGGCGGATCACGCAGCCGAGCCGCTTCTTGCCCTGGAAGCTGAAGCAGTTGGCACGGATACGCGCGGTGTGCAGGTCGATCGAGCGGTCGAAGGCGCGCACCGCGATGCGCTCGTCCCAGTCCGGCTCGATCACGCTGAAGAACTCTTCCAGCTCTTCCTTCGTGATCGGCGAATCGGTCACCGCCACCAGGCCCTTGGGCTGGCGCAGCAGCAAGGGACTGTTCTGGTGGATGATGATGTCGGAAAATACCAGCCGCGAGTTCAGCAGGTGCAGGATCTGCTCAACCAGCGTACCGAACACCGGGTGGTCTTCGTTCTCGATATACGAGAGGGTCCTGATTTGCGACGATTCGTGATTTTCCATGCGCGATTCTCGAATTCCGGTGGAACAAGCGTGAGCTTGATTATAAGACTAGTCCCCGGAGAAAATTGCAAGATCGAAAGATAAATTTATTCTTTCCAACGCAATCCGTGGCGTAAAAATCGCTTGGCAAGCCTTGGTGGAAAGTGCAGGATGGCTCTATCCGCACAAGGAGGACACCGTGAAAACGCCCCTGATCGCCGCCCTGGTGCTGGCGGCTGCGTTGCCGGCCGCCGCGCGCGGCGCCAACCCGAGTTTCGAGCAGCGCTGCGAGCAGGAAATGAAACCCATGTTCGAGGTCAGCCTGCGCGAGTCCGGCTACACGGTCGACAACACCGTCTCGAGCCGGGTACTGAACAACCGCAGCGTGCACCACTACGCCGGCGAGCAGATGCTCGGCATGACGGCGCTGGAAGCGCGCACCGTGGTGTCCTTCGACGGTCCGGCGCTGGCCGACAAGGCCAGCGGGCGCGAATGCGTGGCGCCGCGCATCTCGGTGGCGCTGACGTTCCCGAAAATGTCGGTGTTCGTCGCGCGCGAGTTCGCGCCGGCCTCGTGCAGCTACCGGCAGGTACTGGAACACGAACTGCGCCACGTGCAGCTGTACCGCGACCAGTTCCCCGGACTGGTGGAGCGGGTGCGCCATGGACTGGCGGCGCGCTTCGGCGGCAAGCCGCTGTATGCCGACCATGGCAAGGGGCTGGAGGCGCTGGAGGCCGACATCGACAACTGGCTGCGGCCCTTCATCAAGGCCGAAATCGGCCGCATGGAAGTGGCGCAGGCGGCGATGGATACGCCCGACGAATCGTTCCGCCTGTCGATCGCCTGCAATGGCGAGCTGGCCAACAACCTCGGCAACCGCTATTGAGGCTTAGCGGAAGCGGCTCTTGTGGCCGGTTTTCAGGTCGAGCGAAAACTTCACGCCGCTTTCCATGACCGTCACGTCGTCCGGCGGCTCGTCGCCGGCCAGCGCGCCCGCCACCACCGGCAGGCCCTCCCCTTTGCGCACCAGTTCGTCGGAGCGCTCGTAGACGTTGCGGCAGCCGGTTTCCGCGATCAGCGCCTGCACGATCGGCACCTTCCAGGCGTCGACGCCCGCGGCCTGGAACTCGCACACCAGCCAGCCGTCCTTGCCGCCGAAGGAATCCACCAGCAGTCCCGGCAGGCCGTCCGCCTCGGCATTCACGCGGCGCACCACGTCGCCCGCTTTCGCCTTCGCCGCCGCCGGCGCGCTCTTTTCCAGCGCCGCCTTGACCCGCCGCTTGATCAGCGCATGGTCGATCGGCTGGCCTTCGTCGAAGGTCCAGACCCGGGCGCGGATCTGCGATTTCGAATTGTAGGCGGCGCGCGCCAGGAAGGCACGCGACGAGGACTGCACGATGGCGGTGGAACCCGGCTTCATCTTTTCGTTGGGCCTGCCCTCGACCCGCTCGATCGCCGACGCATAAATCCAGGGGTCGCCCGCGAGCAGGCTTTTTTCCTTGCCCTGTTTGATAGTAATGATCAGCATGACGCTTCCAGAAAAGATGAGGGGGCGGCATGATACCGCGCCGGGCCGGTCCTTGCCGGATTATCGCGCCTGATGGCATCCTGGAACGCACGGTATGCATCCTGTCGCAATCTCGTGGCGTGCTTCAGCGGGTGGGATTACGATGCAGTCACCGTCCCCCTTAAACACCGACAACAAGGACAAGACACATGAAGATCGCACCGAAAACCACCCTGCGCCATATCGTACTGGCGGTCGCCGCGTTCACGCTGGCAGCGCCGGCGGTGGTGGCCACCGCCTCGCCGCTGGACTGGATCGGCGGTGAAAAAGTGCGCGGCAGCGGCGCCGTCAAGCAGCAGTCGCGCGCCGTGGCGGGTTTCAATGGCCTGTCGCTGAGCCTGCCGGCCCAGGTCGAGCTGCGCATCGGGAACGCCGAAGGCATCACCATCGAAACCGACGACAACGTGCTGCCGCTGGTGGAAACCGTGGTCGAAGGCGGCACCCTCAAGATTCGCCCGGTCAAGCGCAACATGAGCCTGCAGCCAAGCCGCCTGCGCATCGTGGTGCAGGCCAGGTCGGTCGAACGCCTGGCGCTGGGCGGCTCGGGCTCGATCCGTTCGGACGCGCTCAAGGGACGCAAGATGGATATCGACATCGGCGGCTCGGGCTCGATCGACGTCAAGCGCATCGACGCAGATTCGCTGTCGGTCGCGCTGGGCGGCAGCGGCAACCTGACCGCCGGCGGCGGCAGCACGCGGTCGCTGTCGCTGTCGATCGGCGGCTCGGGCGACGTCGACCTGGGACGGGTGGCCACCGGCAGCGCCAACATCAGCGTGGCCGGTTCCGGCAACGCCACCGTATGGGCAAGGGACTCGCTGGACGCGACCATCGCCGGCTCGGGCGACGTCAACTACTACGGCGACCCGCGCATCAGCCGCACGGTGGTGGGTTCGGGCGACGTGGTGCGCCTGGCGGGCTCGCCGAAGTAAGGCAGCGGCCGCGGGAATGAAAAAAGCGGGCAGTGCGCGCTTTTTCGCTTAGTGCTGGTGCATCGCGGGCGTCTTGCCCGGCCCGGTAAAGGTCAGCGGCTTGACCGGCACGTCGAGCGTGATGGTCTCGCGCTTCTTGTCCTTGCCCTCGACGACGATCGTCAGCGGCACCACCTCGTCGGCTTTCAGCTGGCGTTTCAGGTCCATCAGCATGATGTGGTAGCCGCCGGAGGCGAGGTTGACGCCCTTCCCGGCCGGCAGCTCGATGCGTTCGACCTGTTCCATCTTCATGCGGTCGCCGCTCATTTCCATCTTGTGCAGCTGGGCCATGCCCGCCACCGGCGTGCTGACGCCGACCAGGCGCGCATCCTTTGCCGACTGCAGGTGCATGAAGGCGCCGGTGCTGCGCTGCTGCGGCACGGTGGCGCGTACCCATGGCGCGGTGACGCTGACCTGGGCCAGCGCGCTGGTGGCGACGGCAAACGACGCGGCCAGCGCAAACAGATGTTTTTTCATCAGAATTGCTCCAAGAAACCCTGTCCTTCAGGGCAGGGAGTGAAAGGAGCCGGGCGCGTAGCGCCCGCAGCCGTCCAAGTGAAAAAATGTGTTGAACTTTGTTGTTGGTTCACGGTCAAACTCCATAAGTGCCGCAGTGAGCGATTACGCGCTGGGGCATGATTCACCAATACCGCTTTTTCCAAGCCGCAGTTGCCATCGGCGAGGTCGAAAGATATCCTGCGGATTGAATAAGAAGCTGGGCTCGTTTCAGTCCGGCTTCCGTCTGGGGCATCAGACGCCAGCAGTGGGAATCCCCTTCCGTTCACGAAGGGGAGGATGTCAAGTTTGGTTGTCTTCCTGAGCAGTATTTCAGCGGCAGATTATACGCGCCGCCGGGTTTCAGCGTCCGCCGCGGAAGGTTTCGCGCTCGACCAGCACGGTGTCTTCGCCGTCGGTCAGGTAGATCTGGCTGTCCTGGATGGTGCACTGCAGCTGCATGTTGCGCTTGGCGAGCTTTTCC
>NZ_QYUP01000198.1 GCF_003590855.1 Massilia cavernae
CAGGAATTTCGTGTACCCCCAATACGTGCTCGACAGCACGGCAAAGAACGCAACATCCTGCAAGGGCGCGGACAAGGAGTTGAAACTGGAGGGATGTTACGGCGGACTGCCTTTCCCTATTCCAAAAACCGGTAATCAGGTGATGTGGAACCATTTGCTTGCGTACGAGCAAAATGCGGCAGCTGGCGTGAACGAAACGTATATTGTACCGGCCGCCGGTAAGCCGGTTTTTGTAGGCAAGAGCGCCAGCAAACAGTATAGGCCCTTCCTTGATCCGGAAAAAGCAGGCCCCTTCCCATCGGAATTGGTTTTCTGGAAAACTTATATTGAGGACCTTGCGCCGGCGCGGGCAGTCGGCGGAAAACTTGTCATTATCGATTCGCTGGATATGCTAAAAACCGGCCGTCGTGCTTTTTCGTACATTCCAGGACAGCGGCGGGTCAAGTTGTCCCCGGATCTGCAATACGACACCCCTCACCCGTATTCGGGCGGCGCCGGAACAATGGACGATGCTAAAATTTTCCTCGGTGCGCTGGATCGATTTGATTTCAAGTTGATTGGGAAAAAAGAAAAATATATTTACTATAACAACTTCAATCTTAACGATGCCAAAGCATGTTCAACTGAGACGCTTCTTTCAACCAAGGGCTTCCCTCATCCGGATTGCGTACGTTGGGAGCTACACCGGGTGTGGGTCGTGGAAGCGACGCTGAAACCGGGCTTCCGTCATATTTACAAAAAGCGCATATTCTACTGGGATGAGGACAGTTATGCTGCTGGGCAGGCCGAAAACTATGACGCTGGCGGCAAGCTGTTCCGCTTTGTCTTTGGCAGCTTTTTCCCCTACTTTGATGGGCCAGGCGGCAATGGGGACAGCACGCATTATCTTGATCTGCAAACCGGAATTTACTCGGTCTCAGGCAGTGGCAGTTGTAAAGCCTGCGGCTGGTGGTCTATAAAGAAAGAGGCGATTGATCCGATGCTTTTCTCGCCGGAGGCGATGGCGGGCGCGGGGATACGGTAATAGGAATTGTGCTGACTGCGGCGGTGGTTCGCTGGACGACCGCCGCCAGAGCAATTTCTGCGATTTTCTGGCCCTGGCCGCCTGACCGGAAAAGGGGGCGATGACGCGTCGGTTGTTGGAAGCGTTCCTGAGTACCCGCCACCCGATGCAGAGCGGTGCGCGAAGACATCCATTTTTAACGGCTTTCCGGCGGCTTCAGCAACCACACGTTGGCGCTGCCGGCCGGCAAGAACCCAGCGCGCCGGGCAAATAAGCTATTCGTAGACTATACCGGCAACACCGTGGCAATCACTGACCGCAATACCGGCGAAATACGCGAGGCGGCCCTCTTCGTCGGCGCCATGGCCGCGTCGAACTACACCTACTGGAAGGCTAGCTGGCACCAGTCCTTGCCGGATAGGCTGCTCCTGGCATAGCGATGGATACTGGCCAAGATGTACAAGCACCCGGTCTTCGGCCTCAATGAGCTGAACCACAGCATCTGCATCTTGCAAGGGGGAATGAACGCGCGTCCCTAGCTGCCAGGCTGTCGCCCGTCGGTTTTTCGAGGAGATTGACCGGCCAGCCATGCGGGCGGACGCTGCCGGCGGCGCGCTACCAGTTCGCTGAATGGAAAGTGACCATGGTCGGCATCGACTATCGCGTGGACGTGGCCGGAGGGCAAAGCGGCCTGTATGTGCGCCATGTACATTCGATCAACCTGGCCGGTGAATCATTTCCCATAACGCTAAACCAGACTGATTCGGCTGTGCAGCGGGGTGCGACTATCGGCCTCGACTCGCCACCGCGGCGAGCGTTCATGCTCTGGATCGGGACCTGCCGCCGTGGACAAGTTTATGTCTTTGACGATCCACACCGCCGGCACCGCTATTGGTGCCGCAAAATTCCCGTTCTATACCGGAGATCAATTACCGGAAATCATGGTAAATACTAAACCCTGCGTCGCTACGTTCTGCTGTCCCCAATTGCGTGGAACGCGGCGCCCAGTTTCCGTTGACTGGGCGGCCAGTTTGCCGTGGAACGAACGCCACTTTTCGTGGAATACGCACACGGCAAACGATTGGGTGTTGTCAGCGTGTTCCAGCGCGGCTTGTGCGCTGGAACGAAGCAGTCAGGCTAGGCGCCCTAATTGCTGCGGCGCGGATTGAAATTGGCGCCGTTGCATGGATGGGGAGTACCTTCACCGCAAATGTTATTTATTATATAGTTGGGAGTAGTCGCCGGAGCGGTATCGCCGTTCATGGTGAAAAACTGCAGCGGCATCCAGAAGGTAACGAGGTTGATCATGTGCATTGCGCCTGTCAATGAGAGGAACCGAACGAAGGTCTTCCCGCTGTCGGACAATTTCAGTTTGCCAATCCCGCGGTCAGCCCACGACTCGCCCTTGTCATCGCGATAATAAAGCAGTGTGGTAAAGCCCATCGTAAGCATGGCCGTCAGCACAGGAATGTAGAGCGGGAACTGGAACATCGTGCCAGACCACAGGCTCACCGACTGGATCCCACCGATGTAGGAATAGCCGTGCGAGCGGATAAAACCAAACTCTGCGACCAGGTCCGCGACCATCATGACGATGAAAACTGCCGCAATGACGATCAGAGTGCCTCCCTGCGGGAAGCGTTCGGCTAGCTTGCGCCAGACCCAGGCGAATCCGGCCGACAGCATGCAGTTGTACCAGATGTACGGCGGCATCATCATGAAAAATGATTCCGGCATCAGGTTTTGGTTGGGAGTGAGAAAGCCCGGAATGAAATTGGCCCATGAGCCCATGTTCATCGGATAGGCGTTATATGCCACATGAACTGCGGAATAGTTTCCAAGAGGGTCATGCACTAAGGTGGTGATGTGCGCAAACATGAAGAGGGCAAGGAAGGAAAAGCGACCCGTTCGTAATTTGGGCTTTATCACGAAGTAATATATGGTTAAAACGGTGATGAAACAGGTGACCACTTGCAGCAGATTCATCTTGAACTTGATCTCATCCGGAACAGGCGAAGCTGGCATGGTTCGGGCAAAATCGGAAGATGTAATCCAGGAACCCATCACGTAGAAGAAATAGACCAGGAACACCACGCCGATGATGGCCCATGTAGTACCTGCCTCGGGAGGCTTATCACGAAAAATGATCCCTTTTTTGATGCCTGTTAGCATCTTGCCCTCAAGCTGAGTTGTCATTGTTATCTCCAAGAATTTCAAGTTAATAGATAAATCTCCACAAAAGCTGGAGTCGTTTTCCAGATCGACCTGTAGTTGGTCGTTGCAAAGTTTCCTTCTCGATCGGACAGTCAACGGGAGCCGCGTGCTCGCTTGGGGCGACACGCGATGCATTGCGTGGGCTTGTCGCCATCGATTTTCGTCACGGCTCAGATAGCGCCGGATATTTGATACGCCATAGAATTATTCTCAAGCGTACTGTCTGTACACGCTACTATACGCCGTATGGAGTCGTCAACTTTTACTTTGCCTGATTGAGAGCGTGCCTCGTCGGCAACAAAGAATCGATTTGTTACAACCGCTCGGCTACACCCGCAGCGGCGCGGCGATTCGCCACGCCGACCGTGTGTTGCGCACGGAGGTAGGGCCGACGTTTCGCGGCGAGCTACGCCCCACGGGGTGGTGCAAGCTGCCGAGATCGTGTTCTTATAAAATAAGTATGTGTATGATAAGCTTGACGGCCAAAGCTTGTTTTGGTACCTTTGGTCTCATGCGCTGATAGTTTATCGAGAGCATCCAAGAACAACGATCCCGGGAAGTATGTTTCCCGAAGTCGCAGCCGGTTTGCGCGTTGCTCAACGGCTTGCTCATCGCCGGCAGTTGGTCCTCCTTTGATGAAAAACACTAAATCATGTACGTTAGCAATTCCCTAGAATCCAACTGTGCCGGTTTGGCCGCGGAAAAGCTCGCCTTATTGCGTTCCGCTGCGCAGCGCGAGCCGTATTCCAGCCTGGCTGTGCGGCGCGATCGCCTGGGACGGGCGATCGACGCTTTGATCAAGAATGAAAAGCGCATAGTGCAAGCCATGGACGCTGACTTCGGAGGTCGTCCCGAAGCGCTGACGCTGCTGGCCGATGTGATGGCCCCGCTGACGGCGTTGCGCCATGCACACAAAAATGTGGCACGCTGGATGCGGCCGGAAAAGCGCAAGGCTCTGTTCCCGATGGGCCTGATCGGCGGACGCGCCCGCGTCCATCACCAACCGCTCGGTGTGATCGGGATTGTGTCGCCATGGAACGTGCCTGTCGGTATTGGTTTCAGCGGTCTTGCTGGCGCGCTGGCGGCCGGCAACCGCGCCATGATCAAACCGTCGGAGCTGGCGCCGAAGACTGCCGACTTGATCGCGGAAATGCTTGGGTCGGCTTTTGGCGCCGATGAAGTGGCAGTACTCGTCGGCGGCGTCGACGTTGCGCGTGCTTTTACGGAGCTGCCGTTCGATCATCTGCTGTTTACCGGCGGTCCCGGCACGGCGCGCGTGGTCATGGCCGCCGCAGCGCGCAATTTGGTGCCGGTAACGCTGGAACTGGGTGGAAAATCGCCGGCGATCGTTGCCAGGGGCAGCGACTTGGCTTACGCTGCCGGAAAAATCGTATGCGGCAAACTGGGCAATGCCGGTCAGGTCTGTATGGGGGTCGACTACGTGTTGGTTCATCGCAGCGACGCGGCCGGCTTCACCCAAGCCGTGCGCGCGGCCATCGACAAGCACTACCCGAACCTGGCGAATAATCCAGACTACGCGAACGTGCACTTGCCGCGCCAGCGCGATCGCCTGGCCCGCTTGGTCGAGGAGGCCAAAGCGGGCGGGGCGCGGGTGGAGGTAATTGGCGGCATGCCAGTGAGCGCCCTGCGCAATGCAAATCGTTTTCCGCCGGTATTGGTGTTCAATCCGCCGGCCGGCAGCGCTCTGCTGACCGAAGAAGTGTTCGGTCCCGTGCTGCCCATCGTCAGCTACGATTCGATCGAACATGCGGCCGCATTGATCAATGTGCAGACGCGCCCTTTGGCCCTGTATTACATCGGCGGCAGCGCGGCCGACAAGGACTACCTGCTCAAGCATACGCACTCGGGGGGCGTCACCTTTGGCGACGTGATGCTGCACCCGATGATGCAGGACCTGCCGTTCGGCGGCGTCGGCGAAAGCGGCATGGGCCGTTATTTGGGTTATGACGGCTTCAAGGCCTTTTCCAACCAGCGCGGGGTGTTCGAACGGCCATGGATCGATATCAGCCGCTACTTCGCGCCACCGTACACGCCGGGTCTGCTGAAGATGATGCGGCGCGCGATCCGGTAACCGACGCCTCGGTATGCAAGCGCGCCGCATCCCCTGGCAGCAAAAGCACCCGGGCTCGGCGCGACAAGCCCACAGCATGCAACAGCAGTCGACCCACAATCAGGGCCGGGAATTATCAAGCAAGCCATGGGCGCCATGTGGAGGCGCTCAGACGAATAAATTGAAATTGGAGAGAGATATGGAAGTGAAACTTTGCGCTACAGGTGACGTGGAAGAAGCATCGATGATCCAGATTTCATTGCCCGGGCGTTTGCCCGTGGCGGTGTACCGGGTCGAAGGGGAATTCTTCGTCACCGACGACACCTGTACCCATGGCAAGGCATCGCTGGCAGACGAGGGCGAGCTTGAGGGCCATTGCGTCACCTGCTCCTGGCATGATGGAAAATTTGACATCCGTACCGGGGCGGCGCTGTGCTTGCCTTGCAATACGCCTATCCGTACCTATCCCGCCATCGTCCGCGACGACGTCATCAGTATTGAGCTGGAATGACTGCAACTTCGCTGCCGACGCACGGTTTCATGACTGCGGCGGCCGCGCTGCCGTTCCGGACATTGTAGGAAATACACATAAGAGAGTGGGGAATCGTATGCGTACATTAAAAGACAAGGTCGTTTTTATCACCGGCGCAGGATCGGGCTTCGGGCGCTGTCTGGCACTCCAGGTGGCCAAGCTGCATGGCATACCGGTGCTAGCCGACATCGATGCCGACGGCCTGGCCGAAACCGTCCGCCAACTTCAACTTGTGGACGCACGCTACGGCTCGCACGTGCTTGACATTCGCAGTCGCCAGGCTTGGGAAGCGGTCGCTGCCGCTACCGAAAAAGAGTTTGGCGGCATCGATGTCCTGATCAACAACGCAGGCGTGTTAAGCCGCACCGAGAGCTTCCTCGAGCTGAGCGAGGAGCATTGCCGGTTCCTGATGGAGGTAAATTTCTGGGGCATGTTTTACGGCACGCGCACGATGATTCCCTATCTGGCGAAACGCCCAGAAGGACATCTGGTCAATACCGCCAGCTCGTTGGCCCTGATCGGCTCGCCAATGCACTCCGTTTATTGCGCCTCGAAGGCCGCAGTCGCCAACTTTACTGCGGTGGTGCGCGAGGAGCTCTACGGCACGCGAATTGGCGTGACGACGGTATTTCCCGGCGCCTCGCGCACGAACCTCGGACGCAATGTGCCGGCGGATAGCGCGGAAATTCACGAGGCCAACGTGAAAAATTTCGACAAATTTGCTTCCACGCTACCCGACGCTGTCGCCGCGAAGATTGTCGCGGCGATCCTGAACTATCGGACCAAGGTCGTGACCGGCATGGACGGGCTCGCCATGTCCTTCTTCAATCGGGCCGCCCCGCGTACCGGTCACTGGCTGTTGGGTGCTGCCTACCGGAAAATCGGCGATCCCAAACTGTATGCCCGGCTGGCCGAATTACGCCTGGGATCAGTCAGGGTGACGCCGTGACAACCGGATAAGTGTGGACAATATTACGGAGCAGCATTTAAACCAGGTTTTCTTCAACCAAGAGGTCAAATCGTGCAAATTCAAGCAACGAGCAGTTTTGATGTAGATATTTCGATGACGAGTACCCTCGGCAACAAGATTTTGGGGGAATTCGACAAGTTGCGCGAGCTCGAGCCGATTCACTGGAGCGATAATTCGCACGGCTGGCTCGTCACCCGCCATGCCGACGTCGACGACGCGCTTCAGGGCAAGTTCCCGCTGTCGTTGCGCAGGGTTGAAATGATGATTTTTGGAGGACTATCACCTGAGCAACAGGCGCAACTCCCACTGCTTCGGCGCTATATTCGGCACTGGCCGGTTGAAATGGATGGACCCGAGCACACGCGGCTACGCAAGCTGCTGGTGAAGGCGTTCAATAAGAAAGTGGTCGATGCGACGCTGCCTTTCATCAGTGAACGGGTCGGTGTGCTGGTCGATGCGCTTGAGCGCGAACCGGTGGTCGAATTCAACGAGGAGATCGCGCGCCAACTGCCCGGCAGCGTGATTCTAAAACTGATGGGCTTGCCGCAGGAGTATTTGCCGCGCTTAAGGGACTGGGCCAACGCCTTCCAGGAAGGCGTCAGCGTGCCGTATGCGGACATGGACGCGAAGCTGCGGGCCGAGCAGGCGATGCAAGAGATGACCGAGGTGTTCACGGCGGAGATAGCGCGGCGTCGACAAGGCGCGCTCCAAGGGAACGATCTGATTTCGTCGTTGTTGGCTGCTAAGGAAGAGGGCAACGGCATGAGCGACGACGAGGTCGTCGGTGCACTGCAGCTGGCAATAATTGCCGGACACGATACCACGGGTGCGACGCTGACTATGGGCTTGGCGACACTGATCGAGCACCCGGAAGTGTGGCAGCATATGTATCAGCATCCGGAAAAAACACTCGAGAGCTGCCTTGAACTGATGCGCTACATGGCCATGTCCGCTGCCCAGCCGCGCGTGGTGGCGGAGGACTTCGAGTGGCATGGCAAGCAATTGCACAAAGGAGAATTTGTTTGGTTGATATTTGCTGCGGCCAACCGTGATCCTCGGGTTTTCTCCGATCCCGCGTCCATGGATCCTGCGCGAAACAATGAACGGTCGATGGTGTTTGCGCCTGGCATGCATCACTGCATTGGCCATTTGCTGGCGAAAGCGCAGGTGACCCAACTGTTTGGCGAGCTGGTACGCCGATTTGAAGGGGCGGACTTACTCGACCCAGAACTGAGCTTTATGCCGCAAATAGTCTTTCGGGGTCTTAACCATCTAAATGTGCGCATGCGCCCGCGTGTCGTCTGACGTAAGCGCTGCACCGACACTCTTTCGAATGCTGGAGTCGGCAACGCGGTGCGTTTCTTAAATTTAAAGAATAGCGGATGCGGTCCGTTCCGGACGCAACACCGCATTACAACAGGGCATACGATGAGCGAACAACCCCAACTGCTGCGCGATGGCGGCCGCGTGGCCGTGGTGGGTGCCGGCATGGCCGGCCTGACGGCGGCCTACCGCGTGTTGCAGGGCGGCGGCACACCCGTCGTGTTCGAGGCCGACGACAGTGTCGGGGGCCGCACCAACACGACCGAAAAGCAAGGTTACATCATCGATTCGGGCGCAATCCTGCTGTCGCCACGTTACAAACGGACCATGGCGCTGATCAAGGACCTCAGGCTTGGTCCCCAGTTTGTCGCATCCCGGCCCGTACTATCGATCGTGCGCGATGGCGTGGTGCACGAAATCGACCTGGCGCGCCCCATGGTTTCATTCCTGCGCTCAGCAGTGCTAAGCGGCCGTGCCAAATTGGCGCTGGTGCGCCTGCTGCCCGACCTGTTACGATATTGGCAGCGTTGCCATTTTCGCAGTATGGGTGAGCTTGCCGCGCTCGATCACGAGACATGCCGCTCTTACGCCTTGCGCGTGTTGGGCCAGGAGCTGCATGACTACCTGGTTGAACCGTTAATTCGCGTAAATATGTTCACATCCAGCGATCGGGCCTGTGCTGCCGACTTGATCTGGCTGCTGCGCATCTTCTCCCATCCTGTCGTCATGCAGTCAAGGGGCGGCATGCAGGTGTTGCCGTCCGCGCTAGCCGGAAAACTGGACGTACGCCTGAACTCACCCGTTTCGCGCGTGACGAACGAGGGCCAAGGGGTTATGTTGGCTTTCGGCGAAGGGCAGACGGCCCGCTTCGATGCCGCTATCATCGCTGTGCCCCCGCCGGTCGCATTGGCGATCGCGCCGTGGATTAGCGGCCCGCGCCGGGCATTTTTCTCCGCCGCTCGGCCGGTGCGCAGCGTCGCGGTGTCGCTGGGCCTGTCGCGCATTCCGGAAGGCAAGTCGTCGATGATTATGGTGCCGTCGCTTGAACAGACGGACTTGCTTGCGATCGTCTTTAGTCACCGCAAGTCGGCCGACAGGGCGCCTAAGGGAAAGGGACTGGTGACGCTGCACATGCGCCACGCGTGGGCAGAGCGGGTAGCTGGCGATAGCAATGAGGCCGTCGCCCGGCAGGCAATGGAAGCGGCTCGACCGATCCTTGGTGACCTGGCGCCCTTGGTTGAGATGGTCCATGTAAAGCACTGGCAATATGTCGATTCGGAAAGAAAAACGGGTTGTTACCACGCCTTGGCCCGCATGCTGGAACAACCCCCGGAACATCGGGTGTGTTTTGCCGGCGAATACATTTCGGCCGGTGTCGAAGGCGCTGTCATCAGCGGAGAGAACGCGGCCGCCACCGTGCTGCGGTGGCAGCGTGGTTGACGAAGCGCAACGGTAGTCCCATCCATCTGGTGCTGATTCCCGCGCTGTCGCACTTCCTGCTCAATCCGAAGCGCGCGGGGAGCGCCGCCCGGTTGCCGCCCAGCATGGCTATCTCCTTGTTGGTGTCGTGGATGTTACGATGCTGCTGGAAGCAAACTCTTTAATGGAATCGATTCGTCCGCCAGGTCGTCTGCACGCAGCGCGACCGCTTCTGCAATGAAGCGCTTGGCGAGCATGAAATCCTGGGGCCGGTTGATCGTGTCGGCAGCCAGCATGCGCCCCTGTTTCAGATAGAACGCGGAAAACGACTGGCCCGCGGCATCGCCGCGCAACACCAGCTGGTCGTAGCCTTGTGACAGGCCTGCCATTTTCAGCTTCAGGTCGTACTGGTCGGACCAGAACCACGGTACCGTGTTGTAGGGTTTGGGTTTGCCGCACAGGGTGGCGGCGGCCGTGCGCGCCTGCTCCATCGCGTTTGGCACCGATTCCAGGCGCAGGCACTGCCCGAAGATGCCGTTCGGATGGTTGCTGCAGTCGCCGATGGCGAACACGTCTGGATCGGAACTGCGGTTGTATTCGTCGACCACGATGCCGTTGGCGACCGCCAGACCGGCAGCCGCGGCCAGCTCGGTATTGGGCACCAGGCCGATGCCGACGATGACCAGGTCGGCCGCGATGCGCGTGCCGTCGCCGCACAGGAGGGCAGCGACCGCGTCGCCGAAAGGGCCGAGCTGGTAACCGGTGACCTCGACGGCCGTGCGCACGTCGACCCCGTGCGCGCGATGCACGCGTTCGTACAATGCCGAGATCGCGGGCGCGGTGACCCGTGCCAGCACCCGTTCCTGCGTCTCGAGCACGGTCACGTTCAGGCCGCGCTTGATGGCGATTGCCGCCACCTCCAGGCCGACATAGCCGGCGCCGATAATCACCAGCCGCGCGCCCGGCCGGAACTGGGCGCGGATGCGCAGCACATCGTCGATCGAGCGCAGGTAGTGCACGTTCGGCTGGCAGTCCATGCCTTCCATGCCTGGCGAGGCGAGGCGACGCGCGCGCCCGCCCGTGGCCAGCACCAGCTTGTGATATTGCAGCGACTTCCCATCGGACAGCGTGACCGTTTTGCGCGTACGTTCGATGCGCTCGACCCGCGTATCCGGCAGCACGGTGACGCCAGCGCTGTCGTACGTCGACTGCGGCTTCAGCAACAGTTCGGCCAATTCGATTTCCCCCGACAGAAACGCCTTCGACAGGGGCGGGCGCTGATACGGAAGGTGCGCTTCAGCGCCGATCAGCACGACCTGCCCGCGCCAGCCGCCTTCGCGCAAGCTGGTCGCGAGAAAGCCGGCCGCGTGGCCGGCGCCCACGATAACGACGATGGGTTCAATCTCTTCGGGCATGAGCTGGTCTCCTGGTTGGCATGGTGCGCCAGCATGACGATGGCGACCGCGTAATTGTTTTATATAAACCTTGACAAGTCTCTCCCGCAAAAGTAAGTTATGTTTATTGTATGCTACAGTACGATAATAAAGCGAACAGAAAAATTTTCGGGGCCAACTTATAAGGAAGCTGTGAACATGTCGACAAATTCGGATGTAGAACAAGACACGATCGGCGTATTCGATCCGGCTAGCGGGGAGCAGATCGGCGCGGTCGCCAACGGCGGTGCGCAAGCCGTCGATGACGCAGTGCAGGCGGCCAAGGCGGCGTTCGAAGCGGGCACCTGGCGCGGACAAAGCGGGGCGGCGCGCGCGCGCGTGCTGTGGCGTGCGGCAGAACTGATCGATCGCCGGCTCGACGAGCTGGTCACGCTGGAGACGCGCAATAACGGGATGCCGCTGGCACTGGCCCAGTACACGATCCGCAATGCCGCCGAAACGCTGCGCTACAACGCTGGCTGGTGCACCAAGATCCATGGTGTCACCAGCGACGTGGTGACGGATGGCGCGATCGGCGGCGGCCGCATCGAATACCATGGCTACACTCGCAAGGAGCCGGTCGGGGTGGCCGGGCTGATCACGCCGTGGAATGTGCCGATCATGATGGCATGCGCCAAGCTGGCGCCGGCCCTGGCGGCCGGCTGCAGCACGGTGATCAAGCCGGCCGAAGAAACGCCGCTGACAACGCTGAAGATCTGCGAGATCCTGCGCGAGGCTGGCGTGCCCGACGGCGTCGTCAATATAGTCACCGGTTACGGTCACACCGCCGGTGCGGCGCTGGCGGCACACGAAGACGTGGGCAAGATCGGTTTCACCGGCTCGACCGAGGTCGGCAAGCTGATCGTCCAGGCCGCCGCCGGCAATCTGAAGAAGGTCTCGCTCGAACTGGGCGGCAAGTCGCCAATCCTGATTTTCAATGACGCCGACCTGTCCAAGGCGATCCCGGGCGCGGCGATCGGTATCTTCTCCAATTCGGGCCAGGTCTGCATCGGCGGTTCGCGCCTGTTCGTGCAGCGCGGCGTGTTCGACCAGGTGGTGGCCGGTATCGTGCAGATCGCCCGATCGATGCAGCTCGGCAGCGGCCTCGATCCGGCTACCCATATGGGTCCGCTGATCTCGTCGAAGCAGGCAGAGCGCGTGATGGCCTACATCGCCGGCGCGCGCGACGACGGTGCCGAGATCGTCACCGGCGGCCGGCGGGTCGACCGCCCGGGAAATTTCGTCGAACCGACAGTGGTGGTCAAGGTCAGGGATGACATGCGCCTGGTGAAGGAAGAGATTTTCGGGCCGGTGCTGGCGGTAATTCCGTTCGACGATGAGGACGAAGCGCTGCGGATGGCGAACAACACCAGCTTTGGCCTGGCGGCCGGCGTGTGGACGCGCGACATCGGTCGTGCCCACCGGCTGGCAAAGCGGCTGGAGGCGGGCACCGTGTGGCTGAACTGCCAGCTTGCGAACGACCTGAGCTTGCCGTTCGGCGGCTACAAGCAGTCCGGCTGGGGCCGCGAGAACGGCTACGACGGCATCGAGGCGTATCTGCAGACCAAATCCGTGTTCGCGGAAATCTAATAACAACACTCATTACCTAAGGGACATCATGGAAATTCAGGCAGCCGTTGCACGAACAAGACATGGGGCGCTTAGCGTCGAGACAGTTAAACTGGTGGAGCCGAATGCGGACGAGGTACTGGTCAGGATGGTCGCCACAGGCATCTGCCACACCGACCTGGCGGTGATCGACGAGATCATGCCGGTACCGCTGCCGCTGGTGCTGGGACACGAAGGAGCCGGCGTCATCGAACGGATGGGCGCCGGGGTCAGGGGACTGGAAGTCGGCGACCACGTGGTGCTCACCTTTTCGAGTTGTGGGCACTGCCACCATTGCGAGGATCATCATCCCGCCTATTGCGAGCACTACGGGGCGCTGAACTTTGCAACCCGCCGTCCGGACGGCACCACGACGATCACCGATAGCCATGACGAGCCGGTCGGCAGCGTATTCTTTTCGCAATCGTCGTTCGCTACGTATGCCATCGCCACCGCCAAAAACGTGGTCCGGGTGCGCAAGGATGCGCCACTTGAGCTGTTAGGTCCGCTCGGTTGCGGCTTGTCCACCGGTGCCGGGACCGTGCTGAACGTGCTGAAGCCGAAGCCGTCGGCCACCTTGGCGGTGTTCGGCACGGGCGCGCTCGGCAGCGCGGCCATCATGGCCAGCAAATTTTTGGGGGTAAAACGGATTATTGCCGTCGACCGGGTGGAAAGCCGGTTGACGCTGGCGCGCGAACTCGGAGCCACCGATACGATCGATACATCGAAACAGGATCTCGAGGAAGCGCTGGCGTCACTGGGAGGCATCGATTTCGCGATCGATACCTCCGGCGTGCCGAAGCTGATTGAAGCGGCGGTTGCAGCGCTGCGTACCTGCGGGACCTGTGTGCTGTTGGGCGCCAGCAAAAACCAGGACCTGCACCTGAGCGTGTTTCCGCTGATCTCGGGCAAGTCGATCCGTGGCGTCGTCAACGGCGACTGTGAGCCGCAGGAGTTGATCCCGAAACTGGTCGACATGCACCTGGCGGGCGACTTTCCGATGGAGCGGCTGGCACAGTTTTATCCGTTGGCCGATATCAACGAGGCCGTGGCCGATTCCGTGTCCGGCAAAGTAATCAAGCCGATTATCCGCTTCTGAACAGTGCAGCAGACACGCTCGCCCACTCTCATCGAGCGTGGGCGTCCTGCCGGCCTAGTTTAGCCAGGCAAGCAGAGGCATTGCTCAATTAAGGTACTACAAGCGAGATGAACGAACTGAATGAATATGGCTCGCGCGAGGCAATGGCATACGATGTGGTAATCGTCGGCGGTGGTCCCGCGGGCCTGGCGGCCGCGATCCGCCTGAAACAGCTGGCCGCCGAACAGGGCAAGGAAGTGTCGGTCTGCGTGCTGGAAAAAGGCGGCGAACTCGGCGCGCACATCCTGTCCGGCGCCGTGATGGACCCGCGCGCGCTGACCGAACTGATCCCGAACTGGAAGGAACTTGGCGCGCCGCTGAACACCGAAGTGACCGAGGACCGGATCCTGTTCCTGACCGCTACCCGCGCCTGGCGCACGCCGGGCTTCATGGTGCCGGCCTGCTTCGAAAACCACGGCAACTACGTGATCTCGCTCGGCAACGTGGTGCGCTGGATGGGCCAGCAGGCCGAGGCGATGGGCGTCGACGTGTTCCCCGGCTTTCCCGCCGCCGAAATCCTGTACAACGACGACGGCTCGGTCAAGGGTGTCGCCACCGGCAACATGGGCGTGGACCGCCATGGCGTGCCGACCGACACCTTCCAGCTCGGGATGGAACTGCACGCCAAATACACGCTGTTCGCCGAAGGTTCGCGCGGCCACCTCGGCAAGCAGCTGATGGTCAAGTACGACCTCAATGCCGGCAAGGACCCGCAGTCCTACGGCATCGGCATCAAGGAACTGTGGGAGATCGATCCATCCAAGCACAAGCCCGGCCTGGTGATCCACACCACCGGCTGGCCGCTCGATGCGGACACCTACGGCGGCTCGTTCCTGTACCACCTGGAGAACAACCAGGTCGCAGTCGGCTACGTGGTCGGCCTCGCCTACGAGAATCCTTACCTGTCGCCGTACGAGGAATTCCAGCGCTACAAGACCCACCCGGCGATCAGCACCTTCTTCGAAGGCGCCAGGCGCATTTCGTATGGCGCCCGCGCGATCACCGCCGGCGGCCTGCAGTCGCTGCCGAAACTGGTGTTCCCGGGCGGAGCGCTGATCGGCTGCGACGCCGGCTTTTTGAACATGAGCCGCATCAAGGGCAGCCACGCGGCGATCAAGACCGGCATGCTGGCCGCCGACGCCGCGTTCGGCGCGCTGGGCGAGCAGCGCCAGCACGACGAGCTGGCCGCCTATCCGGCGGCGTTCGAGCAGTCGTGGCTCAAGGAAGAACTGCACGTCGCGCGCAACGTCAAGCCATGGCTGTCGAAAGGCCTGTACCTCGGCTCGATCATGACCGGCATCGACCAGATGATCTTCCGCGGCAAGGCGCCCTGGACCTTGCACCATCAGCACGCGGACCATGAGTGCCTGAAGCCGGCGGCCAACCACCGGCCGATCGCCTATCCGAAACCGGACGGCAAGCTGACCTTCGACCGCCTGTCGTCGGTGTTCATCTCCAACACCAACCACGCGGAAGACCAGCCGATCCACCTGACGCTGAAGGACGACGGCGTGCCGGCGAATATCAACCTGGCCACGTACGCGGGACCGGAAGCGCGCTATTGCCCGGCCGGCGTGTACGAGTTCGTGCCGACCGAGGATGGCAAGGAGCGCCTGCAGATCAATGCGCAGAACTGCGTGCACTGCAAGACCTGCGACATCAAGGATCCGACACAGAACATCACATGGGTTGTACCAGAAGGGGGCGGCGGTCCCAGCTACGCAAGCATGTAAGGAACTTGCAGCGGGCGGCCCGGCGCGGGCGCAGCCCTGCGCCGTAGATCGGCCGATGCCGCGGCCGGCCCGCTAGGCCGGGAAATCCGCAGCCGGGGCGATTGTCCGGCTGCGCTGCATGTCGTCGAGGCGCAACTGGATCGATGTGCAGGCGCCATCGAACGCCTGACGGCCGAGGATCAGACGCAGCGGCGGCTCTCGCTGGATCGCCGTGTCGACGATCAATGCGGCGGCGCGAACCGGATCGCCGGCTTGGGTTCCGTCGAGCGAGGCAGACCAGGCGCGTGCCGCCGCCGCGCCTTCGTAGGCCGGGATCGGATGCGCCGGATGCGCGATCGCGCTGCCGGAGAAGTTGGTGCGGAACGGCCCCGGTTCGACGATCAACACGCCGATGCCGAATGGGGCGCCTTCCTGCGCGAGCGCTTCGGACAATGCCTCGACCGCCCATTTGCTGGCAGCGTAATAGCCGACGCCGGCGTTGCCACGCGTGCCGGCGGTCGATGACATGTTGATGATCTTGCCTGAGCGGCGAGCCCGCATCGACGGTAGTACGGCACGCGTTAGCGCCGCCAGGCCGAAGAAGTTGACATCGAATTGCGCCCGCACTTCGGCATCGCTGGCTTCCTCGATCGCGCCCAGATAGCCATATCCGGCGTTGTTGACGAGTACGTCAATGCCACCGAAGCGCGCTTCGGCAAGCGCGACCGCGGCGGCGATCTGTGCCGGATTGGTCACGTCCAGCGGCGCCAGCGCCACGCGCTCCGGCGCCATTGCAGCCAGGTCGGCCAGCGCCGCCACGTCGCGCGCGGTGGCCAGCAGCCGGCCGCCGCGGGCAATCACCTGCTCGCACAAGGCACGGCCGAAGCCCGCCGATGCGCCTGTAATAAACCACAGCTTGTTGGAGAGATCGTTCATGTTGCCGTTTCCTGTGTCAGGGTTCTGCTAACGTCGTATATGGTATGCCTGCGTATCTAGGCGGCCGATGTGCATGGAGCGCCGCATTCGTTAGCGCTGTCATGCGGGAGGGGATTGTTCTGAGCGACGATTTTCCGCATATAAAAATATAATAATAACGTGTACTATACATCAGCGAAATAAAAATGTAGAGTCTATCGCAAGGCTTGGGATTGCGCCATTCCGCGCGGCTGGTCGACCGGATTCGCAGCAGCCAGGCCATTCAAAGTTGTCGGCCACGACGATATGTTCGATTGCCAAAGAAAGGAATTGCGTATGACTGCCTCCCAAGGCCCGTTGAAGGGCCTCAAGATCGTCGAACTGGCGGGACTCGGCCCCGGTCCGTATTGCGGCATGCTGCTGGCCGACCTGGGCGCCGAGGTGGTGCAGATCGACCGCCCGATGGGCGCGACTGCGGTGTATGGCATCGAGCCGTCGCGTAACATTCTGAACCGTGGCCGGCGCTCGGTGGTGCTGGACCTCAAGGACCCTGTCGCACGCGACCAGGCCCTGGCGCTCATCGATCGCGCCGATGGCCTGATTGAAGGCAACCGGCCGGGCGTCGCCGAGCGGCTCGGACTCGGCCCGGATCATTGTCTGGCCCGCAATCCGCGGCTGGTCTACGGCAGGGTCACCGGCTGGGGCCAGACCGGCCCCATGGCGCAGTGGGCCGGTCATGATCTTAACTATATCGCGCTGGCCGGCGCGCTCCACGTGTGCGGCCGCGCGGGCGAGCGTCCCGCGATCCCGCAGAATTTTGTTGGCGACATGGGCGGCGGTGGACTCCTGCTGGCGTTCGGCATGGTGAGCGCGCTGTTCGAGGCGCTGCGGTCGGGGAAGGGCCAAGTGGTCGATGCGGCGATGATCGAAGGTGCCGCATCCCAGCTGTCGGGCGTGTTGACGATGCAGGCCATGGGCAGCTTCGAAGGTGGGCGCGGCACGCACATCGCCGATGGCGGCGCCCATTTCTATGAGGTCTACGACACCGCTGACGGCAAGTACATCGCCGTGGGGGCGATCGAACCGCAGTTTTACGCAGCGTTCCGGCGTGACGCCGGTCTCACCGACCCGCAATTCGATGCGCAGATGGATCAGGCGCGCTGGCCTGATCTCAAGGCCAGGGTGGCGCGCCGCATTGCAGAAAAGACGCGCGACGAATGGGTGGCCATTTTTAGCAGCGAGGCATGCGTCGCGCCTGTGCTGTCGCTGTCAGAGGTGGAAAATTATCCGCACAATGCTGCGCGGGAGGTCTTCTTGCGCGAAGGCGGCGTGCTGCAGCCGTCGCCGGTGCCGAAGTTCAGCCGCACTCCCGGCGCCGTGGCATGCCCGCCGCCGGCGCGCGGCGCGGATACCGACGCGGTGTTCAGGGACTGGGGCATTGTCCGGCGATAGACGGCCAGCGGGGCGGTCGCCGGTGCAGGCGCAAGGCGGCCAGCGCGGCGCACTCCAGCATGCGCGACAGTTGCAGCGGCGCTTACTGCTCGTCCGCGTCGGTGTCCGCGTCCGCTTCGCCATTCTGCCGGGTTTGCCGATCCATTTCCAGCAGGCGTAATTTCATGCGGTACAGAACGTCCTCGGTCGCCAGGATTTCTTCCTCGGACACGCCGACCATCATTTCTTCGTTCACAACCGACGCCCGTTCCTGGATCGAGGAAAGCAGCAGGGCGCCGGCGGCAGTCATCTTGATCTGCTTGGCGCGGCGGTCGTTGGGGTCGGCCTTGCGCGCGATATAGCCGTTCTCCTCGAGCCGGTCGAGCAATCCACCCAGCGCGACCTTGCCGATGTCGAGGAATTTCGCGAGGTCGGTCTGCATCATGCCGGACCCCTTCTCGCGCGACAGGTTGGCCAGCACCCACCACTGCGAGCGGGTGACGCCCAAGGGCTTGAGCGCCTTGTCGACGACGGTACGGCGCAAGCGGGATACGTCATGGATGAGAAAGCCAAGCCGGAACTCTCCATGCTTTGGGGTCGTCTTCGCTTGAGACATAATCTAATTTCCTGTCAGTACTAAAATGCGCATTCTATCGTAAATCAACTGACAATCATCACACGAATCGTATGAGTATGCGTGTAAATTTTCAGCCGGTTGCGCGCGCCATCGTCCCGCCGCCCGCACTCACAGCCGGTCGCGGCCAGTTTCAGCCTCCGTCTCCTCTTTCTGCCGATGCTGCCGGTCCATCTCCAGAAGGCGCATTTTCATGCGGTGGAGCACATCCTCGGCTGCCAGGATCTCGTCCTCGGAGACGTTGGCCACCATTTCCGCGTTCAGCTGTGAAGCGCGTCCTTGAATGGAGGAAAGAAGCAGGGCGCCTGCGGCCGTCATCTTGATGCGCTTGGCGCGGCGGTCGTCGGGATCGGTCTTGCGGGCGATATAGCCGTTGTCCTCGAGCCGGTCGAGTAATCCGCCGAGCGCGACCTTGCCGATGTCGAGGAATTTCGCCAGGTCGGTCTGCATCATGCCGGCGCCCTTGTCGCGCGACAGGTTGGCCAGCACCCACCATTGAGAACGCGTCACGCCCAATGGCTTGAGCGCCTTGTCGAGCGCGGTACGGCGCAAGCGGGAATCGTCATGGACGAGAAAACCGAGCCGGAACTGTCCGTGCTGCGCACTTGTCATTGAACGGGTCATGCCTTGATTTCTCCAGTGTCCGGAATCGTAATCTTATTTCTAGTAAATTGATTTGCTAGATGTTGAACAAAATCGGCACAGCTGCCGGACGGATGTCATGGCGGCAGCTGTGCGCAGGCCTAGCGCAGCTTGCTGGTAAGCTCAGGCAGGATCTTGAACAGATCGCCGACCAGGCCGATATCGGCGATCTGGAAGATCGGCGCATCCTCGTCCTTGTTGATCGCAATGATCGTTTTCGAGTCCTTCATGCCGGCCAGGTGCTGGATCGCCCCCGAGATCCCGATCGCGATATACACTTCCGGCGCCACGATCTTTCCGGTCTGCCCGACCTGGTAGTCGTTGGGCACGTAACCGGCATCGACGGCGGCGCGGGAGGCGCCGACGCCGGCGCCGAGGCGGTCGGCCAGCGGTTCGATCAGTTCGCGGAACTTTTCGCCCGAGCCGAGCGCGCGTCCGCCCGAGACAATTACCTTGGCCGACGTCAGTTCGGGCCGCTCGGACACCGAAATGTCTGCGCCGACGAAGCGCGACAGGCCCGCATCGCCAATGCCGGCGATCGGTTCGACCGTACCCTGGCCACCTTGCGCGGCAGCCTTCGCGAACGCCGTGGCGCGCACCGTGATGACTTTTTTCGCATCCAGCGCTTGCACCGTGGCGATCGCATTGCCGGCGTAGATCGGGCGCTTGAAGGTATCCGCGCTTTCGACCGTCACGATCTCGGACACCTGTGCGACGTCCAGCAGCGCCGCAACGCGCGGCGCGATATTCTTGCCGTTGGAGGTGGCCGGCGCGACGAAGGCGTCATGGTCGGCCATCAGCTTGACCACCAATGGCGCGATATTTTCCGGAAGCGCGTTCGCGTACGCGGCATCGTCGGCCAGGTATACCCGCTTCACGCCGGCGATGGCCGCGCCCTGGTCGGCTACCGCGCGCGCGTTGTGCCCGGCCACCAGCAGATGGACTTCGCCGAGCTGCGATGCCGCGCTGACGGCGGACAGCGTCGCATCCTTGACGCTTGCATTGTCATGTTCAACCCACACCAGCGTTTTCATTGCATTACTCCCAGAGCGTTAAGTTTGGCAAGCAGTTGGTCGACATCGGCGACCTTCACGCCGGCCGTGCGTTGTGCCGGCTCCTCGACCTTGAGCGTCTTGAGCCGCGCGCTGACGTCGACGCCATAGTCGGCCGCGGTTTTCTGCGCCATCGGCTTGGATTTCGCCTTGATGATGTTCGGAAGCGTGGCGTAGCGCGGTTCGTTGATGCGCAAGTCGGCGGTAATGATCGCCGGCGCCTTCAGCGACACCGTTTCCAGGCCGCCGTCGACTTCGCGGGTGACGTTCAGCCAGTCGCCATCGAGCTCCAGCTTGGATGCGAACGTGCCCTGCGCCCAGCCCAGCAGGCCGGCCAGCATCTGGCCGGTCTGGTTCGAATCGTCGTCGATCGCCTGTTTTCCGAGAATGACGAGGCCAGGCTGTTCCTGCTCGACGATC
Organism: Massilia cavernae; assembly: GCF_003590855.1. Lineage (GTDB taxonomy): Bacteria > Pseudomonadota > Gammaproteobacteria > Burkholderiales > Burkholderiaceae_D > Telluria_A > Telluria_A cavernae. The sequence goes on from NZ_QYUP01000198.1 coordinate 20,518, forward strand.
GCCTTGAGCAGTTTTGCCACCGCCAGCGGCTGTACCTCGGCGTCGCACAAGACGTGGATCGCGCGGTCGGCGCCCATCGCCAATGCCGTCCTCAGCGTTTCCTGCGCCTTGGCCTCGCCGATGGACACCACCACGACTTCGCTGGCCTTGCCTTTTTCCTTCAGCCGAACTGCCTCCTCGACCGCGATTTCGTCGAACGGGTTCATCGACATCTTGACGTTGCTCAGGTCGATGCCCGAGCCGTCCGGCTTGACCCGCGGCCTGAGGTTAAAATCTATGACCCGCTTTACGGGCACCAATAGTTTCATGGTTTATCTCCTGTGGTTGCGGCTTGCGCGGTTCGGTTGTCCGAGCCCGCGTCAAAGCCAAGAAAAGTTGCAAATTCATTCGATGGGGCGCGTTCGCTCGGGAACCGGTTGACCGGGTGTTCCAGGTCGGCATAGCCGATGGCCATGCCGGTAAACAGCATCAGTTCGCCGGGGGCGCCGACCAACCCGGCGATCGTGCGCGGATACAGCGCCCAGCATTCCTGGGGACAGCTGTCGATGCCTTCTTCGCGCAGCAGCAGCATGAGCGACTGCAGGTACATGCCCAGGTCGGACCATTGCGGCGGCCCCATGGCCCGGTCGACAAAGCAGAACAGGGCCATCGGCGCATCGAAGAAGCGGAAATTGCGGCTGAACCAGCGCAGGCGCGCTTCCCGGTCGTCGCGTTGAATGCCCATGCTGGCGTAGAGCGCCTCGCCGACCGCGAAACGGCGCTCGCGGTAGGGCGAGCCCAGCTGTTTCGGATAGATGTCGTACTCGGTGCTTTCGGCGCCGGCCAGGCCCGCCGTGCGCAGGTCCATGGTGCGCTTGAGTTCGGCGAGCGGCGCGCCGGTCAGCGCATAGATGTGCCAGGGCTGCAGGTTGCCGCCCGAGGGGGAGCGTGCGGCCTGCGCGATGACGCGCCGGATCAGCGCCTGGTCGACCGGGCGCTCGAGGAAGGCGCGCACCGAGCGCCGCGAGGCGAGCGCTTCGCTGGCCTTCATGGCTGCGGCCCGTCCGCGCGCGGGAGTGGTCCGCGGCCGTGCATCAGAGCACCCCCTGGCATTGCGGCGCCACGAAGCGGACCCCGAGGCTGCCCTTGAGCTGGCTCACCATCTCGGCCGGCATGGCGCCATACAGCTCGACCTCGCTTTTCACGATGCGCAGGATCTTTTCCATGGTCGGCCCGGTGTTGGCCATGTGCGCGCGCAGCGCGGCCGCATCGCGATACACGTCGAGCGTCACGCAGTGCCGGCCGTCGCGGTCGAGGAACCACTCGTAGCCGATCGTGCCCGGCTCGCTGGCTTCGACCCCGGCCATGCAGTGCGCGGCCAGGCTGCGGAATTCGTCCAGCTTGCCCGGCTCGATCGTGAAGCGTGCGATCGCGAAAATCTTGCCGCCCGCCTCAGGCGCTGCCGTGCCGGGCGCCGGCCCGGTCAGGCGCCCCTGGAAGCGCGGCCCGAAGAAATCGACGCCGCCGAATTTGCCGGCCATGCGCTGCACCACGCTGTCCGGTACGTCGCCGAGCAGGACGACCTCGCTGGCGGCGTGGGCGAGCAGCGCCGGAATGGTCTTGCCGACATGCCGGCTGTGATGGGCCATGCCCTCGACGCCGTCGTAGGCTTCGATGACCACGCATTGACTGGCGTCGGCGCTGACGAACCATTCGTAGGCCTGGGTCCCGGCCAGGTCCACCTCGGCGGCGCGCATGCATTCGCGCGCCCGTTCCATAAACTGTGGCGCTTCGCCTGGCTTGATCGCGAAGCGCGCAATGCCGAAACACTTGTCCATATTTTCCTTTCAGTGTAGTTCAGGTGGCGGACAGGGCGCCGTCGACCGGCAGCGCGACGCCGGACACGAAGCTGCTCTCGGACGATGCCAGCCACAGGACGGCATCGGCGATTTCGTGCGGCTGCCCGCTGCGCTGCATTGGAATGCGCGCGGTGAGGCTCGCCAGCTTCTCGGGCGCGGCGGCGAATCCGGTCGCGATCAGGTCGGTCATGATGAGGCCGGGGCACACCGCATTGATGCGGATGTTATGCGTCGCATACTCGAGCGCCGCCGTCTTGGTCATGCCGATCACCGCATGCTTGCTGCCATAGTAGGCGCCAGAGCGCGGGCCGCCGCGCAGGCCGGCCACCGAACTGCAGTTGATGATGGCGCCGCCGCCGGCCTTCAGCAGTTCGGGGATCTCGTATTTCATGCTCAGCCAAACGCCCTTGACATTGATCTCCATCACCTGGTCGAAGCGTTCCTCATCGGCATCTGCGACCAGCGTGGTCACATCGCCGGTGATGCCGGCATTGTTAAAGGCGATGTCGAGCCGGCCGTAGGCCTCGACGCAGGCGCCAACCATCGCCCGCACCGAGTCGGCGCTGGCGACATCGGTTTCGACAAAGCGCGCCTCGCCGCCCGCTGCGGTGATGGCGGCGACCGCCTGTTCGCCCTCTTGCCGCCGGCGCGCCGCAATCATCACGCGCGCCCCTTCGCCTGCAAACGCCGTGGCTGCAGCGAAACCGATGCCGGCGTTGCCGCCGGTAATAAGTGCTACCTTGCCGTCAAAGCGGCGTCGTGGACTGTTCTTCGTCATGAGAGCGTTCCATGAGGGTAAAGTAATAAGATTGGCCAGTGCGGCGTGCAATGATTTGATGAACCGCTATGCAAATATAGTACGGAATGATATCATACGCTAGCGTTCTTTTGATGCGCGATGCCCACATAAACCTTCAGGGACCAGGAAATCCGATGGAAAAAGCATACGAAACACTGACCTTTACACAGGACGGCCCGATTGCCAGGGTGGTGCTGACGCGGCCCGAGATCCTCAATCGCATGGACGACGTCACCAGCGCCGAGCTGGTCGACGTGATCGAGCGGATGCGCCGGCCCGGCGCGGCGCGGGTGCTGGTCTTCTCCTCCACCGGCAAGGCTTTTTCGGCTGGCGGCGACCTGGACGAAGTGCGGCGCCTGGTGGAAGACCCGGAACGCCGCGCCGATGCCTGGGACATGAGCCGGCGCATGATCTACGGCATGTACGAGATCCCGATCCCGACCGTGATGGCGCTGCAGGGCGATGTCTTCGGCCTGGGCACCTCGATGGCGCTGTCGGGCGACATTGTGGTGGCGAGCAAGAACGTGCGTATCGGCGATCCCCACGTCAAGGTGGGCCTGGCCGCCGGCGACGGCGGTTGCCTGGTGTGGCCGGCTGCCTTCGGCATGATGCGCGCACGGCGCCACCTGCTGACGGGCGATCCGATCGCGGCGGAAGAAGCGCACCGGCTGGGCGGCATCTCCGACCTGGTGGAGACGCCCGAGGAAGTGCTGCCGCTGGCCGAAAAAATCGCCGCCAAGATCGCCGCGCTGCCGCCGATCGCAGTCCAGTTCACCAAGCGTTCGCTGAACCACGCAATGCACAAGCAGGCGGTCGACGTGTTCGAGTTTTCACTGGCGCTGGAACAGTACGGCATGGTGAGCGAGGACCTGCTCGAGGCGCTCGACGCGTTCAAGAACAAGCGCGCGCCGGTCTACCGTAACCGCTGATAAAGGAGGCATACCATGGCTGACCAGGAATTGATTACCGAAATAGACGGACCGATCGCGCGCATTACCTTCAACCGTCCGCAGGCGCGCAATGCGCTGACGGCGGGCATGGTGGTGGCGATGCGCGAGTTCCTCAAACAGATCGAAACCGACCCAAGCGTACGTTGCGTGGTGATGACGGGGGCGGGCGACCACTTCATGGCCGGCGGCGATGTCGCCGGATTCGCGCAAGCCCTCGATGCCGCACCGGGCGAGCGCAGGCGTGATTTCGAGGAGCGCGCCAGGAGCGCCATGTCGCTGTTCGCGGCGATGGAACGGCTGCCGCAGCCGATCATCGCCAAGGTGCGCGGCGCGGTCGCCGGCGCCAGTGTCGGCTGGGTCGCGGCGAGCGACTTCGTGCTGGTGTCGGACACGGCGCTGTTTGTGGTCGCCCACATCCTGCTTGGCACCAGCCCGGACGGCGCGGTGACCTGGCACCTGCCGCGCGCGATCGGCTTGCGCAAGGCGAAGGAGATGGCGCTGCTGGGCGACCGCCTGTCGGCCGCCGAGGCAGTCGCGTTCGGGCGGCAAAACCGCACGTCGTCTGCCGACGCCGAGCTCGATGCCGAAACCGAGGAAGCTAGCGCAGCGCCTGGCGAACGACGAGCGTCGCCATTCGCGCGCACCAAGATGCTTGCTCAACCAGGCGTTCGCCAATCCGATCCGCGCGCAGATGCGAAAACCGAAGCGGGAAGTCGTCGGCGCGTGCGCCGGGACCGACGATTTCGATGGAGGCGTGAGCGCGGTCGGCGCTAAGCGCAAAGCCGCCTTTCAAAGGCGCCTGAAAGACGAAAAGGAAAAGCATGACCAAATACTTTCAAGGGCGTGCGGGTACTCGATGGTCACCCGCTACGTGGCCGGTCCGATCGTCGACCGCGGTTGCTGGCCGACCTGGGGGCCGACGTGATCCCGGATCGAGCGCCCGGAGGCGGCGAGGACCGGACCGCCATGGCCGTTCGAAGGAGGGTTCCCATGGCGGGTCGTGTTTACCCAGACCAACCGCGAACAAGCCTGCCTCACGCTCGACCTCGCGGTCCGAGCGCGCAAGGCGGTGTCGAGCGCTTGTTGCGCGGCGGCCGATATCGATCGTCGCCAACCTGCCGACAACAATCGTTGCGCTCGCTTCGGGCTCGACTTACGAGCAGCTGGCGGCGATCAAGCCCGACATCATTTTCGTGCACCTGACACCTTCGGCAGCGAAGGGCCGTTACGCGACCGGGCTCTGTGCTTTTGACCGCATTCGCCAGGGATGGAGCGGCTCCACCCACCTTCAGGCGAAGCGGGCCAAAAGCCGATGGAAGAGGCGGCGGCTGGGTCGACATGGCCAGCCGGCTTCATCGCGCTTGCGCGTGAGCCGCGCTGCGCCACCGCGATTGCCACCGGCGAAGGGCAAAGTGAGGCCAACCTGCTTCCAGACCCGCGCCTCGTGGTCGATAATTATTTCCTGATCGACCAGGCGTTCAACGACTACCAGCGGAAGGCAGCGCAAACCGCGCCCAATCGGCGGCCCGGCCGACCCGTGATCCGGGCCAAAGGGACGGCTGGGTCTTACCTGGTGGGCTGGCGTCGGCAATCCAGTTTCAAGCGCCTGGCGCGCAATATCGGGCGCGTAGCAGAACTGCTGGCGACGCCGCGCTTCGGCAGCGACGAAAGCCGGCCGAAACATGGGGAAGCCCGCTGAGCGCCATCGCCGCGATGATGGGCGGCGCAGTAACACCACCCGGCCGAGGCGCTGGCCGAAAGCTGGCCAAATTTCTTAGAGTGGATTCTCGCCGGCCCCTGTGGCTGACCCGCAGCAGGCCCTCGACGATTCCTCAACATCCCGGCCCGATTTCATTCACCGAGCTGCAAGTGGAAAGGCCTGTCCGAAAAACCGTGCCGTTCCATCCGCCGCCTGACCAGCTTCAGCAAGACGCCAGGCGAGGATTCGCACGGGCCGCCGACGCCGGGCGGCGACAATGAGGCGGTCCTGCGCGAACCGGCTTGCGCACGGCCGGCGAGATTCGCGCGCCCATTGGCGCGAGAAGCGGGTCATCAGGCGGTTCAGCCTCGCCGATGTCTTGCGCAAGTACATCGGCCCGCCACGGCTGCGCGGGAATCCGAGCGCCATGACGCAGGCGATATCGATGTCGCCCGCGCGGGCTGCCGTGTTCGCGCGCAGCATCCGTTCTCCTTCATCGGCCAGGCGGGCGATGCTGGCAGGCGTGAACTGCCCGCCGGCGTCGGCCAGCACGCTACGCAAACGCTCCCCCAGCAGCGCGCCGCGGCCGATGACCAGCGCCCGTCCGAACGGGCGCAGCAGGCGCACCGCCGCTGCCAGCAGCGCGTCGTCGACGTCCGCCGTCAGCGCCAGCTCGACCAGGCCGCTGCTGTCGTCGGGCAGCAGCACGGTGATCGCATCGACAGCGGGCGCCTCGCCGCTGCCGACCGCATGCAGCGCCAGCTCGCCGCCGGCCCCGCTGGCGATCGCCGCAGCCTGCACCGCCGCCAGCCGGCTGGCGCGCGAACCGTCGATATGTATCGCCTGCAGGGCGCGTGGCGCGCTGTCGACCTTGCCGGCGGCGCGCTCGGCAAAGAAAAGGTGGCGCTTCGCCTTCGCCTCGGCCGAGTATTTGCACTCGGTCACCAGGCGGCGCTCGATCTCGACGCCTTCGTCGAAGCTTCGCTCGCACGCCGCGCGGACCGCCTCGATTGCCTTCAGCGGTGCGCTTTCGCCGGGGCGCTCGCGCGCGGCGCGCAGCGCGGCGACCGCGAACGCGGCCTCCGGGCCGCTGCCGTTGCGCGGCGCGATCACGGGCAGGTCGCGGGTGCGGCGAAGCGGCGCGTAGCGCCGCGCGCGCGCCCAGGCAATGGCCTCGGCGCGGAAATCGTCGTCCTGCGCCAGGTCGTCGACCAGACCCAGGGCATGCGCCTGGCCGCTGTCAAGCAGGTCGCCGAGCGCGGCGACACCGAGCGCGCAGTCGAGCGGAACCAGGCGTGGCAGGCGTTGCGTTCCGCAGGCGCCGGGAATGATCCCCACCTCGACCTCGGGCAAGCCGAAGCGCGCGCGCGGGCCGGCCAGCCGGTAGTGGCAGGCGAGCGCCAGTTCCAGGCCGCCGCCGAGCGCAGGCCCTTGGATCGCCGCCAGCAGCGGCTTGCCGGCCCGGTCCATCGCATCGAGCGCGGCATGGAAGAAGAACGGCTCGGCGCGGGCTGCGGTTTTCTTCAGGTCGACCCCGGCCGAGAACGCGCGCCCGGCGCCGACGACCAGGATCGCGGCCACCGCCGGATCATGTGCAAGCACCGGGAGCATGGCGGCAATCGCGTCGCGGATCGCGTCATACAGCGCATTCACGGGCGGGTTGTCAATTTCGATGACCGCCAGGCCATCGCTGACCGACAGGCGCACCGCCTCGTGCGCGCCGAACCCGGATGGCGCGCTCATTGGGCGAGCTTGCGCAAGTCCTGCTTGGGATCGGCCAGCAGCGCCGGGTCGACGGCGATGCGCTTTTCGATCAGCTTCTGCGCGAAGCGCATGTCCTTGGCCTGGTTGATGCCGAGCGCGCCGACGACGAGCCCGGCGTCGTCACGGTAGAGCATCATGAATTTCGCGCTGCCCGCCTCGCCGCGAACGATCTCGCCGCTGTCGCGCAGCCAGCCGCAGGTCTGGAGCTTGACGTCATACTGGTCCGACCACATGCTCGGCACGGCGCCATAGGATTGCGGCTGGCCGACCATGTTCCTGGCGGCGGCGACCGCATGGTCCTGCGCGTGCCGCCAGTTCTCGCTGCGGACCAGGCGCTGCTCGAATGGGCAGGGATAACGCGCGACGTCGCCGGCGGCGAAGATGTCGGGGTCGCTGGTGCGGCAAAATTCGTCGACCACCACGCCATCCTGGCAATCGAGTCCGGCCAGTTCGGCCAGTCCGGCATTGGGCACGACCCCGATGCCGACCACCACCACGTCGGCGCCGATGAAGCCGTGGCGCGCGGTCGCGACGCCGTGCTGGCCATCGACGCTGGCGAACGCCACGCTGCCGGCGTCGAGGTGCAGCCGCACGCCATGGGCGCGGTGCAGGTCGGCCATGTAGGCCGATAGCGCGGGCGGCAGCACGCGCGCCATCACGCGCCCGGCCAGGTCGATGACGTCGACTGCGCAGCCGCGCCTGGTCGCGGTGGCCGCGACCTCGAGGCCGATCACGCCGGCCCCGATGATCGCCACCCGCGCACCCGGCTGCAGCGCTGCGCGCAGCGCCACGGTGTCAGCCAGCGTGCGCACCCGGAACACGGGCAGCGAGGTGGCGTCGGCGCCGCCCGGCATGCGCGCCCGCGCACCGGTCGCAAGCAGCAGCTTGTCATAGGCGAGCGTGGCGCCGTCGGCCAGGGTCAGGCGGCGCGCGGCGCGATCGATCGCGCTGACGGCGTGGCCGAGACGCAGCTCGATGTCCTGTTCCGAATACCAGCTCTGCGCGCGCAGGAAGATGCGCTGGTCGGCGCTGTCGCCCTCCAGCGCCTCCTTCGACAGCGGCGGACGGTCGTACGGCGGCTCGGCTTCGTCGCCGATCAGTACGATGCGTCCGGTGTAGCCCTGCGCGCGCAGCGTTGCCGCTGCCGTATCCCCCGCCAAACTGGCGCCAACGATGCAAATCATAGTATTCCCCCAAAAATAGAAATTAAGCCTAATGATACACTTGCGAATTGTATTCTGGCGTGCCAATATAGCGTCAAGCGACATATTTCGGCAAGCACGCCGCACCGCATGGCCGATTGCCCCGCTCCCGCAACAGGAGGACAGATGCTCACCGCATTGGATGAAACCCTGCATCACCAAGGTCGCTTGACCTTCCAGCACGTATTGACCAAGCGCCACGTCGCGCGCGAGCGTGGCTTCTTCTTTCCCGTCTTCGTGGGGCGCCCGGTATGAACGACATCGAACCATCCCTTATTTCGGCCAAGCTGCGCAGTATCCTCGCCGCCGTGCGCGAGGACCTGCGTCCCGAACTGGCGACGCCGCAGGCGCGCCTGCGGGCCGAGCTGATCGACTTGCTGCTCACCCGTCTCGCCGTCGAGACCGATGCCGACGGTGCCGGCGGCGCTTATCAAGCCAAGCTGCAACAGCTGCTCGATGCGGCGGCGCCGGCGCCGGCCGCGAGCGAGGCGCTGCGCGCCCGGGCGTTGTCGGACCGGCTGCTGGCGGCCGACCTGGGCGATCCGGTGCAGCGCGTGCAAACGGCGCAACTGGTCGCGGCGGTCGCGGCGCTCGAGTGCAAACGCCGCGCCGAGGTCGAGGAGCGCGTCGTCGCGGCCGCCCGTGCGCAACCGGGCGGCAAGCGTTCCAGCAACGAGCTGGCGATTGCGCCGGCCGCATTGACGGCCTACCTGCGCCAGCGCTTCCCGGACGATGCGAGCATCGCCGCCGACACGCTGACGACGGTCCCGGGCGGACGCTCGAAGGGCACGATCGTGGTCGAGTTGAGCGGCGCCGCGGGGCCGCGCTCGATCGTGCTGCGCCGGGATTTCGACGCCAGCGTCACCGGTACTTCGGTCAGCTATGAGTACCCGATCGTGCGCGCCGCCTGGCGGGGCGGACTGCCGGTGCCCGAGCCGCTGTGGCTCGAGGACGATCCGGCGGCGATCGGCGGGCGCTTCATCGCGTTCTCCCGGGTCCCGGGGCGGGCAATGGGGACGCTGTTTGCCAGCGACGCCACGCCCGCATTCGTGCGCGAGTTCGCGGCCGCGCTGGCACGCCTGCATGCGCTCGACATCGACCAGGCCGGCCTGGCCGATCAGCTCTACTGGGGCAGGGAAGCGCATCCGGTGCGCGCGATGCTGGCCAGCTTCCGCCAGCGCTATCGCGCCAACGTGCCGGCCACGCCGCTGATGGATGCGGCCTTTGCATGGCTGGACCTGCAGATCGATGGCATCGGCGTGGAACGCGCGCTGGTGCATGGCGACGCCGGCCTGCACAACACCATGGGCGATGGCGAGCGCCTGACCGCGCTGCTCGACTGGGAGTTCGCGCATGCGGGCGACCCGGCCGAAGACCTCACCTATTGCAAGTACCTGGTCGAACGCATCCTGCCGTGGGACGAGTTCATGGCCGCGTACCTGGCCCATGGCGGGCGCCCGGTGTCGGAACAGCGCATGCGCTTCTTCACCGTCTGGCGCACCTTGCACCTGGCGATCCTGACCGGCGGCGCGCAGACGCTGTTTGAAAGCGGGGGCGACCAGGACCTGCGCATCGCCGGCATCGGCTACACCACCTTTCCGCGCCAGTTGCGCGACCTGGCGGCCAATCTCGCGGCGTATACCGGCGAGGTGCAGCCATGACACTGGCCGGCCCGACCTCCCACGTCTACGTCTCGCAGCGGCTGCGCCTCCATTACGTCGACTGGGGTAACTCGGAGGCGCCGCCGCTGCTGCTGCTGCACGGCTGGCGCGACCATTGCCGCAACTGGGACTGGATCGCGCAGCGCCTGCGCGACGACTGGCACATCATCGCCCCCGACCTGCGCGGCCACGGCGACAGCGCCTGGACCAGCGACGGCCAGTATTCGATGCCGGCCTACGTGTACGACCTGTCGCAGCTGATCCACCAGCTCAAGCTGGCGCCGGCCAGGATCGTCGCCCATTCGCTCGGCGGGCATATCGCACTGCGCTACAGCGGCCTGTACCCGGAGAACGTGTCGCGGCTGGCGGTGATCGAAGGACTCGGTCCGCTGCCAGGCACGCCGGTCGACGGCAAGCCGGAGCGGGTGGTGGAGCGGATGACCGGCTGGCTCGACGAGCAGCGTACGCTGGCCGCGCGCCAGCCCAAGCGCTACGCCACGATCGATGAAGCGTTCCAGCGGATGCATGCCGAGAACCGGCACCTGTCGCCGGCCCAGGCGCGCCACCTGACCTCGCATGGCGTCAACCAGAACGAGGACGGCACCTACAGCTGGAAGTTCGACAACTACGTGCGTGCCTTGCCGCCAAACGATATCCCGGCAGCGGAAATGGCGCACCTGTGGAGCCGTATCGCCTGCCCTACGCTGCTGGTCTATGGCAAGGACAGTTGGGCCGCCAACCCGCTCGACGACGGGCACATCGGCCATTTCCGCGATGCGCGGGTCGAGACGTTCGAGCGCGCCGGCCATTGGGTCCATCACGACCGCACCGACGATTTCGTCGAAACGATCCGCCAGTTCCTGTAGCGCCCAGGATGCGCGCCGCCAAGCGCGCGCTGCCAGAAGATTGCCAGGACGCTCAGGAGTTAGGCGCTGGACTATGTGGTACGTTACTGATACTATGCGCTTACGTACTAATTTTTTCCGATAGGTGAATCCGATGAGCGCTCAAGTAACAGAACAGCAGCTGGTGCAAGTGTGCACCGTTACCGATCTTGCCGATGGGGAGATTTTCAAGGCCGAGATCGCCGATCTCGGCAAGTTCGCCATCTATCGGGTAGGGGACGCGTTTTTTGCGTCCGACGACCGCTGCACCCATGCCGAAGCGTCCTTGTCCGACGAGGGCTATCTCGAAGGGTTCACGGTGGTGTGCAGCTGGCATGACGGGGCATTCGACATCCGCACCGGTGAAGTCAAGGCGCTGCCTTGCGGAAAGGCCCTGAGGACCTATCCGGTGGTGGTGCGCGAAGGCGCAGTGTACCTCACGATCTGAGTCTTGCCAGCCATACTGGCGCGCAAGAGCCTCGGACGTTGTCTCAAAAAACATAAAGGAGATCCAAGGCTATGGTTGCTCAATTGCAGATGTTGAAGGATGTCGTGGTGGTTCACCTGGGTGTTGGCATGGCGCCGGCGCTGGTCACCAAGTTCATGGTCGAGCTTGGAGCGCAGGTAACCCGGGTTGAACCGCCAGGCGGCGACCCTTTCGCCGCTGTGTATCCCGCCTACGAGGTGTGGCTGCGCGGTAGCGCGCTCGATGCCGATGCAGCCGCGTCGCCGGCACGCCTTGACGCCTTGCTGGCGGCGGCCGACGTCTGCCTGGTTGGCGGCGAGGATTATCCCGGCGTCGCGCGCCGATGGAATGCGGCCGAACTGTCGGCACGGTTCCCGCGCCTGGTGGTGCTCGACATCGAAGCGGCGCCGGCCGGCACCGAACACGCACAGCGGCCTGCCACTGAGTTGCTGGTGCAGGCGCGCTCCGGCCTGACCTTCGAGCATTTCTCCGACCGTCCGATGGTGATGAGTTTTTCGCCGGCCAACTTCGGCGCCGCCCTGCGCGGCCTGGCGGGCCTGTTCGCGGCACTCTACGAGCGCGAGGGCAGCGGCCAGGGGCAGGTGGTGGCGACGTCGCTGTTCGAAGGCGCAGCGGTTTGGGCCGGGGCAGCTGGTGCGAAGTCGAAAAGCCGACCCCGAACACCAGGTTCGTCATTCCGAAGGACCCAATCCCGCTGATTTTCCGTTGCGCCGACGGGGTCTTCATCCATTTGGTCATCGGTGCCGCCGGTTCCAAATACAAGATGTACCAGGCGCTCGAGATCGATGATCCAAGCGTCAGCCCGAACGACAGCGGCATGCCGACGCCGACCAGCGACCCGAAGAATTTCTACGGCAATATCGACCTGCTGGCGGCCCATGCAGCGAAAAAATCGAGCACTGAATTGCTCGAACGTATCTGGGCCCTGGGCCTTCCCGCCGAACCGGTCCTGGCGCCCGGCATGTGCTGGGACGAGCCACAAGTCCAGCACAACGGCATTATCGCGACCGATGCCGACGGTACCCGCCACGTCGGGCATCCGATGAAGACCAGCGCATCGCCGGCACCGTACAAGGAGCCGCGCAAGGCCGCCAACCCGCGCCCGCTCGATGGCGTGCGGGTGGTCGATTTCGGCGCGTTTGTCGCCGGCCCTTTCGCGTCCGTCGTGCTGGCCGACCTGGGGGCCGATATCATCAAGGTCGAAACACCGGCGGGCGACCCCAACCGCAGCATGTACCGCTGGTACACGGTCGCCAACCGCGGCAAGCGCGCAATCACCATCGACCTCAAGAATCCGGAAGGGCAGGCGCTGGCCAGGGACCTGTGCGCGAGTGCCGACATCGTCACGAACAATTTTCGCTCCGGGGTGTCGGCCCGGCTCGGCATCGACGTGGCCAGCCTGCATGCGCTGAAACCGGAACTGATCGTGCTTGAAAGCCCGGGGTATGGCTCGAGCGGCCCGCTGGCCGACCGCGCCGCCTTCGACATGGTGATGCAGGCCTTCTGCGGCCATGAACACCGCGGCGGCGGGGAGGGCAACGAGCCATTGTGGAACCGCACCTCGATGGTCGATTTCACCGGCGGCTTCCTGGGCGCGGTCGGCACCCTGGCCGCGCTCTATTACCGGACCCGCCACGGCGACGGCGCCACCATCGACTGCCCGCTGGTCAATGCCGGCATTGCGCTGTTGTCGGACCTGGTGCAGTGGCCGGATGGACGGTTCGAGGGCGGTGCGCCGCTCAATCCGACACGCACCGGCTATCGTCCCGCCGAGGCGCTGTACCAGGCCACCGATGGCTGGATCGCGCTTGCCGTTCGCGGGCGAAAGGCCGCTGCCGCACTGGCCACGGCGCTGGGGCTGGATGGACGGCTCGATCCGGATCCATTGCAATGGGGAGCGCAGGAAGCGGCCGCGGTTGGCGCGGCGATCGGCGCCCAGGCGTGTGCCAGCGCGATTGCGACACTGGAGGCGGCCGGGGTCTGGGTCGAACTGTGCCGGCGCGATGGCGACCAGGCACTGCTCAACGATCCGGCGCTGCAGGCGGCCAACACGGTCCAGGTGTCGACCCATCCCCAGTTTGGCGAAGTGCGCGAACTGGGGGCGATGGTGCGCTTCTCGCGTTCCAGCGCGGGGCACCGCCGCCATGCGCCGCTGCGCGGCGAATCGACGCGTGAACTGCTTGCCGAACTGGGGCGCAGTGCGAGCGATATCGACGCGCTCGCCGAACGTAAAATCGTGGCCTGACGCCAGCGTGCGCCAAGCCCTTCCTGCAGAAAAGGAACATCATGCATCACCAGAAAAAAGTCATCATTACCTGCGCCGTGACGGGCGCGATCCACACCCCGTCGATGTCGCCGTACTTGCCGGTGACGGCCGACGAGATCGCGGAAGCGTCGATCGCGGCGGCCGAAGCCGGCGCCGCCATCATCCACCTGCACGCGCGCGATCCGGAGACCGGCCGGCCGGACCAGCGTCCCGAAGCCTTCAAGCCCTTCCTGTCGGGCATCAGCGAGAGCTGCGACGCCATCGTTAACCTGACCACCGGCGGCTCGCCGTACATGTCGGTGCAGGAGCGCATCCAGCCGGCGCTGGTGCACCAGCCGGAGGTCGCGTCGATGAACATGGGCTCGATGAACTTCGGCCTGTTCCCGATGCTCGAGCGCTTCAAGGAGTTCAAGCACGACTGGGAACGGCCCTACCTGGAAGGCAGCAAGGACCTGATCTTCCGCAACACCTACGGCGACCTCGAGTATGCGCTGACCGAGCTGTCGGCCAGCGGCACGCGCTACGAGTTCGAGTGCTACGACACCTCGCACCTGTATAACCTGGCGCATTTCATCGACCGCGGCCTGGTCAAGGCACCGTTCTTCGTCCAGACCGTGTTCGGGATCCTGGGCGGCATCGGCACCCATCCCGACGACGTGATGCACATGAAGCGCACCGCGGACCGCCTGTTCGGCGACGACTACCGCTGGTCGGTGCTGGGCGCCGGACGCAGCCAGATGACGATTGCCGCCATGGCTGCGTCGATGGGGGTAACGTGCGGGTCGGGCTGGAAGACAACCTGTGGATCGGCCCCGGCCAACTGGCCCGCTCGAATGCCGAGCAGGTGCACAGGGTGCGCGCCATTGTTGAAGGCCTCGGCCTGGAAATCGCCACGCCTGCCGAAGCGCGCGAGATCCTGGCGCTGAAGGGGGCCGCCCAGGTCGCCTTCTGAAACCAGGGCGGCGGCGCGGCCCTGCGCCGGCCGCCGCCCTGGCTGGCGGTTCGGAACAGCCGTTCCAGCAGCGCGTCGGCGCACCAGCGCGGCCCGCTTTGTGGATTCATGCCAGAACCGCTGCTTGCAGCTGGGGCGACGCGTGAACAAGGAGATTCAGCATGCCGGAGCAGGACTTTGAAAAAATGGCGTTGACGCCATACGACGAATACCCCGTACACGCAACGCCGTATCCGATGAGCTACGTGCCGTCATCCGATTATGCGTGGGATGACGGCTATTACTTCGGTATCTACAACATTGAGCTGGGCGTTTTCCTGATCAACGGCATGCGCATTGCGCCCAACAGCAACGTGCTGGGCGCTCACAGCTCCCTCAATATCCGGGGCGTCCAGCGCACCCTGCGCCTGAGCCGCATCTGGCGCGACGATTTCAGCGTGTCGGTCGGCCCGCTGCGCTATGAATTCCTGGAACCGATGCGTACCATCCGCATGGTGCTCGAAGCGAACGAGTCGGGGATGAGCTACGACGTGGTGTGGCGCGGCCTGGCGCCGCCGCACTTGTCGGCCCACCACCGGGCGGTGCGCAATGGCCGCTACACGACTGACCAGAGCCGTTTCAACCAGGTCGGCACCGCCACCGGCTGGATCGAGATCGACGGCAAGCGCTTCGAGCTCGACGACGCGCCATGGGGCGCCGTGCGCGACCGCTCATGGGGACTGTACGAGAGCCGCCGCCCTTGTCGGGCGCCGCCAAGTGGCTGCCGCCGGCGCCGCCAGCACCGGTGACGCGCGCGCTGCGCTTCTCCTGCTTCCTTGAGAGCGAAGGGTTCTCGTCGTATTTTCATTTCCACGAAGGGGCCGATGGCGAAAACGTGTATCTCAACGACGCGTTCGGCACGCCGTTCGAGGGCTGGATCAATTTCGGCTGGGACGGCGCCGCGCTGAAACTGGTCTCGGTGCGGCACCAACTGCAGTTTGCGCCCGGCACCCGCTCGCTGTCCGGCGGCACCCTGGTCCTCACCGATGAAAACGGCGGCGAGTGGCGCCACAGCTTCGACGTGCCGCTGCCGCCGCACGTGCTGGGGCAAGTCGGCTATCACGTCGGCGCATGGCGCGACGGCGGCACCATCCACACCTATCACGGACCGGCCAACCCGGCGCTCGAGTGGGACGAGTTCGACTTTTCCGTGCAGCCGTGCGAGCACACCTTCCCCGGCACCGGCGAAACCCGCAAGGTGTTCGGCGTCGAGCACCTGGCGCGCTGTTCCAGCACTGCGCCAAACGGGCAGGTCAGCAAAGGCCGGGCCCAGATCGAAGTGTTCCTCAACGGGCGCTATGCGCCGTATGGCTTCGAAGCCCAGTCCGACCAACAGGGCCTGAGCGGTCGCGGCGTCGCCTGAGCAAGACCGCCAGCGGCCGCGCAACGAATGACGGAAGCAGGCTGTGATTAAAAAGTTGACAATTCTACGCACTATAGTAATCTAGCGAATAGAATGCTAGCGTTCTAATCGGGCAGGGGCCTTGCGTTAGCGTCGAGGCCTTACTGTGCAACGAGCCGCGCTCTTTGCGGATGGCAACCGCTTTCTCTTGGAGTAATACATGAACTTGATTGATGCGGAATTGGTAAACCCGTACAGCGTAGATCCTCGCAAGGAGTTCCCGCACGTCCCGGAGCACCAGGAAAACTGGACTGAATATCACTATTTTTTCGCTTACGACAAAGACGCGGACATCGGCATGTCCCTGCATATCGGACGCCTGGTCGAAGATCTGAGCATCTGGCGTGGCATCCTCTATGTTTTCATGCCGGGCGACGAGGTGCTCGTGCACAAATGCGTTGGCCGCGGCGAACACGCGCGCGGCTTCAATGCCGGTCCGCTCGCCATCACCTGCGTTGAACCGATGCAGCTGTGGACCATCGATTTCGATGGGGCCGCTCACTCTACGACCGGCAAGTCGCTCTGCCGCGATGTGCTGCGCGACGGTGTCGATGAAGTGATCAAGCTGCATATCCAGTTCGAGGCCGCCAGCCCGTTCTTTTCGCTCGATCCATCGAGAATCGACGGTCTTGCGGCAATGGGCTGGGCGCACGATCACCACGAGCAGATTCACACGATCAAAGGCGAGATCGTCCGTGGCGGAGAAGCTTATCGTTTGTGCGGCATGGGCATTCGCGACCATTCGAGCGGTCCGCGCGACACCGGCAAGCCGTTCGGCGGCGTATTCTTTAACGCTTTGTTCCCGAGTGGAAAAGCGGTCAGCTTCACCATGGTCAAGACCAAGACTTATGACGGTTCCTATGGGTATCTCTTCTGGGGTGACGGCTCCCCGCTGGAGCAAATCCGGGTGATCGAGTCGGAGCCGATCAACGATGCCGCTACGCCACTTGGCAGTGTTCATCCGGATGTCGCGGAAGGCTCACCGCGCTTCCGGGTAGTGCTCGGCACCAGCCGCGGGGAGCAAGTCATGGAAGTAGAGCGGCGGCGGAGCATCGCCACGACCTACGTCCCGCCACACCATGAAGTGGCCGGCACCGATTATGCGCGTCCGGAGGCAGCCCAGCAGACCAAGACCGTGGCACTCGTCACTTGGGACGGCGAGGTGGGTACCTGCCAACTCGATCGCTACGTTCGAATCAAGACCCTGAAACGCTAACAGCGAGGTACGCACATGCAGCCTGACCCTTCTATTTACCTCCCCGGCGCGCAACGCACCTTGTTGGATTT
>NZ_QYUP01000199.1 GCF_003590855.1 Massilia cavernae
CCAGACGCAATTCGTCGACAGCTCTGGCCTCGCGCCACGATAGCATGCCAGCGCCACGCTATCGCTGCGGGTGGCAGAATGAAGCTGTTTGCATGTCGAAGCAAGTACGAGCTGCGTTCGAGCTTGTCCGGCTGCATCTCATCTTCGATATTCATCCAACACGTGAAGGAGCGCTACAGGCATTTGCAGAAGCGGCAGAGGCGTAAGCAGAGCGCGGCTCGTCCGTCGAGCAAGCGAATGAGCTCATTAGGAGTCATCGTGCCAGAGACGCCATCACTTGCAACTGTAAAGGAGAAGGAACTTCGCCTGGCCCTGGTTTGTTATGGCGGCATCTCGCTGGCCATTTATCAACATGGGGTCACCAAGGAGATTCTCAAGCTCGTGCGGGCCTCGAAGGCCTACCACACAGGGACGGATCAAAAAGAAAAACAGCAGGCCACTCACACGTTTAAATCCATCGCAGGAGATAGCCCGGAATACAGCACCGAGAAATCTATTTTGATTTTTTAAAGACCATCGGTAGCGGGAATCTTGACTTGCGGGTCATCGTCGATGTGATCGCCGGCTCATCCGCCGGCGGCATCAATGGTATCGTTCTGGCCCGCGCACTTGCCCATGATCTGCGTATCGAACCGATCACCGACATGTGGATTAACGAGGCCGATATTGCGCGCGTGCTGGCCGCGGAAGCCAAGGCGGAATTCTGGAATAAATGGTATGTGCGGCCATTCATAGGCCCTTTCATATGGGGGCTCGCTCACAAGAAGAACCCGCTTTCGTCGATACCCGATCAAGAGACGAAGAAGAAGCTCTCGCTGTTTCTGCGTTCGCGATGGTTCGAACCTCCGCTCGGTGGTCAGCTGTTTAGCAATATCCTGCTTGACGGGCTAGGCGCCATGGGAGAGCCACGTACCAATACAGCCTCACTTCTCCCCCAAGTCACAAGTTGGATCTTCTGGTGACCGTTACGGATTTCTTTGGCACTGAGCGCACGATCTATATCCATGACCCTCCGATCGTGTGGGAACGCGACCACCGGCACATCCTGCGCTTTGCGTTCGAGCACGTCAAAGGCGGTGCCGTACGCAGCGACTTTGACCTTTATAACGTGCCATCCCTTGCATTCGCTGCGCGCGCGACGTCCGCTTTTCCTGGCGCCTTTCCACCAGTTCAGATTCAAGAAATGGATTCCGTTCTATCGGCACGCCGCCAGTCATGGCCGGCCAGAGAGCAGTTTCTGCGCACCAATTTTCGTCACTATCTGGAATTCAACATGAATCCCGAGAACGCCATCCTCGTGGATGGCAGCGTCCTCAATAACAAGCCTGTCTTCGAGGCGATTGAAGCCGCGAGCACACACCCGGCATTCGGCGAAGTGGACCGGCGCCTGGTCTATATCGATCCGCATCCGGGGGAGGAGAAAAGGCCGATACCAGAGCTCATGCCGGGTTTCGTGCAAACCATCATAGGAGCCCTCTCGGATCTCCCGCGTTACGAGCCGATCTTTAACGAGCTTTCCCGAATTGAAATCTTCAATGAAAAAATTCGCCACTTAAAAGCGGCCATCGATTCCACCACCCCACGCGTCCAGACCCTGGTTGAGGGAGTTGCTGGTGACAAGCTTGATCAACCCGCTGACGCGACCCAGGTTCGGCAATGGCGCCTTCAAGTGGCGCATTGCCTGAGCGTGGACACTGCACTGCTCTACAACAACTATATGCGGCTGATGATAGACGCGGGACTGAATTTTCTGGCCCGGCTTATCTGCACCATATGCACCTATCCTCAAGGTTCTCCGCGCGCCCATTGGGTGACAAAGATATTACGACTTTGGGCCCAGCGGATCGAGATTTATCGTCGGGAATATGAAATCCCTCCAGGCGTCGCCGATGACGCGGAACTTCCGCCGTTCGCAAGGCTCGTGGATACCTTTGATCTTACCTTTCGTTACCGGCGCATACAGTTTGTGATGCGAGCGATCAATCGCTTGTACCCACGACTTCAGGAGCCGGGTTGCCGCACCATGACTTCCTCTACCCTTGATGCCCTGAAACGGCGACTTTACCAACAACTCAATTCGCTGCGGACTTACCAGGGAACTGGTTTTCTAAGGACTCAGACCGCATCGGCATGATGCGCTATCTTTAGCCGAACCGAGTTCAATCCCAGGCGGGCGCACTTCCCGAGCCGGACGAGTTTGTTACGCTCCACAACAATGAAATAAGCGCCGTGATAGAACAAATTGGCATGGAATGCGACTTCGCCAGATTTACGAATGAAACTGACAAAATACTTGGATCCGCAGAAGCTCAGGCTATCGATTCGCCGTTTCGCCGGGATCTACTTATAAGTTACTTAGGGTTTGCGGTGTGGGATGCAGTTACCTTTCCGATGATCAATATGCAAGACCCACATGAAGCGCTCCAATTAACTGAGCTCCATGAAATCATCGTTGATCGGATCAGTCCGGATGATGCGATGACCTGAAACCTTGCAGCGCAGTCGTTAAGGGAAGCGGCTTCGGCGGCTTTGCGGGATTTTTCAGTCACGCCGCGCGCGAGAATGACTATTTGTTGGGGCGGCTCCATGCCATTGACCGTTTACTGAATATCCTGGCAAGTTCGGTCGAACGAGACATACCGGGAGGCATCGATATGCGCCCATTCAAAAAGCGAGCTTTTGAGATTGTATTACGCGAAGAAGCCAAGCGACTCCCAAATGTGGCTGGATTGATCGCCGAGCTACAATCGGCCGTCATGAGCCTATAGGCAAAACTATTTTCCGATCGGATTGCTCTGAACGACCTTGTCTTTTATTAGCGCCTATTATAGTCTTCAAGACCTGCTGAACTGATCCGCCGTGATCGGCAAATTAATAAATATTTCCCTGCCCCCACCAGTTTCAAAATAAATCTCGCCTCGATGGGTTTTTTACTCAACGGTGGCGGAGCCGACGGCCAGCGTGCACAAGGCATGCAACGGATGGGGCGAGACGATGGCGGCGTACCGCTTCTTCGACAACGAGGCACTGTACTTGGTGGTGGCGTGGCGCATCGCCCATCTGATGCGCATGGGGCGCACCTGTCCGGATCCGGACGCCAATCTGTTCTTCGATCCGAATGAGATCCAAGCCGCCTATCTGCTCAACAAGGCACCCGCGCCTCCCGTGCCACGCCTGAACGAGGTGGTGCGCATGATTGCACGGATCGGCGGCTTCCTTGCTCGAAAAAGTGACGGCGAACCGGGCGCCGAGACTATCTGGGAGGGATGCGTGGATGTCCGTGCCTCTGCTCCTACCATCAAAACCCTTCATGAAATGGGCTTGCTTTCAAGTTGTGTATAACGAGATGGGGCAGGGCGGGTATCGTTGTATGGGCTTGACGCTTTCGCTTTTACAACACATCAATGTTTGATGCGACAGCCTGGCGCGGCAGGTTGTGGCCTTTCGTAGTGCAAGCGCAAAAAAGAAGGGCGTCCACAAAATTGTGGACGCCCTTCCTGTCTTACAGTAGTGCTTAGAACTTCGCGTTCAGCGTCAGCTTGACGCTGCGTGGCGCACCTGGGGTGATGTTGTTGTCGTTGTGGGCCGACGCATAGTACTTCTTGTCGAACAGGTTCTCGACATTCAGCTGCACCTGATACTGCTTGTCGATGCGGTAGAACAGCGCGCCATCGACGCGAGTGAACGATGGCAGCACCACCGTGTTGGAGGTCGAGGTGAACAGGCTGTCGCGATACACCAGGCCCAGCGCCGCGCCGAACTGCTGGTTGATATCGTAGCGATTCCACAGTGAGAAGGTATGCTCCGGCACCATCGCGAGCTTCGCGCCCGAACGAATGGTCGAGGACTGGTTGGCTGTCAGTTCGGCATTCTGGTAGGCGTAGCCGCCCATGACGCTCCATGTCTGAGTCAGCTTGCCCTGCAGTCCGAGCTCCAGGCCCTTGGTGGTCTGGCCGTCCACCAGGATGCTGGTGCCGGCCACTGGGCCGGGTACGACCACGTTGGTGCGGTCCAGCTGGTAGATGGCAGCGGTGGCGGCGAGGCTCGGGGTAACATCCCACTTCAGGCCCAGTTCCACGTTGTCGAACTTCTCAGGATCGAACGCGCGGTTGGAAGCGCTCAGCGAAGTGAGCTGGTCGCCGGCGCGCGGAACGTAAGCGCGGCTATAACTGGCGTACACCGACATTTCTTGTGCTGGCTTGTAGATCAGGCCCACGCGCGGCGAGACTGGCGTATCGGTCACGTTGAACGAGCCGTTGCTGGTGGCGAGGCGGTTGGTGAAATCCACGCTGAAGCGGTCATAGCGCAGACCAGCGACCAGCTGCCAGCTCGGCGAGAACTCGATCTGGTCCTGCAGGTAGACGGAGGCGACATCGGCCACGCTGTAGTTGCTGGTACCCAGCGTCGTGAACGCGACACCGCCCGTGTACACCGGATTAGCAGCCGGCACAGTCACGCTGCCGGTCGGGAAGGTCCCGGTGTTGCGCTTGTTGTCGGTCTCCTGGCGGCCGAATTCGACGCCGAGAGCCAGCTTGTGGCGCACGGCGCCGCTGTTCCAGTCGTAAGTCACGTCAGTCTGGTTGAAGCGGTTGTTGCGGTCGGTGGTATCACGGTAGGCGCCGATGGCGAGGCGGCCGGTAGTCGCCGACACTGCGCCGTTGGCGTAAACGTTCTGGTAGTACTTGTCATAGTTGGCGATGCGGGTGCGATTGCGCAGCATCACGCCGTTGCCGAAGTCATGCTCGATCAGGGCGTTGAAGGCATTCACGCGCACGGCCGTCGGGCTCAGTTCGGCATTGCCGAAGAAGGTGGAGACATCGGTCTCGTACGGACGCCCGTTGAACGATGGTACGCCGCGGTCCGCGATCCGGTCGTCGCGGAAATGTTCGGCGCCGAGGCTCACGCTGGTGTTCTTGCCTGCGCGGATCACCATGGTCGGGTTGATGCCCTTGCGCTCCAGCTCGACGCCGTTGCGATAGCTGTCCGACTGTTCGGCCATCGCGTTCACGCGCACGGCCACGTCCGAGTTCACGGCGCCACCCACGTCGACAGACGCGCGTTTGTGGCTGTCGGAACCAAAGCTCAGCATCGCCTCGCGGATCGGACGCCATTCGGCCTGCTTGGAGACGCGGTTGATCACGCCGCCCGAACCGCCGCGGCCGAAGATCATCGCATTGGCGCCTTTAAGCGCTTCAACGCGGTCGATGTTGTAGAAGTCGCGGTAGTACTGCACGTCGTCGCGGATGCCGTCGATGTAGAAGTCGCCGGTCGAGCTGTTGCCGCGGAAGACGGCGGTGTCGCGGTTGCCTTCCCCTTGTGCGGTGACAATGCCGGGAACGTAGCGGATTGCGTCGGCAATGCTGGTCATTGCCTGGTCGTTCATCAACTGGCGCGTGATCACAGTGATCGATTGTGGAATGTCGCGCAGCAGCGTGTCAGTCTTCATCGCGGTCGCGGAAGTCTTCTGTTCATAGCCGACGTCTTTTGCGCCAACGATCGTTACTTCTGGCAGTGCCTGGGTGGTCGTTTGCTGGGCGAGCGCGGCGGTGGCGATAAAGGTGCTGGCGACGGCGATGGAGATACGGGTCGGCTTGACGAATGAGAGGGAGCGGGTCATGGGATTTTAAATACAAATGAGAATGACTCGCATTCTAACACGGGAATGCATATTTACAACTTTATGTTTTTGACCCGTTGCCCACGCAGCAGCACGCCCTTCACGGCGGTACCGCGGTCGTCACGGTTCATCCAGCTTGGCAAACCGCGCCGCCAGGAAATCGATCAGTGCGCGAACCGACGGGAGCAGTCCCCGTCGTGAAGGCATGACCGCATGAATGGTTCCGCCCTTCGGTGACCATTCAGGCATCAGGATTGCCAGCGTGCCCTGCTTGAGTTCATCTGTAATCATCATGGTCGGTAGCTGCACGATTCCCACGCCGGCCACTGCCGCAGTCCTCAGCGAAATCATGTCGTCGGTGATAAGGCGCGGCGTGTGGTGAATGGTGGCCATGGCGCCATTGGGGCCAGCCAGGTGCCATACATGCTGAGGCATGGGCGAACCCCAGTCGAGGGTCGGCAGGCCGCTCAAATCCGCAGGCGACTGCGGGACTGCGATTCTTTGGAGGAGAAGGGGACTTGCAGCAACGCACCATCGGCGCGTGCTCAAGACCCTCACGACCAGGTCGCTATCCTTCAATGGCGGAACACGCACGCGAATGGCGACGTCGATTCCCTCGGCCACCACATCGATATGGCGATTGGTCGCCTCGAGGTGGATTGTGACCAGCGGGTTTTCGGCCATGAAGTCGGCTAGCATCGGACCCACACGCGTATGCAGCAGCGCAATCGGACAGGCGATGCGCACGATGCCGCGCGGCTCGGCGCGTGTCCGGTCAACCACTTCCTGCGCGGCCTCGGCTTCAACCAGCATTGCCTTGCAATGGGTGTAGTAGCTCTGGCCAATGTCGGTCACGGAAAAGTGCCGGGTCGAGCGTTGGAGAAGTCGCACTCCAAGCCGTTCTTCCAGCAAGGCAATGCGGCGGCTCAGCTTGGATTTCGGCACGCCCAGCTCCCGGCTCGCGGGAGAAAATCCCTGGTGTTCAACCACGTGGACAAAATAGACGAGGTCGTTGAGATCCTGCTGCATTGTCCCGCCTGTGTTCTACCAATGGGACACTGAGTATAAGTTCTGACGACTACCGGCGCAACGTCTTCATGCCTACTATGTCCTATCGCAGTTGGACATGTGTCGCTGCAAACCAGGAGCCAGTTATGAAGAAAGTTCTCGGCGTTTACACCAGTGCCCGGCCACATTGGGTTGGCGACGGTTTTCCGGTTCGCACCCTGTTTTCGCACCAATCCCTCGGACAGCATGTCAGCCCCTTCCTGATGCTGGACTACGCGGGGCCGGCCCAGTTCACTCCGTTGCCGGCATCGGAATCGCGTGGCGTCGGCCAGCATCCCCACCGCGGATTCGAGACGGTGACCATCGTCTACCAGGGTGAAGTCGAACACCGCGACTCCACCGGCAGCGGAGGAATCATCGGCCCTGGGGACGTGCAGTGGATGACCGCCGGCGCCGGCATTCTCCACGAGGAGTTTCACTCGAAAGACTTCACGGAGAACGGCGGCACGCTGGAGATGATCCAGTTGTGGGTCAACCTGCCGGCAAAGGACAAGATGACGGCGCCTGGGTATCAGTCGATCCTGAACCGCGATATCCCTTGCTTGCAGCTTCCTGGCGAAGCAGGGCGGGTTCGCGTGATTGCGGGGGAATTCGCGGGCGATCGTGGCCCGGCACACACGTTCACACCAATGGACGTGTGGGACCTGCGGCTCAACCAGGGCGGTACCTCCACGCTCGGCCAAGTCGAGGGACGCAATACCTTGCTGGTTGTCATGCGCGGCAGCGTGATGGTCAACGGCCAGCATATGGCCAAGGAAGGGCAGTTGGTCGTGCTGGGCCGGGAGGGAGCGGAACTGACCCTTGAGGCGCAGAGCGATGCCACCGTCTTGTTGTTGAGCGGCGATGCCATCGATGAACCTGTGGTCGCACACGGGCCGTTCGTGATGAATACCAAAGAGGAAATCCAGCAAGCGGTGATCGACTTTAACAGCGGCCGGTTCGGCCAGATGGCCAGGTAAGGTTCCGGTCGCGGTCCACCGGCAGGCGCACCAGGCAAGGTCGGTGCGCTTGCCACAAGCGCCGGCAATGGTGCCGGCGCCATCACACTGAGGGGAATTGAGATGAGTGTTTTCAATAATATCGCTAATTTCAACGGCGCCCGCCCGGTCATCGATCCGGACGACGCCGTGATGCTTCTTATCGACCACCAGAGCGGTCTGTTCCAGACCATCAACGATATGCCGATGCCAAAGCTGCGCGCCCATGCCGGCGCGCTGGCCAGCATGGCGACGCTGTGCAAGATGCCGGTCATAACTACCGCATCCGTTCCGCAGGGACCCAACGGCCCCCTGATCCCGGAAATCCACGAGAACGCTCCACACGCCAAATACGTTGCGCGCAGGGGAGAGATCAATGCGTGGGACAACCCGGACTTCGTCGCCGCGGTCAAGGAGACCGGGCGCAAAACCCTGATCATCGCCGGCACGATCACTAGCGTGTGCATGGCGTTCCCGGCAATCAGCGCGGTCCATGAGGGCTACAAGGTGTTCGCGGTAATCGATGCCTCCGGCACCTATTCGAAGATGGCGCAGGAAATCACATTGGCGCGGGTAGTCCAGGCCGGCGTCGTGCCGATGGATACCGCAGCGATCGCCTCGGAGCTTCAGAAGACATGGCATCGCGACGACGCGCTGCAGTGG
>NZ_QYUP01000200.1 GCF_003590855.1 Massilia cavernae
GCAGGTCGTTCAGGCAGTGGCCGATCTTCGACACCATCAGCACCACGCGCGGCTTGTAGCCGGCGTCGTGCAACTGGCCGTTCATCTGCATGGCGTCGCACAGGGTGGCGAAGTCGGCGCGCAGCGCGGCGTCGCCGACGCGCGCGTCTTCCAGCTTGAAATGCACGCGCATGAAGAACAGTTTCGATTCCGGGTCGCCGAACTGGGCGGAATCGATGATGTTACAGCCATGTTCGGCGAGGAAGCCCGACACGCGATGCACGATGCCGCGCTGGTCGAGGCAGGACAGGGTCAGGATGTATTCCGGATGCATGGCGTCTCGGGGGTAAGGATGAGTTTGCAAAAAACGTATTGTCGCACGGGCCGTTGCTCGCGTGCACGCGGCTTGATCGAAGCGGGGTCGGGCACGGTTCGCCGGAACCTGGGCGGCAAGGCAAGGTCTATCGCATGCTCGACGAGCACACGCACCGCGGCGCCGCGGTGTCCTCCCCTGCCATTGCCGAGGTACATATATGAATTCGCTTGCGCACAATCCCGCCCTGAAATCCCATGTCGACACCCAGCTCAGCTTCTTCAATGAACTCGCACAACGCAGCCTGGACAGCGCCCGCAAGCTGGGCGAGCTGAACCTGCAACTGGGGCGCCAGCTGCTGGAGACCACGCTCGACGCCGGCCGCCAGCTGGCCGCCTGCACCGACCCGTTCCAGGCCGGCGCCATCCCCATGCGCCTGGCCGAACCGGTGGCCCGGCACCTGCGCGGCTACCAGCAGGCGCTGGTGGGCGTGGTCGCCGGTGCCCAGGCCGAGCTGACCCATGCGGCCGAAACCCACATTCCCGAGGCCGGCCGCAGCGCGCAGGCGCTGGCCGACGACTTCGCGCGGCGCAGTGCCGAAGCGGGCAAGGCCTTCGCCAGCTACCAGCGCGCCGCCGCCGACGTGGCCGGCGCCGCACGCGGCCCCAACGGCCAGCAGGAACCGGGCTGAACGCCCTGACACAGGAGCGCACCATGAACGACAAACCAGGCAAGAAAATCACGCCGGCGCTGGACGCGCTGGAACTGCTCAAGGCCGACCACGACAAGGTCAGGGGCCTGTTCCGCGAGTTCGAGGACCTCAAGGACATCGACGACGAAGACGGGCGCAAGGGCCGGCTGGTGGACGAAATCTGCCGCGAAGTCGCCACGCACACGATGATCGAGGACGAAATCTTTTACCCCTTGCTGCGCTCGGTGATCGACGACGACGATCTGATGGACGAAGCCGGCATCGAGCACGCCGGCGCGCGCGAGCTGATCGGCCAGCTCGAAACGATGTTCCCGGGCGACGACCACTACGACGCCACCGTCACGGTGCTGGGCGAGGAAATCGCCCACCACATCGAGAAGGAGGAATGCGACATGTTCGACGCCGCCCGCAACGCCGGGCTGGACCTGGACGAGCTTGGCGCGCAGCTGGCCACCCGCAAGGAGGAGCTGGACGATGGCCTGCCGGCGCAGGACATCCCGGCCGAGGCGGTGGCGCCGCGCGGCAGCGCGCGCCAGGCCCAGCGTCCACCCAACTAAAGCGGGCACTGGCCGGAACTAAAGGCAGGTGCTCCCCTCTAACCCACGGGCGCGGCAATTGAACCGCGCTCGATTGCAGGGTTGGCGGCCAGACGGCCGCTTCAAGTTCAGGCACAACGGACACGAGGAGATCGACATGGCGACAACCAAGCAAGGTGGCGGCGGCAAGGGCTCCGGCTCGCACAGCGCGCAAAAGGGCGGCAGCGGTAGTAGCCAGGGTCAGGCCAAGCGCGGCTTCGCCGCAATGGATGAAAACCAGCAGCGCGCGATCGCCAGCAAGGGCGGCCAGGCAGCACACCAAAAAGGAACGGCGCACGAATTCGATTCGGAAGAAGCGCGCCGTGCAGGACAAAAAGGCGGCGAGGTGGTCAGCCGCAACCGCGAGCACATGGCCGACATCGGCCGCAAGGGCGGCGAAAGCCGGCAGTCGGCCCATCGCGCCGCGCAAAGCGCCGCCGAAGCCCGGGGCGGCCGCCAGGGGGACAAGGACAAGGAATAAACAATGGCAGGCGCGCCGCACCTGCCGCCGCCCCATGTGGTACATTGCGCGCATGCAAGAACTGAAATACCTCAGCGCCTACTCCGACCAGACGCGCGCGCAAGTGTCCCGGCTGATCGAGCAAAACAAGCTTGGCGAAGTCCTGCGGCAGCGCTATTCCGGCATGCACGGCATCCGCACCGACCGCGCGCTGTACGACTACGTCCAGGACCTCAAGGGCGAGTTCTTGCGCAATGCCGACCCCATCAATAAAGTCGCCTTCGACAGCAAGATCCACGTGATCAACCACGCGCTGGGCCTGCACACCTCCATCTCGCGGGTCCAGGGAAGCAAGCTGAAGGCGAAGCACGAAATCCGCGTCGCCAGCATGTTCAAGGAAGTGCCGCTGGAATTCCTGCGCATGATCGCCGTGCACGAACTCGCGCACGTGAAGGAAAAGCAGCACGACAAGGCCTTCTACAAGCTGTGCACCTACATGGAGCCGAACTACCACCAGTACGAGTTCGACCTCCGCCTCTATCTCACCGAACTCGACCTGACCGGCCAGCGTCCCTGGTAAGTCCGCAACGATTTTCTTGTTAAATTGCGAGATCGATTGTTGAAATGTTGTTTTTGCAATGTTATAATTGCGCAACATAAATTTCCCAATAGCATCAATTAAGGCAAAATTAAGACAGGGATTAGCTCGACAGTGGCCGTACGGAACTTTAAAGTTGCGGATTTGCATGTACGTCCATGCCCCGATGCGCCAGCCACGTCCCCGCCGGCCAACTCCCGAAACAAGCAACTTCGTGTACGCAGCGCGCGTGCATGCATGCATGCATGCCTCGCTTCGTGGCGCGGCACATTACGAGAACACCAGCAATGCAGCAACAAGTCCTGTCGTCCCGGCCTTCGATCCGCCCCGCCGTGCTGGCCCTCGGTGCGGCAATCGCGTTCCTGTGCGCCTCCGCCCGGGCCGGCGACCTCGCCTACCCCAACGTCGCCTTTAGCGGCTTCGGCAGCGTGGGACTGACCCACGCCAGCATCCGCAGCGCCGATTTCACGTCCAGCATCATGAAGTCTTCCGGCGCCGGCCGCACCGAGCGCTGGAGCCCGGACGTCGACAGCCGCCTCGGCGCCCAGCTCGACCTCACCCTCAACAAGGAGCTGTCGGCCGTGGTCCAGGCGGTCAGCGAGCAGCGCAAGGACGGTTCGTACAAGCCGGCCATCGAGTGGGCCAACGTCAAGTACCAGGTCTCGCCCGACCTGTCGCTGCGCGCCGGCCGCATCGCGCTGCCGATCTTCCTGGCCGCCGACTACCGCAAGGTGGGCTACGCCTATCCGTGGGTGCGCACGCCGGTCGAGGTGTACAACGCGATCCCGCTGACCAGCAGCGACGGCGTCGACGCCAACTACCGCTGGAACCTCGGCTCGGTCAAGAACGCCACCCAGGTGTTCTACGGCCGCACCAAAAAGGACTTGTGGGATAACGCCACCGTCGAAGCCCACGGCATCGCCGGGCTGTCGCACACCACCAGCTACGGCGACGCCAGCGTGCGCATGAGCTTCCTGACGGCGAACCTGACCATCGACCTGGCGCGCGAGCTGTTCGACGCCTACCGCCAGTTCGGCCCCCAAGGCGTGGCGATCGCGGACCGCTTCGACATCGCCCACCGCCGCACCAGCGCGTCCAGCATTGGCGTCAACTACGACCCGGGCAAGTGGTTCGCCATGGCCGAACTGGGGCGCATCAAGACCGGCGGCTCCTACGCTGGCGATAGCTGGACCGGCTACGCCAGCGCTGGATTCCGTTCGGGCGACTTAACCCCATACGTGGCCTACGCGATGGTCGATCCGGACAGCGCGATCGCCGATCCGGGCATTGCGCTTGACACCCTGCCGGCGTCCTACCGCCCGCTGGCCGCCACCGCCAACGGCTACCTGCAATCCTCGCTGGCGACAATCGCGGTGCAGTCGACCGTCACCGTCGGCACGCGCTGGGACCTGGCTCCCGGCATGGCGCTGAAAGTGCAGTACGACCGCGTGAGCCCGACCGACGGTTCGCGCGGCACGCTGGTGAACGTGGACCCCGGCCGGTTCCGGTCCGGCCAGCCGTTCCATGTCGCCAGCGCCGTGCTGGACTTCGTATTCTGAGGAAGCGCGCATGAGACTTTCGACTTTGCGATTCCTGCTGGCCGCCGCCGTCTTCGCCCTGTCCGCGCCGGCCGCCTCGGCGGCGGAACTGGTGGTGATCGTATCGGCCCGCAACCCGGTGGCGGCCATGCGCCCCGACCAGGTGGCCGACATTTTCCTCGGCCATGCCGGCCGCTTCCCGGACGGGGCCGAAGCGGTCCCGTTCGACCAGGCCATCGGCTCGCCGCTGCGCGACGACTTCTACGCCAAGGTGGCGGCCAAGACGCCGCCGCTGCTGAAGGCCTATTGGACCAAGATGATCTTTACCGGCCGCGGCAAGCCGCCGCGCGAGCTGCCCAACAGCGCCGCGATCCGCAAAGAGGTGGCCAAGAATCCGGCCCTGATCGGCTACATCGACAAAGCCTCGCTCGACGCGTCGGTGCGTCCGGTGCTGGTGGTCAGGTAGGGGCGGCGATGCAAAGCCAGGCCGAACGGCTAAGGGCGCTCGCCGCCGGCACCGGCAGCGCGCCCACCGACAAGGCGGGCTTGCGCCGCTGGCTCGGCCTCGTCCTGGAAACCCATATCTCGCTGCCCCTGTTCACCGCGCTGGTGCTGGCGGTGATCTGGGCCGTCACCTGGCACTTCATTTCGGTCGACCGCGCCGCCGCCCGCGCGGCCGCGCGCAGTTCCAGCCAGGAGATGATCGACACCTACGAGGCCCAGGTCGCGCGCAACCTGGGCGCGATCGACCAGACCCTGAGGGTGGTCAAGTACGCGGTGGAGCTGAAAGGCGCCGCCGCCGCCCTGCCCGCGCTGAACCAGAAGGGCCTGCTGCCGTCCGGCCTGGTGTTCATCGTCGCCATCGTCGACAGCAACGGCCGCATCGTGGCCAGCAACCCGGGCCTGACGACGGCCGACGTGTCCAGCCAGGGCTACTTCCGCCACCACCGCAACAACAATGCAGACAGGCCGTTTGTCAGCGAGGTGATGGCCGATGCCGCCAATCCCGAGTGGCACCTGCACTTCTCGCGCCGGCTGGCTGGCACCGACGGCCATTTCGCCGGCGTGGTGGTGCTGGCGGTCGACCCGGCCTACTTCACCAGCGGCTACGAGCGCTCGCGCCTGGGCGAGCGCGGCGCGCTCGGGCTGTACGGCAACGACGGCCTGTTCCGCGCGCTGCGCACCGGCGACAAGGTCACATGGGGACGCGGCGCGCCGCAAACGCCCAACGCCCGCGGCGACGTGGTCGCCAACGAATGGGACGGCGTGCGCCGCTACACCAGCACGCGCGGCCTGCACGGCTTCGCGCTGAACGCGGTGGTCGGCCTGGACGAATCGGAGCAAATGGCGGCCTTCGAGCAGCAGCGCCGCCACCACCTGTGGATGGCGGCCAGCGGCAGCGCCGCACTGGTGCTGTTCGTGACCCTGGTCGGCCTGTGGTCGTGGCAGATGAGCAAGACCCGGCGCCGCATCCGGCGCGCGCAGGAGACCTTCGCCGCCGCGTCCGAGGCCAGCCTCGACGCCTTCTTCGTCATGCGCAGCATCTGCGACGACAAGGGCACCATCGTCGATTTCGTGATCGAGGCATCCAATACCCGCGCCGAGCAGATCAGCGGCATCGGCAAGCAGCAGCTGCACGGCCAGAAGCTGTGCGGCATCGTGCCGCGCTACCGCGGCAACGGCATCTTCGACGAGCTGGCCAAGGTCGCCATCTTCGGGGGCGTGCACGAAGCGGAGTGGCAGAGCAAGCACCCGGCGATCGGAAAGCGCTGGCTGCACCGCCAGGTGGTGCCGGTCGAAGGCGGCGTGGTGGCCATCGTGCGCGACATCACCGAGCGCAAGCTTGCCGAGGAACGCATCCGCCACATGGCGCAGCACGACGACCTGACCGGCCTGCCCAACCGCAGCCTGATCCGCGACCGCCTCGACCAGGCCATCCACCACGCGCGCCGGCGCGGGCGCTGTATTTCGATCGCCTTCATCGACCTGGACGGCTTCAAGCTGGTCAACGACGGCCTCGGCCACAATGCCGGCGACGAGCTGCTGAAGGTGGTGGCGCAGCGCATGGCCGGCTGCATGCGGCGCGAGGATACGCTGGGCCGTTTCGGCGGCGACGAATTCGTGATCATCCTCGACGACCAGCCGGACGACCCGATGGCGGTGGCTCCGGTGCTGGAGAAAATCCGCGCCGCCGTCAATGAGCCGGTACTGCTGGAGTGCCAGGAAGTCCAGGTCAGCTGCAGCATGGGCGTGGTGATGTACCCGCGCGACGGCGCCGACACCAATACCCTGATGATGAACGCCGACGCGGCCATGTACCGCGCCAAGGAACTGGGCAAGAACGGCTTCCAGTACTACACGCGCGAGATGAACGCCAGCGTCGAGGAAAAGCTGGTCCTGCTCGAAGGCCTGCGCAGCGCGCTCGAAGGCGGGCAGTTCAGCCTCCTGTACCAGCCCAAGGTCGACCTGCGCAGCGGCCGCATGTTCGGCGTCGAGGCGCTGATCCGCTGGCAGCACCCGGTGCACGGCATGGTGCCGCCTTCGCGCTTCATCGCGCTGGCCGAGGAAAGCGGCCTGATTATCCCGATCGGCGACTGGATCCTGCACACCGCCTGCCGCCAGGCCGCGCAATGGCGCGACGCCGGCCTGCCGCCGGTGACGATGTCGGTCAACGTGTCGCCGCGCCAGTTCGAGGAAAAGCGCCTGGTCGAGCGCGTGGGCGAGGCGCTTGCCGCCAACGGCCTGGATGCCGGCGCGGTAGAGATCGAGGTTACCGAGGGCCTGATCATGCGCGACCTGGCGCAGTCGGTCGGCAAGATGGCGCAGCTGAAAGCGATGGGAGTGACGCTGTCGATCGACGACTTCGGCACCGGCTACTCCAGCCTGTCGGCGCTCAAGAGCTTCCCGATCAGCACCCTCAAGATCGACAAGTCCTTCGTCCGCGACCTGGCCGACAACGCCGGCAGCCAGGCCATCGCGCTGGCCGTGATCTCGCTCGGCCACCGCCTCAACCTGAGGGTGCTGGCCGAAGGCGTCGAGACCGAGCAGCAGCGCCGCTTCCTGCTCGAGAACGACTGCGACGAGATGCAGGGCTACCTGTTCAGCCGTCCGGTGACGGCCGGCGAAATCGCCGGACTGCTGCAGCGCCAGGCCGGCCTGGCTGGCGCGGAGGCCCCCGCATGCCATTGAAAAGCGCCCTGCGCTGGCTGTTCCTGAGCGCCGATCCGAAGCTGGCGCGCATGCTGCGCTACTGGGGCGCGACCGTGCTGGTCTATGCCGTGTGCCTCGGGCTGCTGCTGGCCCAGGTCGACAACGGCACCGCCGAGCGCGAACGCTCGCTGCTGCTGGTGAAGATGGCCTCGCTGGGCCTGGTCGGCTGCTTCGTCCTGGTGCGCGCCAGCCTGGCCCTCGGCCTCGGGCCGTCCCAACTGGCGATGCTGCAAGGCGTGTTCGGCATCAGCCTGAATGTCGCCGGCTATGCCGTTTTCGGCCCGGTGCGCGGCGCGTCGATGCTGGTGCTGCTGGTGGTGATCGTCTTCTGCACCTTCGCGCTGCGCCCGCGCCATACACTGCTGCTGTGCGCGATCGCCCTCGTGTCCCTGGGCGCCACGATGGCGGCGATGGCCCTCGGCGACCCGCTGCGCTACCCGCCCAGGGTCGAGGTCATGCATTTCGCGCTGGCCGCGGTCGGGATGATTTCGGTGACGGTGCTGACCGGCGAAATGAGCAAGCTGCGCCTGCGCCTCAAGCAGCAGAAGGAGGACCTGGAACAGGCGCTGGCGCGGATCCGCACGCTGGCGACGATCGACGAGCTGACCCTGCTGGCCAACCGCCGCCACATGAATGAATTGCTGGTGGCGGAGGAGCGGCGCGAGCATGCGGACGGCCACGCGGCCTGCATCGCCCTGCTCGACCTCGACCATTTCAAGAGCGTCAACGACCGCCACGGGCACGCGGCCGGGGACGCGGTGCTGCGCGCCTTTGCCGACGCCGCGGCCAGCGCGCTGCGCGAGGGCGATACGCTGGCGCGCTGGGGCGGCGAGGAATTCCTGCTGCTGTTGCCGGAAACGAGCCTGGAACACGCCCAGGTGGTGCTGCGCCGGATCGCCGCGCGCGTCGGCGCCGCGCAGCTGGCCGGCTTCGATGCGTCGCTGCGCATCACCTTCTCGGCCGGCGTTACCCAGCGCCGCACGGACGAAGCCTTCGCTGGCACCATCAGCCGCGCCGACAAGGCCCTATACTCCGCCAAGGCCACCGGCCGCGACCGGATTTACCCGGCCTGAGCGGGGCAGCTTTCCTGCATGCGCCGGATCAGCGTGTCCGGATCGGGGTCGACCTGCAGCAGCCCCGCGTGCTGCGGGCGCACGAAGCCCTGCTTGTACTGGTGGGCGATGAAGGCCACCAGGCCGTCCCAGAATCCGTCGACGTTGAGCGCGCCGATCGGCTTGCAGTGGAGGCCCAGCTGCGACCAGGTCAGCATCTCGAACAGTTCTTCCAGCGTCCCCATCCCGCCCGGCAGCGCGATGAAGCCGTCCGACAGCTCGTACATCATGGCTTTGCGCTCGTGCATGTCCTTGACCACGAACTGGCGGGTCAGGCCGGTG
The DNA here is from genome assembly GCF_003590855.1 of Massilia cavernae. Classification (GTDB taxonomy): domain Bacteria; phylum Pseudomonadota; class Gammaproteobacteria; order Burkholderiales; family Burkholderiaceae_D; genus Telluria_A; species Telluria_A cavernae. Next base: position 8,780 of record NZ_QYUP01000200.1, read on the forward strand.
TGGCCGACTTCGAGTTCGATCAGCGCGCGCGGGATCACGCCGGTCACTTCGCCGCCCAGGCGCAGCACCTCGTCGGCGATGGTGCCCATCAGGCCGACGTTGCCGCCGCCGTAGACCAGCGCGATGTTGTGCTCCACCAGCGCCTGCGCCATCGCGCGCGCCGAGGCGTCGTAGATGGGGGATGCGCCGTGCAAGGCGCCGCAATACACTGCAATCGACTTCATTTTCCGCCTGCTATTGCTTGAGTTTTTTCAGATAGTCTTCGGACAGCTTGCTGAACAGGATGCGCGTTTCGCCCCGCAGGTAGGGGGCCAGCTGCGACAGCACCTGGTAGCAGCCGCGCGCAAGCGCGTCGGCCATGGCCTGCTGTTCGGTGTACTTGCGCGGGTTGCGCACGTATTCGTAGGACAGCCAGTAGGTCGCGACCACCACCATGTTGGTGGCCATCGCGTTGATCTCGTTGTCGGTGGCTTCCAGCGACTGCTCGCTGCGCAGGTCTTCGCACAGCTGGGTGGCGACCTTGATCTTGTGGCCGAGGATCTGCTTGAAGTGCAGCTCCAGCTTGCGGTTGCGCGACAACAGGTCGTTCAGGTCGCGGTAGAAGAAGCGGTAGCGCCAGATCAGTTCGAACATCAGGTGCAGGTACAGCCAGACGTCGTCGATGTTGGAGCGGCGCCCGTCCGGCACCGTCAGGATGCGGCCGATCTCCGCCTCGAACTGGACGAAGATCGAATTGACGATGTCGTCCTTGTTGCGGAAGTGGTAGTAGAGGTTGCCGGGCGAGATGTTCATCTCCTCGGCGATCACCGTCGTCGTGATGTTTGGTTCGCCGAACTCGTTGAACAAGCGCAGGGATAATTCGAGGATGCGTTCGCGGGTACGGCGTGGGGCTTTCTGGAGCATGGCTGTTGGACGGTGATTTACTTCGCCAAGCATACCACCGAATCGCCGCCCCACCCTAGCGCCATCGGTGGCCCCCCGTCCGCCGCTTATTCGACCAGGATGGCCAGGTCGCGCCCCGCCGCCGCAATGTTGCCGGCGTAGTCGGCGGCGAGGATGCGGATCGTGTAGGCGCCCGGCGCCAGGCCGGCCGGATCCCAGCCACCCTTGCGCGCGGCGCCGTCGCGCACCGTGTTGGTCACCACATACAGGAAACGGGTGGCTGCGCTGCCGTACACCGTGATGCCGCTGCTTTCCGCATACGCCACTTTCACGCTTTCGTCGTCCGGCGGCAGCCGGTTGAATTCGATGTTCACCTTCGGCTGCTCGTAGCCGGGCAGCGGCGCGCCGGCGCCGTCCAGCACCTGGTAGCCCACCTTGTACAGCCCCAGCCTGCGCCGCGCGGCGTTGCCGTCGCTCTGGTCGAAGGCGTCGACCACGATGTCGAGCGGGCCGGCGCCGGCCGGCACCCGCAGCGGCTGGCCGCGCTTGCCCGCCAGCGGCTTGCCGTCGGCGCCGACCAGCGCGATGCCGCCGATGCGCGGCGCCACGCTGTCGGAGAAACCGGTGAATGGCAGTACCATCGCATTCAGGATGGCGCCGTCCGGCCGGTACAGCAGGTGGACGTGGAACATGCGGTTGACGCTGCCCAGCGGGTCGCCCGCCGCGAAGCGCGCGCCGCGCCTGACGCGTACCCGCGCCAGCTTGCCCGCTTCGTCCGCGAGCATCGCGAAGCGCGCCGAGTCGAGCGGCGCATCCTTCACGTTGCGCCCTACGCGCATGTGGATGTAGCTGAACTTGTCGAGCGACAGGCCTTCGCCGACCCCGCCGTAGCCCCAGTTGGGCAGCGGGCTGCTGACCTTTTCGGCGGCCACCGCGACCACCGTCTCGCCCATCGCCGCCTGCACGTCGAGGCCGTTGTGGAAGTGGTGGCGGCTTTCGCCGTCGTAGTTGCCGCGTACCTCGCCGACCGTGCCGACCACTTCGTGCCAGGCCTGCTGCGGGCGTACCGGCCATGGGAAGCTTCCCGCTACCTTCGCGTGGCCGGCGCCGGCATCTTCCAGCTGGGGCGCCGCGGCGCCCTCCCGCCTCGCCACCTTGCGCACCGCGCGGCGGACGGCGTCGGTCACGTATAGCGCGCCGTCGCGACCCAGCGCGATACCCGCCGGCCGCACGAAGCGGGCCGCTTTTTCGTCGCCGACCTGGAAGTCGACGCCGATGCCGGTCAGGCCGCGCAACTCGCCGCGCGGCGACACTTGCAGGATGCGCCCGCGCGCCATGTCGCCCGCGTACAGGTAGCCGTCGTGGGTCAGCGCCAGGCTGACCGGGCGCCGCATCAGCGGATCCTCGGCGTCCAGCGGCGCGCGCGCCAGCGTCGTCACCATGCCGTCGGGCGACAGCTTGCGCAGCGCGCCATTCTGGGTGTCGGCGATGTACAGAGCGCCGTCGTTGCCGGCGACGATGGCGCACGGGGTGTCGAAGCGCGCTTCCAGCGCGGGGCCGTCCAGGTCGCCCGGTGTTGCGCCGCCGGCCACCGTGGTCACCACGCCGCCCGGCGTGATCTTGCGGATGCGGTCGTTGTAGGTGTCGGCCACCCAGACATTGCCGGCCTTGTCGACCGCCACGCCGACCGGGCCGTTGAACTGCGCTTCGGCGCCGGCGCCGTCGCGAAAGCCCGCCGGCCCGCCGCCGGCCAGGGTGGTGACCAGGCCCGCCGGGGTGATCCTGCGGATCGCGTTGTTGCCGGTGTCGGCCACGTACAGATTGCCGGCGGCGTCGATCGCCAGCGCCGACGGCGTGTTGAAGGAAGCTGCTTTGCCCACACCGTCGGCAAAGCCTTCACGCTGGCCGGCAAGCACGGTGACCGCGCCATCGGGCGCGATTTTACGGATGCGGTTGTTGTCGCCCGCGTCGGCCACGTACAGGTTGCCGGCGCTGTCGATGGCGAGGCCGAAGGGATCGGCGAAGCCCGTGGCCGCGCCGCCGGCCACGGTGGTCACATACACCGGCCAGCCAAGCTCGGTGCGAGGCTGCACCACGGCGGCGAGCTTGGCGCCGAGGCGCGAGCCGCTGCCGGGCATCCCGATCCAGAAGACCGATCCCACGGCGGCAGCCGCTCCCAGCGCCGCGATGGCGATACCTGCCTTCCGGTTCTTGATCAATACTGTTCCTCGTTCTATGCCTTGACCGCCCGCTCAAGCTCGGCGATATCGATTTTCTTCATTTTCAGCATGGCCCCAAACGCCTTTTCCGCCACGCCGGGGTCCTTGCTGGTCGTCAGTTCGAGCAGCACGCGCGGCACCACCTGCCACGACAGGCCGAACTTGTCCTTCACCCAGCCGCACTGCTGCGCATTCGGGTCGCCGCCCTCGCCCAACCGGGTCGAGTAATGGTCGACCTCCTGCTGGTCGGCGCACATGATCTGGAACGACACCGCCTCGGTAAACTTGAACACCGGCCCGCCGTTCAGGGCGGTGAACGGGGTGCCGTCCAGCTCGAAGGCCACCGTCATCACCGCTCCCGCGGGCTGGTGATGGATTTCCTGCCCCACGGCGGGGTAGCGGGCGACCTCGGTGATTCTCGAATTGGGGAAAATGCTGGTGTAGTAGTTGGCGGCTTCCTCGGCCTGGGAGTCGAACCACAGGCAGGGACTGATGCGGGCGAATGCAGGCACGGCGATCTCCTTGTCGAAAGGTTAAGATGCGGCAAGCTGCAAGCGTACCGCACCTGGCCCCGGTCCGGCAAGGGCGCGACGAAAGCCGACCTAATGAATCGCGATGTTTCCGCCCTGCATGCCGCCACTCCCGCCGCTGCCGCCACTGCTGTCGCGGCCGCCGAATTGCTGGGCATGGACGCGGAAGCCCTCGCGGATGTTTTCGCGCAGCGCCGCGCCCTGCCATGGCTTGGTGTAGAAGCGGTCGATCGCGCCGTGGTTGATGGCCGCCATGATTGGGGTCAGGTCGGCATAGGCGGACAGCATGATGCGGAAGGTGTTCGGGCACAGTTGCTTGACCCGCTCCATGAACTCGGTGCCGCTCATGACCGGCATGCATTGGTCGCACAGGATCACCTGCACGTTGTGGCGCGCCAGCACGTCGAAGCCCTCGGCCGCGGAGCGCGCGGTGAGGATGCGGTAGCCATCCTGCGCCAGGAAGTCGGACAGCACGTCGAGCATGAAGGCGTCGTCGTCGACGATCAGCAGGGTTTGCGGGCCCTCCTCGTCTTCGTCCTCCGGCTTCGCAACTAGCACCCGCCCGTCCTGCAGCATCGTTCCAGGTTCGTCGGCCGGGCACCGGGCGGCTGAAGAAGTAGCCCTGCATCTCGTCGCAGTGTGCGTGGCGGCGCAAATAGGACAGCTGGGCCTCGGTCTCGACGCCCTCGGCCACCACGCGCAGCTTCAGGCTGTGCGCCATGTTGATGATGGCCAGGACGATGGCCGCGTCGTCCGGGTTCGAGGTCACTTCGCGCACGAAGGCGATGTCGATCTTCAGCTTGTCGATCGGGAAGCGCTTCAGGTAGGCCAGGCTGGAGTAGCCGGTGCCGAAGTCGTCGATCGAGACCTGGATGCCGAGCGCCTTCAGGTTGCGCAGCACGGCGATGGTGTCCTCGGCGTTCGACATCAGCGAGCTTTCGGTCAGCTCCAGTTCCAGCAGTTCGGGCGAGATGTTGTGGTCGCGGATCGCGCGCAGCACGTCTTCTTCGAGGCCGCCGGCGAAGAACTGGATGCCGGAGACGTTGACCGACACCCGCACCGGCCCGGTCTTCGACTTGCCCCAGGCGCTGATGCGGCGGCAGGCTTCGTTCAGCACCCAGGTGCCGACCCGCACGATCAGGCCGGTCTCTTCCAGGATCGGCACAAACAGCGCCGGCGACACCAGGCCGTGGCCCGGGCGGTTCCAGCGGATCAGGGCTTCGGCGCCGCTGATCCGGCGCGAGGCGATGTGCACCTTGGGCTGGAAGTACAGCACGAATTCGTTGTTGTCGATCGCGCGCCGCAGCGCGTTCTCGAGGTCCAGCCGCGCCAGCGACTGGGCGTTCATCTCGGCGGTGAAGAAGCGGAAGGCGTCGCGCCCGGCTTCCTTGGCGCGGTACATCGCGGTGTCGGCATACTTGATCAGCGAATCGGCGTCCTGGGCATCGTCCGGAAAAATGGTGATGCCGATGCTGGCGGTGACGGTCACCTCGTGGCCGTGCAGGTCGAACGGGCGGTTCATCGCGTCGCGGATCTGCTCGATCACCGGGATCGCCGTGGCCGGCCCTTCGGGCAGTATCATGATGGCGGCGAATTCGTCGCCGCCGAAGCGGCCGACGGTGTCGCGCGGGCGCAGGCTTTCCACCAGCCGGTTGGCGAACTGGCGCAGCAGCTCGTCGCCGACCGGGTGGCCGAGCGTGTCGTTGACGGTCTTGAAGCGGTCCATGTCGAGAAACAGCACCCCGACCGCCCAGCGGTTTTCCTCGGCTTGCTGCAGCGCGCGCTGCAGTTTCGAATTGAAGGTGCTGCGGTTGGGCAGGCCGGTCAGCGTATCGAAGTGGGCCAGCTGCAGCAGCTGTTCCTGGGCTTGCTTGCGCTCGGTGATGTCACGCGCGACCGCCACCAGGATCCAGCTCTGGCCGGAACGCAGCGTGCGCCGCTGCACCTCGACCGACAGCGCCGAGCCGTCGCGCCGCTCCAGCACCAGTTCGTCCATCTGCCCGGCCTGTTCGCCGCCCAGCAGGCGGTCGAACAGCACATGCAGGCGGGCGCGTTCGTCCGGGTCCATGCCGGCCGCGCCGCCGGCCAGGAAGTCGGCGCGCTCGAAGCCCAGCATGCGGCAGGCGGTGGCGTTGACGTCGACGAAGCTGGTGCTGCTGCGGTCGATCAGGAAAATCGCATCGCCGGTGGCGTCCATCGCGGTGCGGAAGCGGCGCAGGTCTTCGTCGAGGCGGATGCGGGCCGCCATGTCGGCGGTCAGCTGGGCGTGGTTGCGCTTGATTTCTTCCACCAGCGCCAGGTTTTCGTAGGCTGCCGCGATCTGTGCGCTGACCGTCACCGCGACCCGCTCGTCGACTTCCGAAAACTCGCCGGCGCCCTGCTTGTCGACCAGGTACAGCCAGCCGTGCACGCGCACGCGCGAGGCGATCGGCACGCCCAGGAAGGAGTGCACCGGCGGGTGCCCGCTTGGGAGGCCCAGCACCGACGGGTCGCCGTCGATGCCGCTGATGCGCACCGGCACGCGGCCGGTCAGCAGCTTGCCCAGCACGCCCGCGCGCGGTGCGGCGGCGGCGATTTTCTCGGGAACGTCGGCGCCGAAGGCCGCGAAGCAGTGCAGCCCGCCGCCGCCCTCCTCCAGCACGCCGATGCAGGCGTAGGCCGAATCGCAGATGTCGTGCGCCACGCGGCAGCCGGTGGCCACCAGCGCGGCCGGGTCGCGCTCGGCGCCCAGTTCGATGCCCAGCTCGATCAGCGCGGTCAGGCGCAGGCTCACGGCCTGCAGGCTGGACAGCGAGGTTGACAGCCTTTGCGTCATCTGCAGCCGCTCCGACACCGGGTCGGGCGCTTCGGCGTCGACGCTGGCCGGGGCCGGGTTGCCGGCGCCGTCCTCCAGCTCGTCGAGGAAGCCGGCGACGGCGTCGTCGACCAGGAAGACGTCCTGGTTGTCGGCGCCGCCGTGCTGGGCGCCCTGCCCGATGCCGAGGGCTTCATGCACGGTGCGCAGGATCACGTCGGGGGCGGATGGCTTGGGCAGCAGCCAGCGCACCCCGCACTCCTTGGCCATGCGGCCGGCTTCGCGGTCGCGGTACAGGGCGGTGTAGAAAATCACCGGCAGGTCGGCGGTGGCGGGGTCGCGCCGCAGCCGCGTGACCAGTTCATAGCCGTCCATGCCCGGCATCAGGATGTCGGAGACGATCAGGTCGGGTTTTTCTTCCTTGACCAGGCGCAGCGCGTCGGCGCCGTTGGCGGCGTCGATCAGGCGGTGGCCGCCGTAGCCCAGCAGGGTCAGCAGGAATTCGCGGTTCAGGACGTGGTCGTCGACGATCAGGATGGTGGCCTGGCGGGCGCGCGCCTGGGACTCGGGCGCCGGCGCCGTTGCAGCGCGCCGGGGCGCCAGGAATTGTTCCAGCTGGACGACGAAGGTGTCGGGCTCGATCGGCTTGCCGATATAGCCGTCGAAACCGGCGGCCAGCAGCTTTTCGCGGTCGCCGACCATCGCCAGCGCGGTCACGGCCAGCACCGGGATGCTGCGCAGCTCGGGGTCCTGCTTGAGCTGGGCGACCACGCCGTAGCCGTCCAGCCGCGGCAAGTGCACGTCGCAGATGATCAGGTCCGGCCGGGCGTCGCGCGCGGCCTGCATGCCGCTGACGCCATCGTTTGCACTGAGGGGAGTGAAGCCAAATGCGTTAAGCAAATAGACCATCAGCTCCATGTTGGTTGGATTGTCTTCAATAATCAGAATGCGTGCTGACACGGATGCACTCCCGTTGGTTAAGCCTGGCCAGGTGCGGCGGGCGCCTGCACCGGTATGCCGGGCTGCCTGGATGGCCCGGAACACGCTCCAGGCTCATCTGTTAGATCGTGACACAATGTTGCTTTCGCATGCAACGAGCGCTGTGTCACTTTTTCCACGACAAGATTGTGAGCTTGACTGTAACACGGCTGCCCGACTTTTTTTATTGCCCTGAAGAATTACGAACCAGTTCATGCAGGACGCATGAAAGGATGCGCGGATTCGAGCCAAGCGCCACATGGCCGACCCCGCCGAAGGCGATATTGTTGGCTCCAGGCAACACACTGGAGGTCTGGGGCGCGATGATATTGTCGTGATGGGTATAGATCGACGTCACCAGCGCGCGCGTGGCCGGGGTCTCCGATGCCGCCAGCCGGCGCAGCCAGTCGCTCTCGGGCGCCTCGCCCTGCCTGGCGCGGCGCATCTGGCCGGCGTTGGCGCCCGGGCCCATCGCGGCCAGGCTGGTGCCGTGGTGGGGCGTGCCGAGGGTGATCACGCGCGCCACCCGCGCCGCGCCGTACGCGCGCAGGTAGGCGCGCGCCACCAGCCCGCCCATGCTGTGGGCGACGATCGCCACCTGCGGCGCGCCGGCATCGAGGCACAGCGCGTCGACGGCGCGCGCCACCGCCGGTACGTAGTCGTCGATCGGCGCGCCCAGCGGCTCGAGGTCGAGCGCAGCGTGGCTGATCTGCGCCGCTTCCAGCAGCGGCAGCAGGTAGGCCCAGTAGCCGCTGTTGCAGCCGTAGCCGTGCAGCAGCAGCACTGGTGGATGGGGAGAGCCGGGAAACAGGCGCCGGCAAGGCCGCGCGCGCGGCATGATCCAGGACGACTGCAGCATCGAGGCGCGGAACTCCTCGCCGAACAGGCGCGCCCGGGCCGCCGCGGACAGGCGGAACTCGCCCGGGGTGGGACTGGCGGCGCGCATGCTCATCATGAAGTTGTTGGCCGAGATCAAGAGCCGCACCAGCACCACCGCAGCCGCCGCCAGCGCCAGCGCTGCGGCCGGCGGCAGGCCGAACACGCGCCACGCCGCCCATGCGATCGCACCCGCGGCGGCGGCCTGCACCAGCACCAGCAGCTGCAATAGCAGGCGCACGCTCATATCAGTGCCTGGACTTCAGGATCTGGCGCGCGATCCCGCGCAGGATGTTGACTTCCTCGGTCTCGAGCTGGGTGCGGGCGAACAGGCGCTTCAGGCGCGGCATCAGCTTTTTCGGGTTGCCGGCGTCGAGGAAGCCGACCGCGACCAAGGCTTCTTCCAGGTGGGCGTACATGCCGTCGATCTGGGCTACGCTGGCGGCGTCGCCATGGAAGCCGATCGGCGAGGCCGCGACCGCGGCGCCGTCGATGGCAGCCATGCGGCACTCGTAGGCCAGCACCTGGGCCGCCTGGGACAGGTTGAGCGAGGAGTACTCGGGATTGGCGGGGATGTTGATCAGTACATTGCACTGCTCGACGACCTGGTTCGGCAGGCCGAAGCGCTCATTGCCGAAAATGAGGGCCGCCGTCAGTTCGCCCTGCCCCGCCACGTGGCCGGCGAATTCGCGCGGGGTCCACACCGGCGGCGAAAACTCGCGCAGGCGGGCCGACACGGCGGCGGCGAACTGGCATCCTTCCAGCGCCTCGGCGATGCTGCCGACGGTGCGGGCGCCCTCCAGCACGTCCTTCGCACCGCTGGCGAAGGCCACCGCTTCCGGATCGGCCGGCATGTCCGGAAAGCGCGGGCTGACCAGCACCAGCTCGGAAAAGCCCATGGTTTTCATGGCGCGCGCCACCGATCCGATATTGCCGGCGCGGCTGGTTTCAACCAGCACGAAGCGCAGGCGTTTGAAAAGAGATGTGCTGGATGGAGGCATGTTCATTTAAAATAGCGGTATCGCGCAGCGTCGATCGTGAAAAAAGCAGGGCTTCAGGCCCGCGATTTTAACCAGTTCGGCGCCGCCCCGCTCTTTAATTCATTCTTGTTTCACTAGCGCACACAGCGCCCGCCCGGGCCGCCGTGCGCGTTAGCGTTCATCTAACCGGAACCCGATATGCACCCAATGCTCAATACGGCGATCAAGGCCGCCCGCCGCGCCGCCACCGTGATCAACCGCGCGTCGTTCGACATCGACCGCCTCAATGTCACTGAAAAACAACACAACGATTTCGTGACCGAAGTGGACCAGGCGGCTGAACAGGCGATCATCGAGACCCTGCTCAAAGCTTACCCTGACCATGCGATCCTGGCCGAGGAATCGGGTGCATCCGCCAACCTGAACGACGAGAGTGAATATTCGTGGATCATCGACCCGCTCGATGGCACCACCAACTTCATGCACGGCTACCCTAACTATTGCGTGTCGATCGCGCTGCAGCAGCGCGGCGTGACCACCCAGGCCGTCGTGTACGACCCGGTCCGCAACGACCTGTTCACCGCCACCAAGGGCGCCGGCGCCTTCCTCAACGAAAAACGCATCCGCGTGACCAAGCACGACCGCATCGGCAACGCGCTGCTGTCGGCAGGCCACGCCGCCGGTCCGCGCGCAGTCTCCGACTACCTGAAGATGTACGCCATCATGGCCGAGCGCTGCCACGGCATCCGCAGCGCCGGCGCCGCCGCGCTGGAACTGGCCAACGTGGCCGCCGGCCGCAGCGACGGCTTCTATGAAAAAGGCCTGAAGCCGTGGGACATCGCGGCCGGCGCGCTGCTGGTGACCGAAGCGGGCGGCATCGTCGGCGAGTTCAGCGGCGAGTCCGATTACCTGCACAAGGGCGACATCATCGCGGCCAGCCCGAAGGTGTTCGGCCAGATGGTCACACTGCTGGCGCCTTTCGCGTAAGCAGCAAATCCAAAGCTCGCGTAGAATACGCTGCATCAGCCGAGGGGCCGCCTGGCCCCTCCGCTATTCCCGCAGTTAATTGCCACAGCGAAACGTTTTTCTTCCCTTTGGGAAACGCTGTGTTTATACTGCGACATTAAGCGGCACCGCTTCCAGTCTCCCTGCCGCCTCTGATTTTTCAATCCGATTGCCTGCGACTGGCGCCCAATATATGCGGCGACGGGCCGATCTTTTTCATAAAGTTAACATGTCATTTAAATCTCTCGGCCTGTCCGACGCCATCGTTCGCGCAGTCACCGAAGCCGGCTACACTACGCCGACTCCCATCCAGACGCAGGCCATCCCGGCCGTGATGAACGGCGGCGACCTGCTGGCCGGCGCCCAGACCGGCACCGGCAAGACCGCCGGCTTTACCCTGCCCGTCGTGCACCGCCTGTCGACCGACAAGGTCGGCGCCGCGCTGACCGGCAAGAGCAGCGCCCGCTCGGTGCGCGCGCTGGTGCTGACCCCGACCCGCGAACTCGCGGCCCAGGTCGAGGAAAGCGTGCGCGTGTACGGCAAGTACACCAACCTGAACTCGGCCGTGATCTTCGGCGGCGTCGGCATCAACCCGCAGATCAAGCAGCTCAAGCACGGCGTCGACATCCTGGTTGCCACGCCGGGCCGCCTGCTCGACCACATGGAACAGCGCACCGTCGACCTGTCCAAGATCGAGATCCTGATCCTGGACGAAGCCGACCGCATGCTCGACATGGGCTTTATCCGCGACATCAAGAAAGTGCTGGCTGCATTGCCGCCGAAGCGCCAGAACCTGCTGTTCTCGGCCACCTTCTCGGAAGAGATCAAGGCGCTGGCCGACGGCCTGCTGAACAAGCCTGCCATGATCGAAGTGGCGCGCCGTAATTCGACCGTGGAAGTGATCGCGCAAAAGATCCACCCGGTTGACCGCGACAAGAAGCACCCGATGCTGTCGCACCTGATCAAGTCGAACAAGTGGAGCCAGGTACTGGTGTTCACGCGCACCAAGCACGGCGCCAACAAGCTGGTCGACCAGCTGGGCGCGGACGGCATCGGCGCACTGGCGATCCACGGCAACAAGAGCCAGTCGGCGCGCACCAAGGCGCTGTCCGAGTTCAAGGACGGCACCCTGCAAGTGCTGGTGGCGACCGACATCGCGGCGCGCGGCATCGACATCGACCAGCTGCCGCACGTGGTCAACTACGACCTGCCGAACATCCCGGAAGACTACGTGCACCGCATCGGCCGTACCGGCCGCGCCGGCGCCACCGGCGAAGCGGTATCGCTGGTCTGCGTGGACGAGCACGACATGCTGAAGGACATCGAAAAGCTGATCAAGCAAACCCTGCCGCGCCAGGTCATCGCGGGCTTCGAGCCTGACCCGAGCGCGCGCGCCCAGCCGATCCAGCTGCGCAGCGGCGCGCCTGGCCATGGCGGCCGCGGCGGCCGTCCGGGCGGCGGCGGTGGTGGCGGTGGCCAGGTGATCCGCGTTGGCGCGGGTGGCCGCGGCGCGGCCAAGCCACGCAGCGCAGGCGGTGGCGGCGGCGCACGCAATGGCGGTGGCGGCGGTGGCGGACGTTCGTCCGCGCCACG
>NZ_QYUP01000003.1 GCF_003590855.1 Massilia cavernae
AGCCCAGCGGTATCCATGCATAGCTGAGGTGCAATATCCACAGCAGTGGGTTCCGGGCCGCCCGGTATGACTTCCAGCCTGCCAGCCGCAAGGCGGTGGCGATGCTGGCCATGAACGCCAGCGCAGCCATCAGCGGACCGGGAGCGCCGAATACCCAGCCTGCACCGGCCGCGACCACGACCGCAATGGCGATCTTGTCGTTCCGGGGACGAACCTGTGACTTCGTGCCTGGTACCGCGTTGTCAGTGAACATCGGTATGACGCGCCCGCCAATAACGGATTCGATCAGCACAATCAGCAAGATGCCGGCATGGACAGGGGCGATCACGGAAAGCGGAATCCAGTGCATGGCAGCGGCATGGAAGGCGCCATTGGCGACCGTCAGCAAGGCAAGCAGAACAACCAGGAACATGTTGCGCCGATTGCCGGCCCGGTGCAAAACCCGGTACATCGACCATGCGGCCAGTGGCAGGAAGGATATGTCGATGATCGCAGCCAGCCATGCCGGCCCGGTCAGCATTGCGATGCGAGCGGCAAGCCACAGCAGTGCAAGCGCGGCAAGATGCAAGCCTCGCGGCGTCCACAATCCGGTCCAGGCGCGCCCCGCAGTGAAAAGAAACCCGACTACAACCGCGATGGCAAAGCCGAATACCATTTCGTGCATATGCCAGCCAAGTGTGATGTTGGGAGACACCGTTAGCCAGCCAAGATAGCTTGCCACCCATGCGGGAATGGCAAGCACCGCCAGCAGCGCCGCCAACAGATAAAGAGGCCTGAATCCGAGCGCCCATAAAGCATGCTTGCCGCTCCAAGGGGGAAAGCGCGCGTCCGGCGTCGGTTCTTCGATGGTCAGCAAGCTCATAATTTGTCTCTCGGTTAAAGATGCATTTGAAATGCTACTTCAAACGAAGGCATACGGCAACAGCCTATTCTCACAATCCAAGCAGACTTGATCTGGTTTACGTTTTTTGAAAACGACCGGCCTGCCCGCCTGAATTTTATGGACGGTCTGGACGTTCTTGAATACGCTTGATCCATCACATGAGGAGAACCCCACGATGCAAACTGCGACACTCACCATTCCTGCAATGCAAACGGAGGCGGTTGCCATCCAGGTGGCGAAGGCCCTGGAATCGGTTTCCGGCGTTGAACGCGTGCATATCACCCTTGCACATACCCAGGCCCGTGTCGGGTTCGACGACACGCTCGCTTCACCAGTGCATCTGCGCGAGGCCGTGCTGTCAGCCGGCTTCATCGTCGCCGATGCGCCATCCGGCCATGGTTGCTGTGGAGGTTGCGGCGGCTGAACCAGGCCGGCAGACCCGGAGTTCGGGCCGCGAAGTGCCCACTAAAAAAGCGGCCCCAGCTGTCAAGGTAATTCTTCAGCCGGCGCCGCCCCACCTTGATTCTGCTTCCATGCCGCCGCGGGGCCTCATCCTTCAAGGCCTGCCCGCGGCCGTGCATGCCGCACTCGCGCCGTTCGCGCGCTCCCACTTCGGCACACTTGCCGCACCTGAGCTTCGAGATTCATTACCCACTGGTTGAGACGCGACCACACCTTGCATCGTCGCCTTGCATGCCGAGAGGACCGTGCTGCCGACACCATCTTAACTTGCATCAAGGAATACGAAAGTCGTTAAGCATTCCGTTTGACCACACTAGATATAGTAATTATTCTGAAACAATCAACTACCCATTGTGGTCATCGGAGAAAAACATGCATCAAGACACCGCCAAACTTCCGCTCCGGGTCATCAAACGCGACGGGCGTATCGCAACCTTTGAACTGAACCGCATTACCTCGGCGATCCGACGCGCCAGCATCGCCGCCGGCGAACCGGAATCGCTGCAGGAACAGAGCCTGGAGCTGGCGTACGACGCCACCACGCGGCACCTCGTCGCCGGCGCCTATCCCAGCGTCGAACAGATCCAGGATGCGGTCGAAGCCGTGTTGTTCGCGGCTGGCCGGCGCGCCGCGCTGCGCGCCTTCGTGGTCTACCGCGAGCAGCACCACAGCCTGCGGCGCGACCGCAAGAGCCTGGTCGATGTCGAAGCATCGATGAACGAGTACCTCGAACAGCGCGACTGGCGCGTCAACGCCAATGCCAACCAGGGCTATTCGCTGGGCGGCCTGATCCTTAACGTGTCCGGCAAGGTCATTGCAAACTACTGGCTCGACCATGTTTACCCACCGGAAGTGGGCCAGGCGCACCGTCGCGCCGACCTGCATATCCACGACCTGGACATGCTTTCCGGCTATTGCGCCGGCTGGTCGCTGCGTACACTGCTGGCGGAAGGCTTGAACGGGGTGCCAGGCAAGATCGAGTCGGGCCCGCCCAGGCACATGTCGAGCGCGGTGGGCCAGATCGTCAATTTCCTCGGCACTTTGCAAAACGAGTGGGCCGGAGCACAGGCGTTCAGTTCCTTCGACACTTACATGGCGCCCTATGTGCGCAACGACGCGCTGGGCTACGAAGAGGTCAAGCAGTATATTCAGGAGCTGATCTACAACCTGAACGTGCCGTCGCGCTGGGGTACCCAGACTCCGTTCACGAACCTGACTTTCGACTGGGTCTGCCCGGACGACCTGCGCGAGCAGGTGCCGGTGATCGGCGGCATCGAAATGGACTTCACTTACGGCGACCTGCAAGCCGAGATGGACATGATCAACCGTGCCTACATCGAGATCATGATGGCGGGCGACGCCATGGGACGGGTGTTTACCTTCCCGATCCCGACCTACAACATCACCGAGGACTTCGCCTGGCACAGCCCGAATGCCGAACTGCTTTTCGAGATGACGGCGCGATACGGCCTGCCCTACTTCCAGAATTTCCTGAACTCGGAACTCAAGCCGAACATGATCCGCTCGATGTGCTGCCGCCTGCAGCTCGACTTGCGCGAACTGCTCAAACGCGGCAACGGCCTGTTCGGTTCTGCCGAACAGACCGGCTCGCTGGGCGTGGTCACGGTAAACTGCGCGCGCCTGGGCTATCTGCACGCCGGCGATGAAGCCGGCCTGCTTGCCGCGCTCGACCGCCTGCTCGAGCTCGGACGCGACAGCCTCGAAATCAAGCGCAAGGTGATCCAGCGCCACATGGACAACGGCCTGTTCCCCTACACTAAGCGCTATCTCGGCACCCTGCGCAATCATTTCTCGACGCTTGGCGTGAACGGCATCAATGAGATGATCCGCAATTTCACGCGGGGCGAACACGACATCACCAGCGAATGGGGGCACGCTTGCGCCCTGCGCCTGCTGGACCATGTGCGGTCCCGTATGCTCGAATTCCAGGACCAGACCGGCCACATGTACAACCTCGAGGCCACGCCGGCCGAGGGCACGACCTACCGCTTCGCCAAGGAAGACCGCAAACGCCATCCGGACATCCTGCAGGCCGGCACGGCCGACATGCCCTATTACACCAACTCGTCGCAACTGCCGGTCGGCTTCACGGACGACCCTTTCGAAGCGCTGGAGCGGCAGGACGCGCTGCAGCGCAAGTACACCGGCGGCACCGTGCTGCACCTGTACATGAACGAGCCGCTGTCGAGCCCGGACGCATGCCGCAACCTGGTCCGGCGCGCACTGAGCCGCTTCGGATTGCCCTATATCACAGTCACGCCCAGCTTTTCGATCTGCCCCAAGCACGGATATCTCGGCGGCAGCCATCCTTTCTGTCCCAAGTGCGATGCCGAACTGATCGCCCGCAAACAGCTTGAAACCACCTGACCAAGCAAGGAGATGTCAATGAACCACACGAAGCAAACCAAGCTCCCTTCCCCCGCCGCCATCGTGCTCGATGACGCCGAGCGCCAGCCCTGCGAAATCTGGACGCGTGTGATGGGTTACCACCGGCCGGTATCGTCCTTCAACACGGGGAAGAAAGGTGAATTCCACGAACGCACCTGCTTTACCGAAGCCAGCCTGTCCGCCGGGATGCACTAAAAGTGAAGGCGGAGGCGCTACGTATCGGCGGCCTGATACCGTTCACCGCTACCGACTTCCCAGGCAAGTTCGCCGCGGCGGTCTTCATCCAGGGTTGCCCGTGGCGCTGTGGCTACTGCCACAATCCCCACTTGCAGCCACGCAAGCGGGGCCCGCTGCACTGGCGGAACGTCACGGAGCTGCTGGGCCGGCGTGCCGGCTTGCTGGACGGCGTGGTGTTTTCCGGCGGCGAGCCAACCATCGATCCGGCCTTGCCGGACGCGATGGCCGAGGTGCGCGCGATGGGACTGGCGGTCGGGCTGCACACGGCCTGCATCTATCCGCGCCGGCTGGAGGCTGTGCTGCCTCTCGTCGACTGGGTTGGCTTCGACATCAAGGCACCGTTCAAGGCCTACCGCAAGATCACCGGGATTCCCGACAGCGGCGACCCGGCACGCAGCTGCATGGAGGCCATCGTTGCGAGCGGCGTCGCCCACGAATGCCGCACCACGCTGCATCCGGCCCTCCTCGACATGAACGAGGTCGAGGACCTGGCCGCAACCCTGGCTGCCGCCGGAGTGCGCAACTACGCCCTGCAGACGTTCCGCGCGCAGGGTTGCGCAGATGCGGCGCTCGTCGCAGCGACGGCCGTCCGCATCGACGCTGACGCACTGGCGCGCATTGCGGCACGTTTCGAACACTTCACGCTGCGACAGGCATGAGTCGACGTAACCCTTGCAAACCATGGCCCTTACGGTGCGATCGCTTTGACCATTGCCTCGATAACTTTCTTGGCGTCGCCGAACACCATCATCATGTTCGGCTGGTGCTGCCGGGTTGACCACGTCGTTCGCGCCCAGCACCAGCACCACGTCGGTCTGGCCGAATTCGCTGTTGATGTCCTCCATCTCGAATACCTGGCCGTACGGCACCTCGGCCTCGGCCAGCAGCACGTTCATGTGGCCCGGCATGCGGCCCGCCACTGGGTGGATCGCTCCGCCAGCCGGTCTTCCGCCGCCGCCAGCTCGACGCTGAGGAACTCGCTCTCGGCGCGGTGGAACTCCAACGCAAAGGCGAGCGCGTACTTGTACCTTGGCAGCGGTGCCGTCACACTCGTTCAGAGCGCGGCTGCAAGCGGGCGTCGACCGTTGCCCCGGGCGAGCAGGTCGTAACGATCAAGGTTCATGACCTTGTCCCACGCCGCCACGAAGTCGCGCACGAATTTCTCCTTCCCGTCGTCGCTCGCATAGACCTCGGCCAGCGCGCGCAGTTGGGAATGGGCGCCGAAGACGAGATCGGCGGCGGTCGCGGTCCACTTCGGCTGGCCCGTAGCGCGATCGCTGCCATCGTACGCGTTGCCGTCCGAGGCGGAAGGCCGCCACGCCGTGCCGATGTCGAGCAGGTTCACGAAGAAGTCGTTGGTCAGGGTGCCCGGCCGGTCGGTGAACACGCCGTGCTTCGATTGCCCGTGGTTCGCATCGAGCACGCGCATGCCGCCCACGAGAACTGTCATCTGGGGCGCGGTCAGCGCCAGCAGGTTGGCCCGGTCCAGCAGCCGGGTCTCCGGCGACAGCGGATCGTTCGCCCGGAAATAGTTGCGGAACCCGTCGCCGCGCGGCTCGAACACATCGAAGGAGTTCACATCCGTCTGCTCCTGCGAGGCATCAGTGCGGCCTGGCGTGAACGGGACGGTAAGCGTGACGCCCGCCTTTGCGGCCGCTTCCTCGACGGCGGCGCACCCGCCCAGGACGATCAGGTCGGCAAGCGAAACTTTCTTGCCGCCGGATTGTGAGCCGTTGAACTCGCCCTGGATCCGTTCGAGGGTCGCCAGGACCCTTGCCAGCCGCGCCGGCTCGTTGGACTCCCAATCCCTTTGCGGAGCAAGGCGGATCCGCGCGCCGTTGGCGCCGCCACGTTTATCGGTACCGCGGAAGCTGGCCGCGGCATCCCAGGCCGTGGAAACAAGCTCGGGGACGGACAGGCCCGAGTCGAGGACAGTGCGCTTGAGGGCGGCGACGTCCTGCTCGCCTATCAGCTCATGGTCAACGGGCGGTATCGGGTCTTGCCAAAGCTGCGCCTCAGGAATCCAGGGTCCCAGATAGCGCGAGCGGGGTCCCATGTCGCGGTGAAGCAGCTTGAACCAGGCCTTGGCGAAGGCGTCGGCGAGCTGGTCCGGGTTCTCGTGGAAGCGCTTCGCAATCGGCGCGTAGATAGGATCCACTTTCAGCGACAGGTCGGTCGTCAGCATCGCCGGCGCGTGCCGCCTGGATGGATCGTGCGCATCCGGTACGGTGCCTTTCGCTTCGGGATTCCGGGGTGTCCACTGCTTCGCACCGGCGGGGCTGGTCGTCAGCTCCCACTCGTACTTGAACAGGTTCTCCAGGAATCCGTTGTCCCACTTGGTCGGGTTGTTGGTCCATGCGCCTTCGAGGCCGCTGGTGATGGTGTGCGAGCCCTTGCCGCTACCGTGCTTGTTCTTCCAGCCGAGACCCTGTTCCTCGATGGGGGCGCCCTCGGGTTCCAGGCTGACGTTTCCAGCCGCCGCAGCAGCACCATGGGTCTTGCCGACCGTGTGGCCGCCGACGATGAGCGCAACCGTCTCCTCATCGTTCATGGCCATGCGGCTGAAGGTCTCGCGGATGTCCCTGGCCGCGGCAAGCGGATCGGGGTTGCCTCCGGGCCCTTCGGGATTCACGTAGATCAGGCCCATCTGCACGTTGGCGAGCGGTTTGGCGAGCTCCCGGTCGCCGCTGTAGCGTTCGTCTCCCAGCCAGGTGTCCTCAGGGCCCCAGAAGATGTCCTCGGGCTCCCACACGTCGGACCGGCCAAAACCGAAGCCGAAGGTTTTGAAGCCCATCGATTCATAAGCCACGTTGCCGGCCAGTACCAGCAGGTCCGCCCACGAGATCGCCTGGCCGTACTTCTTCTTGAGGGGCCACAGTAGCCGGCGCGCCTTGTCGAGATTGGCGTTGTCGGGCCAGCTGTTGAGGGGAGCGAACCGCTGCTGCCCCTTGCCGCCACCGCCCCGCCCATCGGCGATACGGTAGGTCCCGGCGGCGTGCCACGACATGCGGATGAACAATGGTCCGTAGTGACCGTAATCGGACGGCCACCAGTCCTGCGATGTGGTCATGACCGCGATCAGGTCTCGCTTGAGCGCCTCGACGTCCAGGCCCTTGAACTGTTCGGCATAGTCGAAGTCCTCGTCCAATGGGCAGGACAGGTGCGACTGTGTGTGAAGCACCGACAGGTCCAGCTGATTCGGCCACCAGTCCCTGTTCGTCCTCGGTCGGCCGGTCTTCGGCGCCGGGGCGGGAATTGCAGGATTTTCGCTTTCGCTGACACTTTGGGTGTTTAGCTTGTCGGGCATATCGATCCTTCATCGGTTGGGTGGCACATCTGTCAAGGGTAGATTTTGCCGGAAGAAAGTCAAGCGTCGCGCGTTGTCAATTCAATGGCAGGCAACTAGAATAATGCGATGGATCGTCGGGCGTGCTGTACAGCCCGCTACGCCGTGACCCGCGGCATCTCCTTCGTGCTATACTTTCTTCCCAATGAGCCGCTTCTTCAAAACAATACTGCTATGGATCCTGATCGCTGTGGTACCGCTGCATGCGGCCGCTGCGACCATTGGCATGTCTTGTGGTCCGGTTCATAAGGCGGCTATGGAGCCCTCTTCCAGCGACTCCACTCATCAGCACCATAATATGGCTGCGGCCGCCGATGTTGCCGACGCACACGCGGCATCACCCGACGACCTTAAGTCCGACAAATCGCCACACGTAAAATGCAGCGCCTGTTCCGCATTCTGCATCGGCGCAGTCGCGCCTCCTTCCGGCTTCATTTCAGTTCCCGCCTTCAGTGGCGCCGAGACGCTCGTCGTTTCGACTGCCACCCTGGTCATCGGGTTCGTCCCCGAAGGCCTGAAACGCCCTCCTCGCCTCATCTTCGCCTGACCATCGCACGGGTTTTGCGTGACGGCCGTCGTCCGGCTGTCGTGCTGACCCATTGACCGGGTTGCGTGCCGTACACGCCCCCGCAGCCGAACATGAGGAAGCAACATGACACAACTACGTTGGATCGCCGTCAGCCTGATTGCGGCATTCCCCCTGGCCGCCCTGGCGCAGCCATCTCCACAACAACCAGCAGATCCCCTCGATCCCAAGGCGCCGGTGACGGCGCCTGGTTACGTCTCGGCCTTTGCCGGCTACGTACCCGCAACCGTCGGGACACAAGCGTCGCCCGATAAAGCCTGGCGAGCCGCGAATGACAATGTTGCGAAATCCGCCGGGCACGCCGGCCACGCACCGGCAAACGAGGCCGCCCAAGTCGATCACAGCAAGCATTCCCCCGCCCCGGACGCATCGAAGAAAGCGGACTCGGTCGATCACAGCAAACACAGTGAGCATTGAGGAGCGGACAATGAATACAACAAAAAGACTCCCTTTCTTGCGGCCAGTCGCAATGGCCGCCGCCACGCTCGTGCTTACCGGCTGTGCATCGTTTTCGCGTGACGGCGGCCTCGATTCCGTCTCTGCGCTAACAACACAGCGTACGGGCCAGGCGGTCCAGTTTTCGAAATCCGAAGCTGATACGTCAGTGGCCGACCAAAAGGTAAGCCAGCTGCTTTCCGCGCCGCTTAGTGCCGAGACCGCAGTGCAAGTGGCGCTGTTGAACAACCGCGGCTTGCAGGCGTCCCTGGCAGAATTGGGTGTTGCGGAAGCCGACCTGGTGCAGGCCGGACGGATGGCGAATCCCAGCTTTTCCTTCGGCCGCCTGGCAGGAGGCCACGATGTTGAAATCGAGCGCAGTGTCATGTTCGACATCGTCGGGCTGCTGACGATCCCACTCCGTAGCGGAATTGAAAGCCGCCGCTTCGAGATCGCGAAGTTGCAAGCGGCATCGGAAGCTGTTCGCCTTGCATCGGAGACGCGCAAGGCATACTTCAACGCCGTCGCCGCCAGGCAAACTGCGCTCTACATGGAGCAGGTGCGCACCTCGGCCGAAGCAAGCGCCGAACTGGCAAAGCGCATGGCCGAGGTAGGCAATTTCAGCAAACTCGACCAGGCGCGCGAACAGGCCTTCTACGCTGACGCAACGGCACAGGTCGCCCGCTCCCGGCACAACGCCACGGTGGCACGCGAACAGCTGGTCAGGCTGATGGGAGTGTGGGGACTTCAGACCGGCCTTGCATTGCCCGACCGCCTTCCGGACCTGCCACAGTCCACCACGAGCGAAAACAACATCGAAACGCTGGCGATGGAACAACGCCTGGATGTACAGGTGGCCAAGCGGGATGCGGACATGACGGCGCGCGCGCTTGGCCTGTCCAAGGCCACTGGCGTCATCAACGTGATGCACGCCGGCTATGTCAACAGCAGCAAGACCGGCTCCCCGCGCGAGAACGGCTACGAGATCGAGTTGGAGCTCCCGATTTTCGACTGGGGACGGTCGCGGGTCGCCAAGGCGCAAGCCATCTATATGCAGTCGGTCCACCGGACCGCGGATGCTGCGATCCGGGCGCGCTCCGAGGTGCGTGAAGCGTATTCCGCCTACCGCACTTCCCATGACCTCGCCAAGCACTACCGCGACGAGGTGGTCCCTCTACGCAAGAAGATTTCAGACGAGATGCTTCTGCGCTACAACGGCATGCTGATCGGCGTCTTCGAACTGCTGGCCGACGCACGCACGCAAGTCAACAGCGTCAATAGCGCGATCGAAGCCCAGCGCGACTTCTGGATTGCCGAAACCGAGCTGCAGGCTGCGGTGAACGGCGCTGGCGGCGGGGCATCGAAAGCAATGGGTACGCAGGCCTCGGGCGAAGCTGCGCCTGCACACTGATAAAAGGAATAGCAATGGGTTCACGTCGAGATTTTTTCACGGGCGCTGCCGCACTGGTAGGCGCCGGGCTGGTCACCAGGGCAGGCGCGGCATCGCTGCCTGAAGCCCCGCTCATGGAGAGCGCGGAAACACAGCCGCCCCCGCCGCCGCCGAACGGCCGGCCATACAATCCGGTCGTTACACTGAACGGCTGGTCGCTCCCCTGGCGCATGAACAACGGCGTCAAGGAGTTCCACCTCATCGCCGAGCCCGTCGTGCGCGAAATCGCGCCTGGCATGAAGGCAAACCTGTGGGGCTACAATGGCCAAAGCCCTGGTCCGACCATCGAGGTCGTCGAAGGCGACCGGGTACGTATTTTTGTCACCAACAAGCTGCCGGAACACACCAGCATCCACTGGCACGGCCAGCGCCTGCCGAACGGCATGGACGGCGTCACCGGACTGAACCAGCCCGGCATCCAGCCGGGCAAGACATTCGTGTACGAATTCGTGGCGAAGCGGCCGGGTACTTTCATGTACCACCCGCATGCCGACGAGATGGTCCAGATGGCGATGGGCATGATGGGCTTCTGGGTCACCCATCCGAAGAACCCCGCGCATCACGCGGTGGACCGGGATTTCGTATTCCTGCTGAACGCCTACGACATCGATCCAGGCAGCTATACGCCGCGCACCAACACGATGTTGGACTTCAACCTGTGGACGTTCAACAGCCGTGCCTTCCCGGGCATCGACACGATGAACGTGCGACAGGGAGACCGTGTGCGTATCCGCGCCGGCAACCTGACGATGACCAACCACCCTATTCACCTGCACGGCCATGAATTCGAAGTCACCGGTACCGACGGTGGCTGGACCAGGCCGGAGTCGCGCTGGCCGGAAGTAACGACCGATATTGCCGTCGGCCAGATGCGCGCCATTGAATTCGTCGCCACCGATCCGGGCGACTGGGCCTTCCACTGCCACAAGTCGCATCACACCATGAACGCGATGGGTCACGAAGTGCCAAACCTGATCGGCGTCGACCACCGCGGTGTCGCCGAGAAGATCAATGGACTGGTTCCCGACTACATGGTGATGGGCGACAAAGGCGGTTCGATGGGCGATATGGAGATGCCTTTGCCCGACAACACGCTGCCGATGATGACTGGACAGGGACCGTTCGGCGGCGTCGAAATGGGCGGCATGTTCACCGTGCTCAAGGTCCGCAAGGACCAAAAGCCGGGAGATTACAAGGATCCCGGCTGGTACAAGCACCCTGCTGGAACCGTCGCCTATGAGTGGAAGGGCGAAGCCCCGGCGCCGGTCCGCCGCAGCTCCGCCGGCGGCCAGTCCATGCCGGCAGCGAAAAAGCGTCCGGACCTCGAACTCAATGTGCGCAAGCCTTCAGGCCACCGCGACCACAACTAATAGCTGATTACTGGAGAAATCATGATTCGTTCCATCCTTGCACGCGCAGCACTGGCGGGCTTACTGGGAATTCCGCTGGCAGCCAGCGCAGCGTTCCCCGTGATCGCTGTCTACAAAACTGCAGAATGCGGCTGCTGCAGCGAATGGGTGAACCATTTGAAGGCCAGCGGCTTCACAGTCACGGCGCTCAATGTCGCCAACCCGTCGGACTATCGCGCAAAGGGCGGCATTCCGGACGCACTTGGCTCCTGCCATACCGGCATGGTGAACGGACACGCCATCGAGGGACATGTCCCGGCCAGCGACATCAAGCGCCTGCTGGCGGAGAAGCCCAAGGCAGCCGGCCTGGCGGTACCCGCGATGCCGATGGGGTCGCCCGGAATGGAAGGCCACCGCAAGGATCCCTACGACGTCCTGCTGGTACGGAGCAACGGAAGTACGACGGTATACAAACACTACAACTGAGACTGAACGAAAGGACCCACCATGAACGCCTTCACCAAATTTTCCGCAGCAACCCTGATCGCTATCGCTTCCACCGGCATTGCCATCGCCCAGGACCACGGGTCACATGCTGGTCACGGCACACCGGCGAAACCGGCAGCAGCGCACGCCGGCCATCAAGCCGCCGCCGCTGAAATGACGGACGGAGAAATCAAGAAGGTCGACAAGGAAGCCGGCAAGATCACCATCCGTCACGGCGAACTCAAGAACCTCGGCATGGCGCCTATGACGATGGTCTTCCGCGCCAAGGATCCGGCAATGCTGGGCCAGGTCAAGGCCGGCGACAAGGTGAAGTTTCGC
>NZ_QYUP01000021.1 GCF_003590855.1 Massilia cavernae
GGACCAAGAAGGACGGCCCGCGCGCCGCGTCGCTCGAGCAATGTGACCTGGGCAAGGGCCCGGGCGTGCTCAAGGGCGCCTACGTCGAGCTGCCGCGTTACTTCAAGGACGTCAAGAAGGTCATGGACCTGGAGCAGCGGCTGGTGCATTGCCGTGTCAACCTGCAGGGCCTGACGCCGGAACAGGCGGTCACCCGCCCGTTCGGCTCGGCCGGCAATCCGTCCGATATCGAAGCGCTTGTCTCCTACATCACCGCCCAGTCGAAGGACATGAAGATGGCCGTCTCGACCCGTCATCCGCAGGAAAAGGCGGCGTATGAAATCGGCAAGAAGGTGTTCTTCTACCGTGGCGGCGCGCACGACTTCGCCTGCGCCACCTGCCACTCGACCAACGGCCAGCGCATCCGCCTGCAGGAACTGCCGAACATCCTGAACAAGGAAAACGCCCAGGCCGCCTACACCACGTGGCCGGCTTACCGCGTGTCGCAGGGCGAAGTGCGCACCATGCAGCACCGCATCAACGACTGCTTCCGCCAGCAACGCTTCCCTGAGCCGGTGTACGGATCGGACCTGATCACCGCGGTGACGATGTTCCTGGCCAAGAACGCCAACGGCGGCACCTATAACGCACCCGCATTGAAGCGCTGAGGAGAACACCATGAAAAAAATCGCAGGCATGATGGCCGCAGCGGCCGTGCTCGGAGGCTTCGTGTTCCCGGCGCTGGCGGCAGACTACGACAAGCAGGCCCAGGCCCTGATGAAGGCCGACTTCCGCTCCAAGGGAATGGCGACGGTCGAAGGCGCCCTGACCCAGGACGAGGCGCAGCGCACCTGCAGCGCCTATCCGATGGAGCGCCCGAAGAAGATCGCGGCGAAACTCGAGGCCGACCAGCTCAAGCAGGTCAAATACCCTGCCGACGGCCAGTACCTCGGCCGCTGGCAGGAAGGCGAGAAAATCGCCCAGAACGGCCGCGGCATGCAGTCCTCCGACAAGCCTGGCGTTCCGAACGGCGGCAACTGCTACGCCTGCCACCAGATGACCAAGGCCGAGATCTCGTTCGGCAACATCGGCCCTTCGCTGTACCAGTACGGCAAGCTGCGCGGGCAGAGCGAAGAGATCATGAAGTACACCTGGGCCAAGGTGTACAACCCGCAGGCGTTTACCGCATGCTCGAACATGCCGCGCTTCGGCCACAAGGGCATCCTGGATGAACAGCAGCTCAAGGACGTCGTCGCCTTGCTGCTCGACCCGGCATCCCCCGTCAATAACGACTAGCAAGGACACACATGAGTATGAACCGTCGCGATTTCATGCAGGTGCTGGGCATTGCCGCTGCCGGAGGCATGGCGATCAACTCGAAGGCGGCGCTGGCCGGCCAGTCGGCCGACACGCTGTATTCGCTGCCGCGCTTCGGCAATGTGCACTTCCTGCACTTCACCGACTGCCACGCGCAGCTGCGCCCGGTGTACTTCCGCGAGCCGAGCGTCAACCTCGGACTTGGCGACGCTTACGGCCGCATGCCGCACCTGGTGGGCGAACACCTGCTGCGCGCGATCGGCGCGCGGCCCAATACCCGCGAGGCCTACGCCTTTACCTCGCTGAACTTTGAAAAGGCCGCACAGACCTACGGCAAGGTGGGCGGCTTCGCGCACCTGTCGACCCTGGTCAAGCGCATGCGCGCGTCGCGCCCCGGCGCGCTGCTGCTCGACGGCGGCGACACCTGGCAAGGCTCGGCGACTGCGCTGTGGACCAACGGCCAGGACATGGTCGACGCCTGCCTGGCGCTGGGCGTGGACGTCATGACGGCGCACTGGGAAATGACCCTGGGCGACAAGCGGGTGCAGGAAATCGTCGACAAGGACTTCAAGGGCAAGGTCGATTTCGTCGCCCAGAACATCAAGACCAACGATTTCGGCGACCAGGTGTTCAGCCCGTTCAGCATGAAGGAAATGAACGGCGTGCAGGTCGCCATCATCGGCCAGGCCTTCCCGTACACGCCGATCGCCAACCCGCGCCACATGGTGCCGGACTGGAGCTTTGGCATCCAGGAAGAAAACATGCAGAAGACGGTCGACGAGGCGCGCGCCAAGGGCGCCAAGGTCGTCGTCGTGCTGTCGCACAACGGCATGGACGTGGACCTGAAGATGGCTTCGCGCGTGCGCGGCATCGACGCCATCATGGGCGGCCACACCCACGACGGCATGCCGGCGCCGGTCGTCGTCAGCAATGCCGGCGGCAAGACGCTGGTCACGAATGCAGGCAGCAACAGCAAGTTCCTCGGCGTGCTCGACTTCGACGTACGCGGCGGCAAGGTGCAGGGCTACCAGTACCGCCTGCTTCCGGTGTTCTCCAACCTGCTGCCGGCCGACAAGGACATGGATGCGCTGATCACCCGCATCCGCGCGCCGTACGAAGCGAAACTCGGCGAGAAGCTGGCCATGACCGAAGGCACGCTCTACCGCCGCGGCAATTTCAACGGCACCTTCGACCAGCTGATCGTCGACGCGCTGATGGATGTCAAGCAGGCCGAAATCGCGTTCTCGCCTGGCTTCCGCTGGGGTACGTCGCTGCTGCCGAACAGCGCGATCACGATGGAACACCTGATGGACCAGACCGCGACGACGTATTCGCACACCACGGTGTCGAACCTGACCGGCGAGATGATCAAGACCATCATGGAAGACGTGGCCGACAACCTGTTCAACCCGGACCCGTACTACCAGCAGGGAGGGGACATGGTGCGCGTCGGCGGCATGACCTACGCGATCGACCCGAAGGCGAAGATGGGATCGCGCATCCAGGACATGCGCCTGGGTGGCAAGCCGATCGACGCGGCCAAGGTCTACAAGGTGGCCGGGTGGGCGCCGGTAGCCGAAGGCGCGCAGGGCGAGCCGGTGTGGGACGTGGTCGGCGGCTGGCTGCGCTCGAACAAGACGGTCAAGGCGCGCAAGCTCAATGCGCCGCGCCTGATCGGCGTGAAGGGCAACCCGGGCCTGGCCGCCTGACATGGGCCAGCCGTCCAACGCCATTCGCCGGGCAGTGCTGGCAGCGGCGCTGTCGCTGCCTGCCGCGGCAGCGCTGGCTGCGCCAGCGCCGCAACTGCCCGCGTTCCGCACGCTGGACGGCGCCGCCGTGGCTGCCGCCAGCCTGCACGGCAAGGTCACCGTGGTTGCCTACTTCTCGGCGACCTGCCCGTTCTGCATGAACGAAGCGCCCAAGCTGCAGAAGCTGTACCGCGATAACCGCGCCGTGCTCAACGTGGTTGCGGTCAGCGTCGACCGCAATGACGCGCAAGCCGGGGCGCGCAGCTGGACGCATAAGTACCACCTGTCCCACCCGGTTACGACCGACTATGCCCGCTTCGAGGCTGTCCTCGGCAAGCCGAAAGGCATTCCTTCGCTGTACGTCTTCGACCGCGCCGGCAAACTGGTCAGGTCCGAGGTGGGCGAAATGCTGGACGAGGACTTCGACGACATCGCGCGCTACGCGCAGGGCCAGCGGTGACCGGGGGCGCGCGCGCATTGCTCGGTATGCTGCTCGCGGCATCAGCCGTGGCAGCCGCCGCAGCGCCCGCCGTACCCTTTGCCACTGACCTGCGCAGCTACGCCACAGAGTCGGCGCGCAGTGCGGCCCCGCTGGTGCTGTTCTTCACGCTGCCCGATTGCGCCTACTGCCATACCGTGCGCCACAGCTATCTGGCGCCGCTGGTGCGGGGCGAGGGCGGGCGGCGCTACGTCGTGCGTGAAATCGTCATCGACAGCCAGCGCAAGGTGGCCGGGCTGGATGGCAAGGCGGCCACCCACCGCGCACTGGCGCAGCGCTTCGGCGTGCGCTTCGGACCGACCGTGCTGTTCGTCGACGGCGTCGGCAAGGCGCTTGCGCCGCCGCTGGTCGGCGGCGACACTGCGGGCATGTATGGCGCCTACCTCGACGCGCGGCTCGCCGAGGCCAGTGGGCGGCTCGCCAACGCAGTCAAATAACAAGGACAACAAAATGAAATTCGCCCTCACCGCCATGCTGGCCGCCTGCTGCGCGCTCCAGCCAACCATCGCCGCTGCCGCCGACGCTGCCGACGCCGGCTACGCGATCCGGCTAATGACGCCGGAAACCGCGCTCAAGGCTGCGCTGGCAGGGCAGGCCGCCTGCCGCAAGGCCGGCTTCCAGGCGACCATCGCCGTGGTCGACCGTACCGGCCAGGTCCAGGTCGTGCTGCGCGACCGCTTTGCCGGCATGCATACCGTCGAGGCCGCGATCGACAAGGCATGGACCGCGGTCAGCTTCAAGATGGACACCACGGCGCTGGCCAAGGCCACTGCCGCCGCGAGCGCATCTAGCGGCATCCGCCACATTCCGCGCGCGCTGGCAGTCGGCGGCGGCATGCTGGTCGAAGCGGCCGGTGCGCCGTATGGTGCGGTCGGCGTCTCCGGCGCGCCGTCGGGCGACAACGACGACCTCTGTGCGCGCGCCGCGATCGACGCCGTCATCGACGATCTCAACCTGTAAACTTCCTTCCTGCGTGTCCCTGCCGCGCCACGTCGGTGGCCGGCATTCAGGGCCGCCATCCTTGGTTAGTTGGCCCAGCGATCTCTTGAACGCCGCGCGCCTGAGACATGCATCGCGCGGTCCCTGATGTCTCCACGATGCAGGTCGGGTTTCTGTGTGGAACTATTGCCACAGTCGAAAAATAGTCCACATGAGCCATGGCGAGAATATGCCTGAGGAGCGATAATTGATATTTCCCGTCGGCAACCTTCTCGGAGTAATTTCGCAGTGAAACTTAAAACCAAATTGTCCCTTACCGCGGCATTGTGTTTCGGCCTGTTCCTGCTCGCGCTATCGGCGGCGCTGGTAGCGACGTTCAGCGCCAGGGACAAGTTCGAACACTTCATCGACCAGGACCAGGCCGAGCTCCAGACTGCCACCACGATGTACGCCCAGGGTCTCCAGATGGGCCAGGCGCTGCGTAACGTTGTGATGGACCCGGCCAACAAGACCGCCTACAAGAACCTGGACGATGCTGCTGCCGAATTCGGCCGCCAGCAAGTGCGCGCGACCGAGCTGCTCGCCGACAGCCCGGCCGAACTGGCCGTGTTCAAGGAAATTATCGAGATCCGCGCCCGCCAGCAGCCTATCCAGGCCCAGATCGTCGCGCTGGCCGCAAGCGACCAGGCCGCCGCAATCGCCATGATCGCCAGGGACGAAACGCCTGTTTGGCGCCAGATGCGCGAACGCCTGACGAAATTCGCCAAGGCGAAGACGGAAGCGGTGGCGGTAACGCGCTCCGAGATGGCATCGTTTACCAAGAAGATGGTCACGATCAGCCTGACCCTTGCGGTGCTGGCCGTGGTTTCCGGTATCGCGCTGATGGGATGGCTGATCTCCAACGTGATGAAGCAGCTGGGTGGCGAGCCTGACTACGCGGCGCGCATCGCCCAGGGCATTGCCGAAGGCGACTTCTCGGTGCCGGTTGAACTGCATCGCAATGACGCGGACAGCCTGCTGTTCTCGATGGATGTCATGCGCCAGCGCCTGAGCAAGACCCTGATCGACGTCCAGCAGGCAGCGCAGAGCGTGAATGTCGGCGCACGTGAAATCTCGGTGGGCAACGCCGACCTGTCGGCGCGTACCGAAGCCCAGGCCGCCAGCCTCGAAGAAACGGCCAGCTCGATGGAAGAGATGACGAGTACTGTCCACCAGAATGCCGACAACGCACGCCAGGCCAAGCAGTTCGGCAAGAGCGCATCCGACATCGCGATCCAGGGCGGCGCTGTGGTTGGCCGCGTGGTCGAGACGATGGCGTCGATCAAGGATGGTTCGCGCAAGATCGTCGAGATCATCAGCGTGATCGACGGTATCGCGTTCCAGACCAATATCCTGGCCCTGAATGCGGCCGTTGAAGCTGCCCGCGCCGGCGAGCAGGGCCGTGGCTTTGCGGTGGTGGCGAGCGAGGTGCGCACCCTGGCCCAACGCTCGGCCGCAGCGGCCAAGGAAATCAAGGAGCTGATCGGCGACTCGGTCAACCGCGTCGACGCCGGCAGCCTGCTGGTGGACGAAGCCGGCGCCACGATGCAACAGGTCGTCACCTCGGTGCAGGCCGTCACCAGCATCCTCGATGAGATCGCCGCCGCAAGCCAGGAGCAAAGCTCGGGCATCGACCAGATCAACCTTGCGATCACCCAGATGGACGAAGTGACGCAGCAGAACGCTGCGCTGGTCGAGGAAGCCGCCGCCGCCGCCCAGAGCATGCAGGAACAGGCCGAACGCCTGGCCGCTGCAGTCGACCAGTTCAAGCTGGTATCAGCCAGCGCCGTGCCTGTGGCCGCGAAGGGACGCGTCGGCAAGCCTGCCTCCCGCCTGGCGTTGGCGGGCTGACTGGCCACAACGGCTCAATCTCTGTTGTCGCGGGTGAGCGCGGGCCTGGTATTGCGGATCTTGGCCAGCTTTTCCGCCAGCGAGGCATCGGACACGGCGCCGAGGTGGGCGTCGACAAGCTGGCCGCCGGCATCGAAGAACAGCGTGGTGGGCATGCCGGACGAACCGACCGCCCGCGCCGTGGCCGATTGGGGATCGAGCAAAACGTTATCCAGTTTTAATTCCCGGGCGCGCAGGAATCCCGCCACCGCTTCGGCTGATTCACCCTGGTTGGCGAACACGAAAGCGATCCCCATGTCGCGCTGCTGCGCGGCGGCCAGGACCGGCATTTCGCGGATGCATGGCGGGCACCACGTCGCCCACAGGTTGATCACGGCAGGGCGTCCCCGGGCGAGCCCGGGCAGGGCAACTGCGGCGCCGTCAAGCGTCGTGAGCGTCACTGCGGGGATGGACTTATCGGACTGCACTTGCATCGACGCGGGGCCGCCCGACATGAACCACGCCAGGGCGCCGGCCAGCACGCCGGCGGCGAGCGGATTGCGCAGGTTTTCGTGCCGCATTGCGCGCCAGGCGCCGTAGGCGAGCGCCGAGCCGATTACCGCCCAGGCGTGGAAGCCGCCGTCGCGAATGTCGAGGATCGTCAGCGGCGCATTGCGGTATTGTTCGAACCAGGCCACGACAAAGGCCACCCGGCCCGTCACCAGGCCGACCAGCACCATGTCGGTCAACAGGGGCGCGATGCTGACTTTGCTGCGCAAGCCTGCGACCTGGCCGGCGCCGGCGGCGGTCAGCAGGCTAAGGAGCATCAGCAGGTGGCTGGCCTGTATGCTGAGCGGTCCGAGATTGAAAGTGTCCATGGTGTCGGGTTGGCAGGGAAGGACTGCATGATGGACCATGCAGCTTAAAGTGCGCTTAGCGCCGGCATCATTCTAGCTGGCCGTCATCGCCGTGGCGCCGGGCGCAGCTCGTGCACGAAACGCGGAGCTTGCTTTGAATGCGCGCAGCCTCTATCCTCCCGGTTCGGCCGCGGGCCGGTTTCGGATCGATGACTGGGGCGAAGCAATGCAAAGATTGGGACGGGTTGGTGTAGCGGCTGCGATACTGTCGGCGAGTGTGCTCGCGTGCGGCTGTTCGACTGTCAGGACCCTCGCCAACACGCAGCCTGGGGCCGGTGCCGAGGCTCGCAGGATGATGTCCGCCTGGGTCGATTCGGAAGGCGATATCGCGGTTGCGACCACATGGTCACGCAAGGTCAAACCTGGGGTGACGATCGCGGAAATCGAGGAGGCGTTTGCCAGCGTCGCCGCCGAAGACAATATCCGCGCCGTCGGCAACATGCCCATTTCCACCGAACTTGAACTGCGGTCCGGAAAGCGCGAGAAGTTCCTCAAGGTGTACTCGTACTGCGATCCTGGCGCTGCGCGCAAGATGGTCGACTTTAGCCCTAACATGGCCGCCTTTCTTCCGTGCCGCATCTCCGTCGTCGAGCAAGACGACGGATTGTGGATTTACACGATGAATATGGACATGCTGATCAAGATGGGCAGGAAACTGCCGCCGGACGTCAGCGCTACCGTGCACCGGATACGGGCAACCCTGCTGAAAATGCTTGACCGCGGAGCCGCCGGCGAATTTTAGACAGCGCCATCGTCTCCCAAGCCGGTTAAGCGGCCGGCTTCAGGCGCGCAATCAGTCCCATTTGGTGGCCCCGGTTACGATGCAACAGGGCGGCAAGACGCACATGCCCGGTCAGCACCATTGCGGCGGTGATGAGGAATTTCAGGGCGGCCTGTCGAATACCGCGCGGATCGCAGTCGTACGCGTCCCAGGTCTGGAAGGCCGTGATCTCGAAACCCTCGCTCATGAGCAAATCTTTCAGTTCCCAGGGCGTGTACTCGTAGACGTGGCACATGACGTGCCGCGGGCCGAAGGTCTCCGAATACGGTTTGGAATCATACGTCGGGGCGTGGGCGAACTGGCGCATGATTTTCGCCCACGAAGCGGCGTTCGGCGTGGCGATGAACAGGTGGCCGCCAGGCACCAGCACGCGCTTGATTTCCTTGATGAAGGCGCGCGGGCTGGACGCGACGTGCTCGATCACTTCCATCGTGGTGATGAGCTCGAAGGTCGCGTCGGCGTAGGGGAATTTGCCCTCGAAGTCGAATGCATCGAGCGCCCAATTGCTCTGCTCGCCGGTCGGCGATGTGAAGCTCGCGCTATCCCTTGCTTTCTCTGGTCCATTGAGTTCAACCGGGGCCACATTGCCGCGCAGTTGGCAGCCGAGGTGGGCCATCAGGGCGCCGATACTGACATCGTGTCCGAGATCCAGCGTGCGCCTGCCCGTCAGCGGGAGGTTCGCGTGCAGAAAATTGATGCAGCTGATGATCCGTTTCCGGTTCCACTGGAGATGGGGCGATTTATCCGCATGGTCGAGTAATACCCCGAGCTCCTTCTCATCAACTTTCATCGTCTTATCCCCTTAGGTTTTCCGCTTGTTTGTAATGACGCGCCGACTTTTTAGTCTGCTACGATGATTCAATTTCGTCAAGAAAAATTCCCAAACGTACTAAGCGGTGGGTGTGGTACGCAAGCCTCATCCGGCAGGCGGCGGGTGGGTGGAATATCGCCGTTTAGTTCGGCACGCGCGTCGGCGAAGGAGTGGATGTTGTAGCAACAGGCTTCTTCTCACTAATCGTCCGGCCTATGCGTTGCGCTGGAATTTCGATGAGCCGGTGGAACGCAAGCGACGCCACCAGCGTGAACGCCAACAAGATCAGGAAGCCTGGGATACCGCTCGCCGGTTCGACTGCCTTGAATGCCGCGCGTACTAACGGGTGGATCAGATAGAGGCTGTACGATATTTCGCCAAGCAGGATGAAATGAACGATGCCTCGTCCCCACATGCCGTGCCGGTCGATCACCGTCTGAATAGCGAGCGCCACGATTACGATAAGAAGGGCAAGCATGCCGCTATTCGTTAATCCGTTGCCTGGGCTGTACTGGAAAGCGCAAGTGCCGGCTACTGTGGCCACGCCGACCAGCGAGCATGTCCAGTGTAGCTGGGACAAGCGGCCGAAGTATCCGCGCCGGTAGCACCACGCCAGCGCCATCCCCACAAGGAACTCGAGAATAATTGGATTGCCAAGCAGGCTAAATATCTGCACAGGGAACCAGGCATGCCCCGGAAGCAGTCCGGCCAGATCGGCGTTGAGGGTGTATGCGCCCGTCAGCGCCTGGATGACGATGACCATTGCCACGATGATGGCGGCGGATATGGCCCCTCGATATCGACCGCCAAGGATGTAGAGCGATGTGGCGAAAGCGCCGTAGAACACCAGCTCGAAAGTCAAGGTCCACGCCACGATGAGAAAGTTGTGCCCGTACTCAGGCGGAAAGCCATTCTGCAGGGGTATGAACAGGACGCTGAGGAGTAGATCGTAAAGGTAGGGCGGCTTGATCGTGGCCAGGATTGCCATCGCCACCCACGCGGGAATAATGACGCGGAAGAAGCGGCGGATCAGGAAGCTTCTCGCCGAGCGAGAGCGCAGGCTTTCCGTCGACGAATAGATCACGAAACCGGAGATGTAGAAGAAGATGTCGACGCCGATTTCGCCATGTCCGAGCAGTTGCGTGACAAGCGGCCAGTCCTCCGCCAGGAGATACTGAAAGTGATAAAGCACGACGAATAGCGCTGCGAGTCCGCGCAACACATGAATGGCCTCCAACTTACGGCCAGGTTGAGCGTCCATCGCGTCCCCAATGTTATTTCTGGTAAGTTTACATACCTTTCTTGTAAATTGCTTATTGTAAATTTTAATCGATAACAAACTATCACGGAAGCTATAATTTCGGAATAAGGCGAAATTAACGAAGTCAGGCCTTGGGGGGAAGTGGTTACGCGGCGTGCGTGGCGGGACGGGGAAGGCTGGACGATAACTTGCCGAGTGTGCGCGAATCGAGCGATTCGCCAGCAGCCTGCTATTGGAATTTTGCGGAACAGATTTGCTTTTGCGGAAGAAATCGCCCAGCCTGAAAATGGCGCGAACAGTGGGATTTCTTCAATGGTGCCCGGAGCCGGGATCGAACCGGCACGCCCTTGCGAGCACGAGATTTTAAGTCTCGGGTGTCTACCAGTTTCACCATCCGGGCAGCGGGCAAGATTCTAGCACATCCGACAATTTTCAATGGGGCATTTTCGGCGCTTTAGCCTTGCCGCAAGATGGTGTACGATGCGTGGCGGCGCGCGTGCGGGTTCGCGCGCCTGAACCACGAAGGATAAGCATTGAAGATTACGATCAACGAGGAACTGCGTTCCTTTGTCGACCCGCTCGCACCCATCGAATACGCCGCCCTGGAGCGCAGCCTGCTGGCTGAAGGCTGCCGCGACGCGCTGGTGCTGTGGAACGACACCCTCATCGACGGCCATAACCGCTACGAGATCTGCCAGCGCCACGGCATCGAATTCAAGACAGTCCAGAACACCACCTTCGCCTCGCTCGAAGACGTCATGCTGTGGATGATCGATAACCACCTGGCGCGCCGCAGTGTGTCCGACTACCAGCGCGGCGTGCTCGCCCTGCGCAAGAAGAACATCGTATCGACCCGCATGATGCAGCGCGCCGTTGAACCGCAGGCCGAAGCGGGCGACGACGCCCCCAAGGCGCCCGAGCCGCCGCCATGGAACACGCGCGAGGACATCGCCAAGGCGGCCCGCGTGTCGAGCAACACCATCAGCCAGATCGAACGGATCCAGAAGGCCGCGACGCCGGAACTGGTCGAAGCGGTCCGCACCGGCACCATCTCCATCAACGCCGCCGCCAATGTGGCGCAGTTGCCCGAAGCGGTGCAGATCGCCGCCGTCGCCGGTGGCCGCAAGGAGCTGCAGCAGGCGGCGCGCCAGGTGCGCGAACAGAAGATGGCCAGCCGCCCGCGCAAGGAGCCGAAGGAAGACAGTGCCGACGATGCAGGCGAGCCGGCCGGCACCGAGGAGCAGCTGCGCGCCCAGGTCGCCGTGCTGCGCGCGCGCGTCGACGAATTGAGTGCCGAGAACCGCGCGCTGCGCGAGCAGCTGGGCTCGCAAGGCTAGCAACCAGCAGGGCCAGGCCAACACCAGAACCAGAAAAACCGGAGACCATCGATGTCTATCAGCCGCTTCCTCGTAACAGCCTTGTTCGCGTGCGCCGCCGGCGCCGCCTTGCCAGTCCACGCAGCGCCATATGATGCATCGATGGCCCAACGCGCGTACAGCGCGGCCGAGACGGCGCGGCTGGCCAGGCTGGCGCAGCGAGTCACCATCATGCGCGACAAGTGGGGCATCCCTCACGTGTTCGGCAAGACCGACGCCGACGCGGTGTTCGGCCTGATGTACGCCCAGGCCGAGGACGACTTCAACCGGGTCGAGCTCAATTACATCAACGCGATGGGCCGCCTGGCCGAAGTCGAAGGCGAAGCGGAAATCTGGCGCGACCTGCGCATGAAGATGTACATCACGCCGGCCGACATGAAGGCGAAGTACGCGGCCAGCCCGGCGTGGCTGAAGAAGCTGATGGTGGGTTTTGCCGATGGCCTGAACTGGTACCTGCATACCCACCCCGAGGTGAAGCCGAAGCTGATCACCCGTTTCGAGCCGTGGATGGCGCTGTCCTTCAGCGAGGGCAGCATCGGCGGCGACATCGAGGAAATCGACCTGAAGGAACTGGAGGCGTTCTACGGCAAGCGCCCGAAGCTGGCGCAGCTGGCGGGGAAGGGCTTCGACGAGGAGCCGAAGGGCTCCAACGGCTTTGCGATCGCGCCGAAGCTGAGCGCGTCCGGCAAGGCCCTGCTGCTGATTAACCCGCATACCTCGTTCTATTTCCGGCCGGAAGTGCACATGGTCAGCGAAGAAGGTCTCAACGCCTACGGCGCCGTCACCTGGGGCCAGTTCTTCATCTACCAGGGCTTCAATGACAGGGCAGGGTGGATGCACACCTCCGGCGGCGGCGACGTGATCGACGAGTACCTCGAAACGGTCGTTGAAAAGGACGGCAAGTACTTCTACAAGTACAACGGCATGGACATGCCGGTGAAGGAGGTCGCCGTCACGCTGCCTTACAAGACCGCGACGGGCATGGACAGCAAGACCGTCACCGCCTGGTTCACCCACCACGGTCCCGTGGTGCGCGAGAAGGACGGCAAGTGGGTGTCGGTGAAGATGATGGAAGAGCCGCTCAAGGCGCTGACCCAGTCGTACTCGCGCACCAAGGCCCGCAGCTACAAGGACTTCTACAAGACGATGGAGCTGCGCACCAACTCGTCGAACAATACTGTTTACGCGGACGCCGACGGCAACATCGCCTACTTCCACGGTAATTTCGTGCCCAGGCGCGACCCGCGTTTCAACTGGACCAAGCCAGTCGACGGCAGCACGCGCGCCACCGAGTGGAAGGGGCTGCACGCGATCAATGAGACCATCACGCTGTTCAACCCGTCCAACGGCTGGATCCAGAACACCAACAACTGGCCGTTCCGCTCCGCCGGCGACGCCAGCCCGCGCGAAAAGGACTACCCCAAGTACATGTGGGCGCTGCCCGAGAACGCGCGCGGCCTGCATGCGCTGCGGGTGCTGGACAAGAAGAAGGACTTCACCCTCGACAGCCTGATCTCGGCGGCCTACGACAACTACCTCACCGGCTTCGAACCGCTGCTCCCGCAACTCGTGAAGGCTTACGACGAACTGGATGCGGCAAATCCGCTGAAGGCGCAGCTGGCCGCGCAAGTCGAGGTGCTGCGCCGCTGGGACCTGCGCTACTCGGTCGATTCGGTGCCGACCTCGCTGGCGATCTACTGGGCGCAGGACCTTGTCAAACAAAATGGACCGGCGGCGCGCGCGCAAGGGACGCCGGTACTTGACTACATCACGGCCAACGGCACGCCGCAGGAACGGCTGGAAGCGCTGGCGCGCGCGTCGGCGAAGCTGGAGGCGGACTTCGGCAGCTGGCAGACGCCATGGGGCGAGATCAACCGCTTCCAGCGCATCAGCGGCGACGTCAGCCAGCAGTATGACGATTCGAAGCCCAGCTATCCGGTGGCCTTTCCGTCGGCGGTGTGGGGCTCGCTGGCGTCGTTCGGCATGGTGGCGCCGCAGAAGACAAAGCGGATATACGGCGACCGGGGCAACAGCTTCGTTGCGGCGGTTGAATTCGGCCAGCGCATCAGAGCCAAGAGCATCCTGGCGGGCGGGCAGAGCGCCGATCCAAAGTCGAAGCACTTCAGCGACCAGGCCGAGATGTACAGCAAGGGTGAGTTCAAGGATGTGCTGTTCTATAAAGAGGACATCGAGAAGAACCTGGAGCGCAAGTACCACCCGGGACAGTGAAACGTCGCTGCCCAAACGTCGTCTTTAGCCCCATCCAGCTTGGTATAATCCCGCCCTTCACCTCGGGCAAGCGCAAGGCAAAACGCAGTGGCAAAACTCTATTTCAGGTATTCGGCGATGAACGCCGGTAAATCGACGGCGCTGCTGCAAGTGGCACACAACTACGAAGAGCAGGGCCAGAAGGTCAAGCTCTATACCGCGCTCATCGACATCCGCTACGGCGTTGGTCAAGTCACCTCGCGCCTCGGCCCGCAGCGCCACGTCGACACCTTCGGCCCCGAAACCGATTTCCTGGCGGAGAAGCCGCAAGTCGCCTGCGTGCTGGTCGACGAGGCCCAGTTCCTCAGCACGGTGCAAGTCCAGCAGCTGCACCAGCTGGCCCAGGTCAAGGGTGTGCCCGTCATCTGCTACGGCCTGCGCAGCGACTTCCGCGGCGATCCGTTCCCTGGATCGGCCTACCTGCTCGCACTTGCCGACGACATCGAGGAAATCAAGAACATCTGCACCTGCGGCAAGAAGGCGACCATGAACGTCCGCGTCGACGACGACGGCCAGCGTATCCGCGAGGGCGAGCAGGTCGCCATCGGCGGCAATGAACGCTACCGCCAGGCCTGCGGCCGCTGTTTCTACTCCAGCTGATCCCCGGGGCGCGGCGGATGACCTTGTCCGGCACATGCCGCGCCATCGCGCCTGAATTCCTGTGCGGGCACGGCGACCTGCTGCTCTACCTGCTGCCCTCGGCCGCGCTGGCCCTGGTGATCCGCATCCTGGCGCGCAGCCATCCCTTCTTTTTCCTGTTCACGGTGCTCGGCACCATCTGCCATGAACTGGCCCACTTCGCCGTCGGCCTGGTGACGGGCGCCCGGCCTGCATCGTTCACCGTGATCCCGCGCCGCGTCGGCGCCCACTGGGAGCTCGGCTCGGTCATGCTGAC
Source organism: Massilia cavernae (assembly GCF_003590855.1). Classification (GTDB taxonomy): domain Bacteria; phylum Pseudomonadota; class Gammaproteobacteria; order Burkholderiales; family Burkholderiaceae_D; genus Telluria_A; species Telluria_A cavernae. The sequence goes on from NZ_QYUP01000021.1 coordinate 14,661, forward strand.
CCGCGTGCGCTGGTACAACGCGGCCCCGGCCGCGCTGGCGCCGATGCTGGTGATCCTGCTGCCGTTCGCGGTGGCGGCCTGGCGAACCACGCCAGGGTGGTCATTCCAGCCGGTCGACCTCGCCATCGCGTTCGCACTGGCGCCGCAATTCCTGTCGTTCTGGCCATCTTCCGGCGACTGGCGCATCGCCGCGCGTTCATGGCCTTACCTCATCATCATTGCCGCCCTGGCATACCTGCTCACATTAAAGTAGATCAATCGCCACTTGATTCCCTGCAACCTTGCGAGGTTGAACAGATGGGACTGTTTCGATTTGTAAGAATCGGATTGTGCGCAAGCGTTAAGCCCTAAGCTAGGGTGCTAAATAGTCGCTTTCCTGCCTCTGCGATTCGCACATCCTGTTAGAATTGACCAAGGCAAATTTAGATTGGCTCGGCGAACTTGCAATCTGCCGATCCGTCCGCAAGTACTACTGGATTCACGCTCGGAGACACAACGAATGAAGAAGCAATTGTTGATGGTCGCGATGGCCTTCGCCATGTCGACCCAGGCGGCAACCACCCAGCCGGAGCGCGTTGCCGCTACCCAACTCAAGCCAGTTGCGGCGCAAACCCAGGCCGCGCTGTGGGCTTCGCGCGTCATGGGCCGCTACCATTACAAGGCGACGCCCCTCGACGACGCCATGTCCGAGAAGATCTTCGACAAGTACTTTGAATCGCTGGACGGTGAAAAACTGTTCTTCGTGCAAGCCGACCTCGACAAGTTCGCCCCCGTGCGCGACAAGCTCGACGATGCGATCAACAATGAAAACCTGACCATCCCCTTCGCGATCTACGGCGTCTACCAGCAACGCTTCGCCGAACGCATCGGCTATGCGCGCGAACTGCTGAAGGCCAAGATGGACTTCACTGTCGACGAAACCATGCAGCTCGACCGCGAAAAGGCCGCCTGGCCGAAGAGCGAGGAAGAGATGCGCGACCTGTGGCGCAAGCGCGTCAAGAACGACTGGCTGCGCCTGAAGCTGGCCGGCAAGGACGAAAAGGCGATCCGCGAGACCCTGGACAAGCGCTACGACAACTACCAGGTCCGCGTGCGCAAGCTGAACAACGAGGACGTGTTCCAGATGTTCATGAACGCCTACGCAACCTCGATCGAGCCGCACACCAATTACCTCGGCCCGCGCTCGGCAGAAAACTTCGATATCGCGATGCGCCTGTCGCTGGAAGGCATCGGCGCAGTGTTGCAGACGCGTGACGAATACACCATCATCCGCGAGATCGTGCCGGGCAGCCCGGCTGCGCTGTCGGGCAAGCTGAAGGTCGGCGACCGCATCGTCGGCGTGGCCCAGGGCACCACCGCCGCCTACACAGATGTGCTCGGCTGGCGCATCGACGACGTGGTCCAGCTGGTGCGTGGCGCCAAGGGCTCGTCCGTGCGCCTCGACGTACTGCCGGCCGACGCCGGCCCTGACGGCAAGCACGTCGCCGTCACGCTGGTGCGCAAGAAGATCAGCATGGAAGAGCAGGCAGCGAAGAAAACCATCATTGAAGTCAAGGAAGCCGGCATCAAGCGCCGCGTGGGTGTGATCTCGCTGCCGACTTTCTACCAGGACTTCGAGGCCAGGCGCCGCGGCGACAAGGACTTCAAGAGCGCCACCCGCGACGTGGCCCGCATCCTTGACGAACTCAAGAAAGACAAGGTCGACAATGTCCTGATCGACCTGCGCAACAACGGCGGCGGCTCGCTGATCGAGGCGGTCGAACTGACCGGCCTGTTCATCGACAAGGGCCCGGTCGTCATGCAGCGCACCGCCGAAGGCACTGTTTCGGTCGAGAGCGACACCAATCCCGGCCTCGCATGGTCCGGTCCGGTTGGCGTGCTGATCAACCGCGGTTCGGCGTCGGCATCGGAAATCTTTGCCGCCGCGATCCAGGATTACGGCCGCGGCCTCGTTATCGGCGAGCCGAGCTTCGGCAAGGGCACGGTCCAGACGCTGGTCGACCTCGACCGCTTCGAACCGGGCAACAAGTCGCGCTACGGCGAACTGAAGATGACGGTGGCACAGTTCTTCCGCATCAACGGCGGCACCACCCAGCTGCGCGGCGTGACGCCCGACATCAAGCTGCCGGTCACTGCCGACATCGAGAACTTTGGCGAGTCCAGCTTCGACAACGCGCTGCCGTGGGTTGCCATCAAGCCTGCGTCGTTCGTGCCGCTGGGCGACCTGAAGGAACTGGTTGCACCGCTGCAGAAGCGCCACGAGGCACGCATCGCCAAGGACAAGGACTTCAAGTACCTGCAGGAAGACCTGGCCGAAGTACGCAAGCTGCGCAAGGAAAACGCGGTATCGCTGAACGAAACCGCGCGCCGCAAGGAGCGCGACGCCCAGGAAGCACGCTCGAAGGCGCGCGAAGCACGGCTGGCGGCAGTGGTTTCGCCCACGGTCGAGGAACCGGTTCCTTCGCCGGCCGGCAAGGAAACGCGCAGCAAGGTGCCGGCCCCAACCAAGCCTGCGAAGGCGGTTGCGGTAGCGATGGCGCCGGTGAAAGCGGTTGCGGTCAAGGGTTCGCCACGCCAGGATGACGGCCTGCAGGCCGACGAACGCAACCTGGTGGCGGAACTGGAAGCCGAAAAGGCCGCCAAGGACGCCAAGGACGTGATGCTGCATGAAGCCGCCAACGTGCTGGCCGATGCGGTCGGCATGCTCAAGACCGACACCCGCATGGCATCGCGCGCCATGCCTTACATGCCTGCCACCAAGGCAAGCGCACCGTAAGTTTTTTATCCGCACATGGATGGCCGCATAGCGATATGCGGCCATTTTTTTTACCAGTAGGTGCTTTCCTACAAGTAAAGAAGATTCTTTTGAACCCCTGCGCACGATTGAATTGTAAGGAATGTTGTCATTTTATGCATGCACTACGATGACATCTAGTTGTAATTTTTATATCGGCGTTATATAAACAACAAGGCGGGTATCAAGCTCACTCGTTCGCTCGTCGCCGCGGCCCTGTTCGCCTGCACAGCATCGGCTTCAGCCGGTCCGGTGCCAGCAACTAACTCCAGCCTGCTCGGCGGCTGGACCCTGAATGCCGGTTCGGTCAGCGTGGTCGGCTCCCTCGACAGTATCGATGCAATCGTCGCAAACGGCAACCTCGAGGCATTTACCCAGGCTTGGAACATGCACACCAAGCTCGGCAATGGCGCCGCGCTGGGCGCTTCGGCCGTCCTGTTCTCGCCAAATAGCAATGGCGCCACCGCAAGCGTGCTTGCCCCGGCCGGGGGGGGCTCGGGCACGGGTGGCGCAAAGCGGTGGTGGCGGCAGCACCGGCGGCAGCGATGGCAGTGGCGGTAGTGTGGGTGGTACTGGCGGTGGTTCCGGCGCCGGCGGCGCAGGTGACGGTCCGAGCGACGGCACCGGCGGCCCCGCCATCATCGACCCTGGCATTCCCGGCGGCAGTTTGCCAGCACAGGTATCGGTCGAACCCGCAGCAAACGCCGTTCCTGAACCAGGCTCGGTCGCGCTACTGTTGGCCGGCCTGGTTGGCGCCGGTTTCGTTACCCGCCGCCGTCCACGCTGATCCTCTTGGAATTCCTTTTTTTAAACGCCGCCGGGTATTGTCTCGGCGGCTTTTTTTTCATGTACAATTCTTGTGAACGGTCGTGCTATTTCTTGCGACAACCACAAGGAGACTATGAATGGACCTGAACTACACCGGCGAGGATCTGGCGTTTCGTGACCAGGCGCGCGCCTTCCTCGACGCCAACCTGCCGCCCGACCTGCAGCACAAGGTGCGCATGCACCTGCGCCTGGCCAAGGACGATTACGTCCGCTGGCACAAGATCCTCGCGAAGCAGGGCTGGGTCGCGCCCGGCTGGCCGGTCGAGCATGGCGGCCCGGGCTGGACGGCGGTGCAGCGCCATATCTGGGACGAGGAATGCGCCCGCGCGGGCACGCCTCCGATCCTGCCGTTCGGCGTCAACATGGTCGCGCCGGTCATCATGGCCTTCGGCAGCGACGCGCAGAAAGCACACTACCTGCCGCGCATCCTCTCCTGCGAGGACTGGTGGTGCCAGGGCTATTCCGAGCCGGGCGCCGGCTCCGACCTGGCCTCGCTGAAAACCACCGCCGTGCGCGACGGCGAGCATTACGTCGTCAACGGCCAGAAAACCTGGACCACGCTGGCCCAGCACGCCGACATGATCTTCTGCCTGGTGCGCACCGACAGCACGGTGCGCAAGCAGGAAGGGATTTCCTTCCTGCTGATCGACATGCATTCGCCCGGCGTGACGGTACGCCCGATCATCATGCTCGACGAAGACCACGAAGTGAATGAAGTCTTCTTCGACAGCGTGCGGGTGCCGGTGCAGAACCTGATCGGCCAGGAAAACAAGGGCTGGACCTACGCCAAGTACCTGCTCGGCCACGAGCGCACCGGCATCGCCGCGGTGGGCCGCTCCAAGCGCGACCTGGCCTTGCTGAAGAAGCTGGCCCGCGACCAGCAGAAGAACGGCAAACTGCTGATCGACGACTCGCTGTTCGCCGCCAAGGTGGCCGCGCTCGAGATCGAACTGATGGCGCTGGAGATGACGGTGCTGCGCGTGCTGGCCCAGGCCAGCAAGGCGCCCGGCCCGGAAGCCTCGGTGCTCAAGGTGCGCGGAACCGATATCCAGCAAACGCTGTCGGAGCTGATGGTGGAAGCGGTCGGCCCGATGGCGCTGCCGTTCGACCCGGCCTACCTCGAAGGCGAGGCCGAACACAGCGTGCACGGCGACGACGATGCGGCGCCGCTGGCTGCGCACTATTTCAACTTCCGCAAGACCTCCATCTATGGCGGCTCGAACGAAATTCAACGCAATATCATCACCCAGATGATCCTGGGACTGTAAGGGGAGCTACGATGGACTTCAACTTCAAGGAAGAACAGCAGCAGTTCGCGGAGGCCCTCAAGCGCTGGATCGCGAAGGACTACAGTTTTGAGGCGCGCAGGAAGATCGTCCATTCCGACAGCGGCGTGTCCGATGCTGCATGGGCCACCCTGGCCAAGCTGGGCATGACGGCGCTGCCGGTACCGGAGGAGCAGGGCGGCTTCAGCGGCAATGCGGTCGACATGTTCGTCGTGATGAAGGAGCTTGGCCGGGGCCTGGTGGTCGAGCCTTACTTCGCCACCGTTCTCGGCGCCGAATTCCTCAAGCTGGGCGGTGGCCATGAAGCGCTGCTGGAACAGGTGGCCGGCGGCGAACTGAAACTGGCCTGCGCGCTGGGTGAAAAGCAGTCGCGCCACGACCTGTCCGACATCGCCACCACTGCTGCAGCCGATGGCGACGGTTCTGTCATCGACGGCCGCAAGAGCGTCGTCATCCATGGCGCGCAGGCGGCAAGCCTGGTGGTCTCGGCGCGCAGCGGCGGCGCGCAGCGTGGCGCCGAAGGTGTATCGCTGTTCGTCGTCCCGGCCGATACGCCGGGCGTTATCATCACCGGCTACCGCACCCTCGACGGCCTGCGCGCCGCCGATATCGCTTTCGACAAAGTGCGCGTGCCGGCGTCGGCATTGATCGGCGCGGAGGGCGCTGGCTGGGATATTCTCGACGCCGCCGCCGACTATGGCGCCGGCCTGCTGTGCGCGGAAGCGCTGGGCGCGATGGAAGCCATCTTCGACGCCACGCTCGAATACCTCAAGACCCGCAACCAGTTCGGCGCCCCGATCGGCAAGTTCCAGGCGCTGCAGCACCGCATGGCCGACATGTACATTCACCTCGAGCAGGCGCGCTCGATGGCGCTGCTGGCAGCGGTCAAACTGGGTTCCGGCGATGCGCAGGAACGCCGCCGCGTGGTCTCGGCCGCCAAGTACCGCGTCGGCCAGGCCGCCAAATTCGTTGGCCAGCAGGCGGTGCAACTGCATGGCGGCATGGGCGTTACCGACGAACTGCCGGCCGCCCACCACTTCAAGCGCCTTGCGATGATCGAGCTGTCGCTGGGCGACTCCGACCACCACCTGGCCCGTTTCATTGCGCAGCCTTCGTTCGCTTCAGGGGAGTTCGCATGAGCGGCAAGCGCATGTGTTTCGAGGACTTCTTCCCCGGCCAGCAGCTGGAGCTTGGCTCGCGCACCCTGAGCGAGCAGGAAATCATCGCGTTCGCGAAGGACTTCGACCCGCAGCCCTTCCACGTCGACCACGAGGCGGCCAAGGATTCTATCTTCGGCGGCGTGGTCGCCAGCGGCTGGCACACCTGCAGCACCATCATGCGGATCGTCGTCGACAGCGTGATTGGCAATTCGACGAGCCTGGGGTCGCCGGGCGTCGACAAGATACGCTGGATGCTCCCGGTGCGCCCGGGCGACACGTTATCGGTGCGCTATGTCACGACGCAGGTGAAGGCATCGGCCTCGCGTCCGGACCGTGGCGTGGTGTGGTCAACCTGGGAAGCACGCAACCAGAATGGGGAGCTTGTGTGCACGATCGAGGGCATGGGCATGTACGGGCGCCGGCCGGTGGACGCTGGCGATTCGTAAGCGACTGCTAAGGGACTCCGCGTGCATGCGTCAACGTGGCGCGAATGCGCGGATGTGGGCTTCGCCCTTATCCGCCCTACAAAAGCCCATTGCAATTGCATCGTTACGCGTACTTGGCCAGCTCCAGTTTCGCCACCGCACTCCGGTGCACTTCATCCGGCCCATCGGCCAGCCTCAAAGTACGGTTCCCCGCCCACTGCGCTGCTAGCGGGAAGTCGTCCGACACCCCGGCCGCGCCATGCGCCTGGATCGCCCAGTCCAATACCTGCTGTGCCACGTTCGGGGCCACCACCTTGATCATCGCAATCTCAGCCTGCGCCTTCTTGTTCCCCACGGTGTCCATCATGGACGCCGCCTTCAGCGTCAGCAAGCGCGCCATGTCGATCTGGATGCGCGACTCGGCGATCCGCTCGCGCCACACCCCTTGCTCCGAAATCTTGCGGCCGAAAGCGACCCGGCTGTCCAGCCGCCGGCACATCAGCTCCAGCGCACGCTCAGCCACGCCGATCGCGCGCATGCAGTGGTGGATGCGCCCGGGCCCCAGCCGGCCCTGGGCGATCTCGAAGCCGCGTCCTTCACCCAGCAGCATGTTCGCCGCCGGCACCCGCACGTTTTCGAACAGGATCTCGCAGTGCCCATGCGGCGCGTCGTCGTAGCCGAACACGGGAAGCGGGCGCTTGATCGTGATGCCCGGCGTGTCCGCTGCCACCAGGATCATCGACTGCTGCGCATGGCGCGCCGCCGTCGGATCGGTCTTACCCATCACGATGAAGATCTTGCAGCGCGGGTCGCCCGCGCCTGAAATCCACCACTTGTGGCCGTTGATGACGTAGTGGTCGCCATCGCGCTCGATGCGGGTCTCGATGTTGGTCGCATCCGATGAGGCCACGCCGGGCTCGGTCATCGCGAATGCCGAGCGGATTTCGCCGCGCAGCAGCGGCTCGAGCCATTCGCGCTTCTGGTCTTCGCTGGCGTAGCGCTCCAGCGTCTCCATGTTGCCGGTGTCCGGCGCGGAGCTGTTGAATACCTCCGGCGCCCAGCCGACCCGGCCCATGATCTCGCACAGCGGCGCGTAGTCGAGGTTGGACAGGCCCTCCGGCGCGCGCGGCGACTTCGGCAGGAACAGGTTCCACAAGCCCTGTTCGCGCGCCAGCGGCTTCAGTTGCTCGATCAGTTCGGTCGGGATCCATCGGTTGCCTTTTTCGGCGCCGTTGCGGTCGATCTCCTCCTTCCAGGCCTTCTCGTTGGGGTAGATATGCTCGTCCATGAAGGCGAGCAGGCGCGCCTGCAGTTCCTTGCAGCGTTCGGAGTAGTCGAAGTCCATGTTTATCCTTGAATGGTGGTTGCTGCCTGGTCCTGTGCGCCGCCTGCCAGTTGGGCGTAGCGCCAGCCCATTTCCGCCATCGGCCGCGCTGCCTTGCCGTTTTCCAGCGCCTGCGCGCTTGACGCGGTGCCGTCCACGTAGCGCTTCATGATGCCCTGCATGATGCCGGCCAGCCGGAACATGTTGTAGGCGAGGTAGAAATTGAAGTCTTCCTTGCGGATGTTCTTGCCGGTGCGCGCGCAGTAGCGGGCGATGTACTCTTCCTGGCTGGGTATGCCGAGCGCCTGCAGGTCCAGTCCGGCGATGCCGCGGAATTTGCCGGGCGGGATATTCCAGCTCATGCAGTGATAGGAGAAGTCGGCCGCCGGGTGCCCCAGCGTCGACAGTTCCCAGTCCAGCACGGCGAGGATGCGCGGCTCGGTCGGGTGGAAGATCAGGTTATCGAGGCGGAAGTCGCCGTGCACGATGGCGGTGTCGTCACCGGGCGGGATATTCTTCGGCAGCCACTCGATCAGCTTGTCCATCTCGGGGATCGTTTCTGTGGCGGAGGCCAGGTACTGCCTGGTCCAGCGCTCGATCTGGCGCGCGAAGTAGTCGCCCGGCTTGCCGTAGCCGGCCAGCCCGATGGCGGCATAGTCGATGCTGTGCAGCTGGGCGATGACCCGGTTCATCTCGTCGTAGATGGCGCCGCGTTCGGCCGGCGCCATGCCTGGCAGCGACTGGTCCCACAGCACCCGGCCTTCGACGAACTCCATGATGAAGAAGGCGCGGCCGATCACCGACTCGTCCAGGCACAGCGCGTACTGGCGGGCGGCCGGGAAGCCGGCCTTGTGCAGCGCGTCCATCACGCGGTATTCGCGGTCGATGGCGTGGGCCGATGGCAGCAGCTTGGCGGCCGGGCCGGGCTTGGTGCGCAGCACGTACTGCTGGCTGCCGTAACTTAGCTTGAAGGTCGGGTTCGACTGGCCGCCCTTGAACTGCTCCACCGCCAGCGGTCCGCCGGTGTAGCCTTCGACATGTCCGCGCATGTAGGCGTCGAGCGCATCCACGTCGAACTTCTGCCGCTCGGAGACCGGTTTGGTACCCATCATCTCGTCGAACATCGCGTCTCCTGTCTAAGTTGTCGACCTATTCTAGCTCATGAATAGAACGGTCGTACTTTTTGTCGGCAAAAAAATCAGCGAAACTTTTTATACTGTTCGAATAGCTGCTCCATGGTGGTGCTGCGCGCTTGCGCCTGCAGCGGGGAGGGCGGGGCGTAATTGACGAAGCGGACCACCCAGTCCGACTCCTCGTCGCCGACGTCGAGGGCGTTGATGCATCCCGCCTGCTGCGACAAGCCGCCGAGGAACATGCGCTGCCCGGTCAGGGCCAGCGACAAGATCGCGCAGTTGACGCCGCCGTGCAGGACCAGCAGCACTGTGTCCCAGCCTGCGTCGTCGCGCAGGCGCTGGATGGCCGGATGGATCCGGTCCATCAGTTCGCCCACCGATTCGCCGCCGAGGAAGCGCTGGTCCTCGCTGACCATGCCTTCGAACACGCCGGTGAAGGCGCTTTTGAGCTGCGCCTCGGGAATCGCGGACAGCCGCCCGCCGCGGATTTCTTCCAGTTCCGGCCACACCTCGGGCTCGATGTCCTGGCCGGTTTCCATCAGCACGCGGCTGGCCGTCTCCACCGTGCGCGCCAGTCCGGACACGATCACGCGGTCGAAGCGGATCTGCTGGGCGGCGAAGGCCTGCCCGGCGGCGCTGGCCTGTTCGCGTCCCAGTTCATTGAGCGATACGGTTTCCGGAAGCACCGGCTTGCCTGAGGCGTCGAAGTAGGTGACGCTGCCGTGGCGCATCAGGAAAATGCGGCGGCGCTGCGATGCGGGGTGGGGCATGAAGGGGCCTTGGATGGACTGTCAATCCGCCAAGTCTATAACAATCCGGCATGGCGGCCGCTGTCGGGTTTTCACAAACCGCGGAGCAAAATCATTCCTGACGTCAAAAATATGGGCGCTTTCTGATCTAAAATGGCCGCGCGATTCGTTCACTCAAAAGGGTAGTACATGGCAAGGCCAGAAAAAGTCCGGCTGGGGGAGATCCTGGTACAGCAAAAGCTGTTGTCCGAAGAACAGCTGGGCTTGGCGCTGGCCGAGCAGAAACGCACCGGCCGCAAGCTGGGCCGCGTGTTCATCGAGAACGGCTTCGTCACCGAAGAACAGATTTCGGGCGCGCTCGCCAAGCAGCTGGCGATCCCCTACATCAACCTCAAGTTCTACAACATCAACCCCGAGCTGGTGCGGCTGCTGCCCGAGACCCAGGCGCGCCGCTTCCGCGCGCTGGTGCTGGAAGACCGCCGCGGCTCGCTGCTGGTCGGTATCTCCGACCCGACCGACTTGTTCGCGTATGACGAGATCGCGCGCCTGGTCAAGCAGAACGTCGACCTGGCCGTGGTCAACGAGACCGAAGTGCTGGCCGCGATCGACCGCATCTACCGTCGCACCGACGAGATCACCGAAGCGGCGCGCGAGCTGGAGCAGGACTTGGGCGACAGCTTCGTCGACTTCGGCGCGCTGGCCGCCAACCCGGGGCTGGAAGAGGCGCCGATCGTCAAGCTGCTGCAGTCGGTGTTCGACGACGCCACCCAGGTGCGCGCTTCCGACATCCACATCGAACCGCAGGAGTCGCGCCTGCAGATCCGCTTCCGCATCGACGGCGTGCTGCACCTGCAGACCGAGGCCGATATCAAGATCGCCACCCCGCTGGCGCTGCGACTGAAGCTGATGTCCGACCTCGACATCTCCGAAAAGCGCTTGCCGCAGGACGGCCGCTTCGCCATCAAGGTCAAGCAGCAGCGGATCGACGTGCGTATCTCCACCATGCCAACCCAGTATGGCGAGTCGGTCGTCATGCGCCTGCTGAACCAGGGCGGCACCACGCTGCGCCTCGACGCGATCGGCATGCCGCCCAAGCTGGTGGAGCGCTTCCGCGCCATCGTCCAGCGCCCCAACGGGCTGGTGCTGGTAACCGGGCCTACCGGCAGCGGCAAGACCACCACCCTGTACAGCGCGCTGGCCGAACTGAATTCGCTCGAGAAGAAGCTGATCACCGTGGAGGACCCGGTCGAATACCGCCTGCCCGGCATCAACCAGGTGCAGGTGAACGAAAAGATCGAGCTGTCGTTCGCGCGCGTGCTGCGTTCCGCGCTGCGCCAGGACCCGGACATCGTGCTGGTGGGCGAGATGCGCGACCAGGAAACCGCCCAGATCGGCCTGCGCGCCGCGATGACCGGCCACTTGGTGCTCTCTACCCTGCACACCAACGACGCCGCAAGCACCCCGCTGCGCCTGATGGACATGGGCGTGCCGCGCTACATGGTGGGCAGCTCGCTGCAGGCGGTGCTGGCGCAGCGCCTGGTGCGCGTGATTTGCGAAAGCTGCACTACGCCCTACGAGCTGACGCCGGCCGAACACGAATGGCTGCGCTACGAGCTGAAGGAGCACGTGGACAAGGTGCGCTTCTTCCACGGCAAGGGCTGCTCGCATTGCAACGGCATGGGCTACCGCGGCCGTACCGGCGTATACGAGCTGCTGGAAATGACGCAGGCGGTGGTGGACGCCGCCAACCATCCGGATCCGGCCCACTTCCTGCGCGCCGCGTACGCCGAAATGGGCGGTAGCACATTGCGCCGCCATGCGGTGCAACTGGCCGTCCACGGCCGCACCACCGTGTCCGAAGCGATGCGGATCAGTAGTCAGTTGGACGATTGACGTGCCGTTCTTCGCCTACAAGGGCCGCAACGCGCGCGGCGAACTGATGGAAGGGGTGCTCGAAGGCGCCGACAGCGGGGCGGTGGCCGACCAGCTGTTCGGCACCGGCGTCACGCCGATCCAGATCACGCTGACCAACAAGTCCGCCGCCGCTGCCGGCAATGGCCTGGGCCTGTGGGAGCGGCTGACGGAGAAGAAGGTCGGCTCGATCGACGTCCAGCTGTTCAGCCGCCAGCTGTACACGCTGCTCAAGTCGGGGGTGCCGATCATGCGCGGGCTGGCCGGCCTGCAGGAATCGGCCACCAACAAGGCGTTCGGACGGGTCGTCAAGGACCTGCGCGAGTCGCTCGACTCGGGCCGCGAGCTGTCGGCCGCGATGCGCCGCCATCCCGACGTGTTCAACAATTTCTACCTGTCGATGGTGAAAGTAGGGGAGATGACCGGGCGCCTGGAGGAAGTGTTCCTGCGCCTGTTCGACCACCTCGAATTCGACCGCGATATGCGCAACCGGGTCAAGAGCGCGGTGCGCTACCCGACCTTCGTGGTGATTGCGATGGTGATCGCGATGGTGGTGGTGAACGTGTTCGTCATCCCGCAGTTCGCCAAGGTGTTCGCAACCATGCACGCCGAACTGCCGCTGATGACGCGGATCCTGATGGCCAGCTCGCGCTTCATGGTCGACTACTGGCTGCTGCTGGCGGTGATGTTGGCCGGGGTCGCGGCGGGCGTGCGCGCCTGGGTCGCCACCCCGGCCGGCCGCTATGCGTGGGACAAGCGCAAGCTGCAGATCCCGATCGCAGGCAAGATTATCATGAAGGGCACCATGGCCCGCTTTGCGCGCAGCTTCGCGCTGTCGTCCAAGAGTGGGGTGCCGATCGTGCACGCGCTGACGGTGGTGGCGCAGACCGTGGACAACGCCTACCTGTCGGCCCGCATCGAGCAGATGCGCGACGGCGTCGAACGCGGCGAAACCATCTTGCGCACCTCGGTCACGGCCGGGGTGTTCACGCCGATGGTGCTGCAGATGATCGCGGTGGGCGAGGAATCGGGCTCGCTGGACGACCTGATGGACGAGATCGCGCAGTTGTACGAACGCGAGGTTGACTACGAGCTCAAGACCCTGTCGGTCCAGATCGAACCTATCCTGATCACCTTCCTGGGGATCATGGTTCTGGTACTGGCGCTGGGCATCTTCCTGCCGATCTGGGACCTGGGCAGCGCGGCGATGAAGCGGTGAGGATAGCGCCGCCGGCAGCAAGGCGCCGTCGCATCGGCGGTTTCACGTTGTTCGAGGCGGCGATTGCGGCGATTGTTGTCGCGCTGCTACTTGGTATCTTGCTCAAACGTTTGCAGATTTACCAGCAGGAGGCCGAGCTTGTTGCGGTGCGGCAGCTGGTCGGAACCCTGCGGATGGCGCTGAGTGTCAGGAATGCGCAACTAGTTGTTGCGAGAAAAGAACACTTATTGCGCCGCGTTATTGATGAAAATCCAATGACCTGGCTTGCCAACCCACCATTGAATTACCTTGGAGAATACTACTCTCCGCAGGGAAACACACTTCCGGCGGGAAATTGGTACTTCGACCTTGCCGATAAATCATTGGTTTATATATCAAGTGGCGGAAAAAGTTTGTCGGACGGCCGTCTGAACCTGCTCAGGTTTAAGGTAAAATCCTCGAACTTTAGCTTGCAGTCAGGCAAGCAATTTGGACCACCTTCCGTGATCGAAGGTGTTGTACTGGATGAAGCATACGATCACGGCGCCGGAAAATAGCGGGACCCAAGGCGTTCTATAAAAAACCACAATCCATGTTTGGAGAAATTTGAATGAACAGAAGCATCACGGCCAATAGCGCACAAGCCGGTTTTACCCTGATCGAACTGATCGTCGTTATCGTTATCCTGGGCATCCTGGCCGCGACCGCGCTGCCGAAGTTCACCAGCCTGGGCGGTGACGCACGCCTGGCGAGCCTCCAGGCGGCGAAGGGCGCATTGAGCTCGACCGCGGCAATGGCCAAGGGCAAGTACCTGGTCAACACAACCGGCACCGCGCTGACCACCCTGATGGTTGAAGGCAAGACCATCAACTACACCACGGTTGGCAACGGCTACCCGAAAGCCGATTCCGGCCTGGCTGACGCTTCTGGCCTGAGCGACGACTACACCGTCCTGACGGGTGCCGTTACCGCCGACACAACCACCACACCAGGTAACGCAGGTGGCCAGATCACGATCATTCCAAGGAGCATCGCCGGCACCGCTGCCGCGGTCAACTGCTTCGTGCGCTACACCGAGCCGACCACCAAGACCGCGGCTCCAATCATCGCGTTGACCGCAACTGCAACCGCCTGCGAATAAGCCGTCTCGCGCTGATCCTGGGGCCGGGAACGATTTTCGGTTTCCGATGATCGTTCCCGGCCACAGTTGCGTCCAGCGCCAGCGCGGCGTGACGCTGGTCGAACTGGTCACCGTGCTGGTGATCGTCGGCGTGCTGGGCGCCATCGGCGCTACGCGCTGGTTCGACCGCACCAGTTTCGATGCCGACGCTTTCACCGAGCAGGCGCGCGCCATGCTGCGCTACGGGCAGAAGGCCGCCATCGCCCAGCACCGCGAAGTGTACGTCCGCCTCGACGGCGCCAGTGTGGCGCTTTGCTTCGACAATTCCTGCTCGGCGGCCAACCGCGTCGTGGCGCCGTCCGGCGCCAACAGCGGCGCCGGGGCCACGCTCGCGGCCTGCGGCAATTCCGAGGCGTGGTACTGCGAAGGTATGCCAAACGGCATCAGCTACAGCCTGGCACCGGCCGGCCAGTACGTCGGCACAATCAACTATTTCTACTTCGATGCCCAGGGCAAGCCGTTCGCGGGCGGCAACGCGTTGGGTAGCTCCACTTCGACTTTCCAGCGCCTGCAGATGGACATCGGCGGCGACGGGCTTGCACGCAGCATCACGGTCGAGCCAGAGACGGGCTATGTTTACTAGGACCCTGCGCCAGCGCGGCGTGACCCTGATCGAACTGGTCATGTTCATCGTGATCATCGGCGTGGCCCTGGCCGGGCTGCTGCAGGTGCTCAGCTTTACCACCAAGACCAGCGCCGACCCGGTACGCCGCAAGCAGGCGCTGATGATCGCCGAGAGCCTGCTGGAAGAAGTGCGCCTTGCCGCCTTCAGCTGGTGCGACCCGAGCGACCCGGTGGCCGAAAAGGCGCAGGCCGTCACCGACTGCGCCATCGCGGAAACCTTCGGGCAGGGAAGCGGCGGCGAGCCGGCCGGTCCGCGCCCCTACGACAACGTCAACGATTACGTTGGCTCGGCGGGAACGGCAACGGCCGCCTTCAATGCCGGCGGCGTGCTAACGGACGCCAACGGCGACGCGATCGACGCTGCCGGCTATACCGCGCAGGTCACGATACGGCCCGCCGTCCTGAACGACATTGGCGCCACCGGCGCCAGCGCCGATACCGACGTGCTGCGAATTACCGTCGAAGTCAGCTACGACGGCGAAACGCTGGCGCTGGACGGCTACCGCACGCGCTACGCGCCGACTTCGCCATGACCGCCCCCAACGTCAAGGACTTGCGCCAGGCCGGCTTCACGCTGATCGAAGCGGTGATCGTCATCGTCGTGATCGGCGTGCTCGGCGCCATCGTCGCACTGTTTATTCGCATGCCGCTGCAGGGCTACCAGGACAGCGTGGCGCGCGCCGAACTGACCGACCTGGCCGACCTGACCGTGCGCCGGGTGGCGCGCGACCTGCGGTTGGCTCTGCCGAACAGCATCATCGTCGCGGCGGATGGGAGCACGATTTCCTTTTTCATCACCAAGACCGGCGGCCGCTACCTGGTGGCAGAGGACGAGGTACCGGGCTTCAAGGATTTCCTTGCAGGCGGGGACGAAGTGGACTTTGCCGGCCCCAGGCCGGCCGGCAAGCAGGAGATCCTGCCCGGCGACTCTTTTGTCGTGAACAACCTGGGCGTGGCGCCGGCCGATGCCTATGCGTCCACCAACCTCGCGCAAATCGAAGCCATTAGCGTGATCGACGATACCAATTTCCACCAGTACCGACTGAAGTTGGAAAGCAACCCGTTCGCCACCCAAATCCCGCCAATGCCGTCGGCAGGCTCGCGCTTCCATATCGTCGGCCCACCGGTAAGCTACCGCTGCAACGCCGCCGCCGGCGGCGCAGGCAGCATGACCCGGCAATGGGACTACGGCATCGTGCGCGGCGCGCCCGCGGCCAATGCCGGCACCATCAGCGTGATGACGCGCCGCGTCAGCAACTGCAGCTTCAGCTATGGCGACTCCGCCGGGCGCAGCGCGCTGGTGACGATCCGGCTCGAGCTGGAGGTTCCGGAGGGCGGCACCGTCAAACTGGTACACCAGGTTCACGTGGACAACACACCATGACCCGCAAGCATCCGATTCCCTTTCCGGCGATGCGGCGCAGCCGCGGCGTCGGCCTTGTCACCGCGATCTTCCTGCTGGTGGTGATCACGGCCCTGTGCGTTGCCATGGTGACGATCTATACCTCGCAGCAGGTCAGCTCGACTCTGGACGTGCAGGGCGCGCGCGCCTACCAGGCCGCCCGCGCCGGCATCGAATGGGGCTTGTTCAAGCGGCTCCGGCAAGGGGCCCCATGCGGCAACACCACGACGTTTGCGATGGACGCCGGCTCCTCCCTGAACGGCTTCACGGTGACGGTGACTTGCACCGAGGTCGGAGGTCCCAAGAACGCCGACGGCGACGAGACGCTTCTCGACCGCTGGCTGATCCGCTCGGTTGCCTGTAACGAGCCGGTCAACGGCGTTTGCCTCGACGGCGAAGGCGTCAACACGCCTGCCTACGTGCAGCGTGTGCTGGAGGTGCAGGTCTGATGCGCTCCGCGTTAGAACATTCGATCCGCCTGATGCTGTTGCTGTGGCTCGCGCTGGCAGGCCATGCCGCGCGCGCCGACACGGCGATCCGCCTGTTCGAGAGTTACGCTGGGAACGTTAACTTCGTCGGCACCCAGGTGACAATTCGCAAGAAGAACGACGACAAGCTGTGCGACGTGTTCGGGCCGACTGCCAATCGCAAGGCCGCCATTGCCGGCATCCCGAACAGCGCCACGATCATCGGTGCCCACCTGTACTGGGCCGGGTCGGCCTACAACCCGGACTACACCATCACCTTCGAGGGCGCCACTGTCGCTGCCGCCAGCGACAGGCGCTATTATTCGACCACGATCGGCAACGACTTCAACTACTTTTCCGGCGCGGCGGACGTGACCACCCAGGTCAAGAGCAAGCGCAACGGCACCTACACTTTCAAGGGCCTGACTGTCAGCAACGGCTCGCCTTACTGCGCGGTCGAGGGCGTTACGGGCGGCTTCGCGCTGCTGGTGATCTATTCGGACAGCAGCCAGCCGTACCGCGTGCTCAACATGTACGAAGGTTTCCAGTTCATGCGCTACACGGGCATCACGCTCAACCTCAGCAACTTCAAGATCCCTAGCCCGATGGGCAACGTCACCGGGCGCGTGTCGCACATTACCTGGGAAGGCGACGCGGCGCTCCAGCAGGAAGGCGAGAACCTGCGGTTCAATGGCTCGGCGATGACGGACAACAGCAACCCGGCAGGCAACCAGTTCAACTCGAAGAGCAATATCAATGGCGACAACGCCTCCTACGGCATCGACTTCGACGCCTACAACATCGCCAGCCCGATCATCCAGTCGGGCGAAACCACCGCCAGTACGCGCTATGAATCCGGGCAGGACCTGGTGCTCCTGAGCGCAGAAATCATCGCGCTCCCGAACGTGCCGGCCGCCGACCTTGGCCTGTCCATGACACGGGTGGACGAGATGATCACCGGCCAGGACGTCCGTTTCACGCTATCGGTCAAGAACTTTGGCCCCAGCACCGAGACCGGTCCGACGATTACCGATACCTTGCCGGACGGTCTGAGCTATGTGTCCGGTTCCGGGACCGGGTGGTCCTGCACCGCATCCGGACAGACGGTCACGTGTTCCAATGCACGGTCGGTGGCCAGCGGCGCCTCGTTGCCCGACCTGACCCTGACCGCCAGGGTGACCGGGTCTGGAGTACTGACCAATAACGCGACGGTGTCGGGCAAGCTTTTCGACCACGTTTCGGGCAACAATTCCGCGAGCGCGACCGGCACCGTCGCCCAGTCCTTCGTGTTTACCGATAAGGCCTGCAAATCCGGCGCGGCGTTCGGCGCAGCCGACCAGCCTTGCACCACCGCGCCGACTCCGGTGGCCGCCGGCGAAGACCGGACGATCCATATCACCTTCATGTCCGGCGGCGTACCAACCAGGCTGAGCAACGGCAGCGCGACCGACGTGGCCCTGAAATTCGCTCTGAGCTGCCTGAACCCCACGCAGCACGCGGGCGTCCAGGCAGTCTACGCGGGTGTGGCTTTGCCGCTGTGCGCTGAAGGCGGTGCGGCTCCCACCGCCTGGTCTGCTGCCAGGACCCTTACCGTTGCCAAGGGCGAGGCCTCGGTCGCGGCGACCTTCAACTACGAAGATGTGGGCAAGGTCCAGCTGTACATGCAGGCGACCGCAACCGGTAACGTGGCGACCGGCGTGCCATTCGTCGTCTATCCCTACGAAATCACCTTGTCCGAAAGTGCGGCGGCGCTGATCAAGGCGGGCGAGAACTTCCCGATGACGGCGACAGCGTTTGCCAAAAAGGTCGGCAGCGCCCAGAAGGCCACGCCGAATTTTGGCAGGGAGATCGAGCCTGAAAGTTTTGCGGTGCCGGGCGTCGTCAAGGCGGACAGCGCCATGGCCGCCGAGCCGGCGCTCGCCGGCAGCTTCGACGACATCGACGCGGGCGCGTCGAGCGGCAGCTTTAACTGGAGCGAGGTTGGCGTCATCAAGGCGACTCCCGGCATCAAGAACAAGAACAACACGGCCACCTACCTCGACAACGGCATGCCGACGTCCTTCAACACCTTGCAGGTGGGGCGCTTCATTCCCCACCATTTCAGCACGGCGGTGACGGCGCCAATGGAATGCGCGCCGAAGATGGGTTGCAGCGGCAGCGTCGAGAAGGGCGCGGCCTATTCCGAACAAGGCTTCGGCGTCACGGTCACCGCGCACAGCGCCTCGCACAGCGTTACCCGGAATTACGCCGGCACCTATGCCCGGGATACCGCGTTGACGGCATGGAGCGCCGCAGGCGGGACCGCTGCGAATTCCGGCGCCACGCTCACGGCACCGCTGCTCAAGGCTGCCGATTTCGCGGCGGGCGCCGCCACCGTCACGGTGTCGTACAAGCTGCAAAATAAATTCGTCCATAGCGCGCCGTACGCTGCGCCGTCGACCGCGGCGTCGGCCTTCCTGCGCGCCGCAGAAGGCACTGGCGGGGACGGGGTGACGTCGAAACATGACCCGGGACCGGAAGAAGAGGGCCTGCGCATTGTCAGCGGCCGGCTGCTGGTACCCAATGGCCACGGGTCCGAACGCCTGGGACTGCCGCTGACGCTGGCCGCGCAGTACTGGTCGGCCAACAAGACCTGGGTCGTGACCGGCACCGACGGCAAGAGCAAGGTCGACCCGGCCAAGGCGGCGTTTACAAACCTGCAGGGGCAGGCCGTGCCCAACAACGTTATCAGCCTGCAGCCGGCATCGGAGCGCACGCTCGCGGCCGGCGTGACCGGCTTCACATTGCGGCTGGCGCTGCCTGTGGTGGGGACCTACGACTTGTTGCTCGATCACGAAAAATGGCTTCCAAGCACCAAGGGCCGCTTCAGGTTCGGGGTCCGAAAGAGCCCGCTGATCTACCTGCGCGAATCCTATTGACGGCGTGAGCCTGGACTTGGACGGGCTTTAAAAAGAATATTTGTTTCCCCATTGTAAAATTAGTATCAATACTCCATGCAACTTGAATATAATCAAGCGTCTATCGCGCGATCTTGACAAGTCGCCTAACCTCTCCCGAAGCCTGCATGCGTTTTTTTAGAAAAGCGAAGAAAACTGAAGCCTGGTTGTCGTTTTCTTTACACGGCGATGGGATGGCCGCCGCCAGCGTCACACGCGGCGAGGGCGAGAAACCGGTACTCGACTTCTGTGTTTTCATGTCCGGCCAGCCGGGCGCGGAACTGCTGGAAAAGGCCGGCCGCGAGCTGCGCGCCTCGCAGTATCACGTGACCACCATCCTGGCCGGCGGTGAATACCAGCTGCTGGCAGTCGAAGCGCCCAACGTTCCGCAAGAGGAACTGAAGACCGCGGTGCGCTGGCGCCTGAAGGACATGATCGACTTCCACATCGATGATGCCACCATCGACGTGCTCGACATCCCGGTCGATCAGAATCCGGCGGTGCGCTCCAGCCACGGCATGTTCGCCGTCGCCGCGCGCAACAGCGTGATCGAGAAACGCCAGAACCTGTTTGCGGCCGCCAAGGTCGGACTGTTGGTAATCGACATTCCCGAAATGGCGCAGCGGAACATCTCGGCCCTGATGGAACCGGAAGGGCGCGGCCTGGCCATGCTGTCCTTCGGCGCCGACGGCGGCCTGTTGACCGTGACCTTCAAGGGCGAACTCTACCTGTCGCGCCGCATCGACGTGACGCTCGAACAGCTGCTCGAGTCCGACCACGACCGCAAACACGCCAGCTTCGACAAGATCACGCTCGAGCTGCAGCGTTCGCTCGACCACTTCGACCGCCAGTTCCACTTCATCAGCGTGTCGAAACTGGTGCTGGCCCCGACCGGCGCCACCGGCCTCGATGAATACCTGTCGAGCAACCTGTACACCCGCGTCGAAACGATGGACCTGGGTTCGGCGATCGACCTCTCGCGGGTGTCCGGGCTGGCAGCCCCGGCCCAGCAGCAGCGCTTCTTCTTTACCATCGGCGCCGCGTTGCGCCATGAGGAGACGCGGCTTTGAGCCAGCAAATCAACCTCTTCAACCCGGTCTTCCTGAAGCAGAAAAAGGTCTTCAGCAGCATCGCCATGGCGCGTGCGCTGGTCGTGTTGATGGTGGGCGCGCTGGCGCTGGTGGCCTATGGGCGCCAGCACGTCAACGCGCTCGAGCGCGAGGCCAAGGCCGTCGGCGTCCAGCTGGAACAGAAGCAGGCACGCCAGGCGATGGTCAACGCCGAGTTCGCGCCGCGCGCGCCGGGCAAGGCGCTGCAGGACGAGATCGTGCAGACCGAAGCGCAGCTCAAGGCGCTGCGCTCGGTATCGGGCGTAATGGCGCGCGGCGAACTGGGCAACGCGGCAGGCTATTCGGAATACTTCAAGGCGCTGGCGCGCCAGAACATGGACGGCCTTTGGCTGACCGGCGTCAGCGTGGCGGGCAGCGACATCGGCATCCGTGGCCGCGCGCTCGACAGCACCATGGTGCCCGGCTACATCACGCGCCTCACGCGCGAGCCTGTCATGCAGGGCAAGACCTTCGCCAGCCTGCAGATCAATCAGAACCAGCTGAAGGGGCTGGACGGCAAGCCGGTGTCGGCGCCTTTCGTCGAATTCCGGCTTGAGTCGGTGTTGCCGGAGGACGCGAAATGAAGCAATACCTGACGGCGCTGGCCGCCCGCATCGACGCGCTCAGCTTGCGCGAACGCGCGATGGTTTTCGCCGCCGCGGCTGCCGCCATCCTGTTCGTGGTCTGGTCGATCATGCTGGGACCGCTGTTCGACCGCCAGAAAACGCTGCGCATGCAGCTCGACCAGGCGCGCAACAACATCGGCGGCATCGACGCCGAGATCACCGCCAAGGTACAGGGCTTCGCGGCCGACCCGGACGCAGCCAACCGCGAGCGGCTGGCCAGGATCAAGGCGACATCGACACGCTCGGCAACGAACTGCGCGCGCTGGAGCAAGGGCTGGTGGCCCCGGAACGGGTGGCACCGATGCTTGAAACCATTCTTGCGGCGAACGGGAAGCTGTCGCTGGTGTCGATGCGGACCCTGCCGGTAAGCCCGGTCAGCGAGACCAGCTACAATCCGGTCGCGGCGCCAG
>NZ_QYUP01000201.1 GCF_003590855.1 Massilia cavernae
AGTGCTACGCCGCGCATTTACTGGCGATCCGATCATGCCAGCTGCGTAGCGGCCGAACAGTTAACAATCGCATTCAATACCATGGCCCGAAGCGCAAACTGACCGCCCAGAAGAGGGAGAAGGCACAGTTCATGACTATCTTCATCAACGGAAAACAAAGGCGGGTACGTCGTCCGGTCCTGATCGATGGCCTGGATCCCGATGAGTTCTACTTGCGAAATGCCGATTCGATCGCGCTGCATCAAGACGGCCTGGGAATGCATAGCTGAGGCCGAACAAGGCGACATCGCGTTCACCGATGCGGATGACGCGGATTGCTTTGGCCATTCAGGCTGAACAGTTACCTGTTCGCTTTGTTGAGTTAAGCCACATAACGGGTCGACGAAGGTTTGTAACGACCTCGACCGGTCCAAAAACGATGGAGAGCATTATGAAACTTCGAGACTTGCGTATCGGGCTGAGGCTCTGCCTTGGGATTGGATTGATCGTATCGATCTTCACCATTTCTCACGCAATCAGCGGCTGGTTAAGCGCAGAGAGAATCGCGACACGACGATAGTCACGCTTAACGCATCGAATGACAAGCCAAGCACATTGGCAATAAAAGTGCTTTGTACGAAGTCGCATTACCATTCGGAACCTCGGCCTTTATAGTGAGCTGGCGCTTGTACAAAGCGAGGTTACCAAGATCCCGGCGCTGCATCAGCGCTATGGAGATGCAAAGAAAAAACTGAATGCAATGGTTCTTGATGAGGAAGAAAAGGCGATTTTCAGGGAAATTACAAAACTTGAAAATGAAATCCAGGCGCCATTGGTCAAGGTAATTGAGCTTGCCTTGGATTCCGATACGCCGGCTGCGGCCAAACTCATTGCCGATAGGTTCGATCCCCTGAGCGGCAGGACGAAACAAATGGACCGCCTGGTCAAGCACCAAGAGAAAACTTCGGGGCATTCATTCAAGATGCGGCAGTCACGGCGGCGCGCCTGACCGAGTCGTTCGTGGTAGTCAGTGTCGTCACCATCGCTTTTGCAGGACTGATCGGCTGGGCTCTTACCCGCAGTATCACCTCGCCACTTTCAGGCGCCTTGCAAGTCGCCAGAAGAGTCGCCGAAGGCGAGCTGTCTTTTGGCCGAGAAGTAACCGGCAAAGACGAAATCAGCGAACTTCTTCTTGCACTAAAAAATATGACTGCCAGCTTGGCCCATATCGTCATCGATGTGCGCAATGGTACCGAAACCATCAGCCTGGCATCCAGGGAAATTGCTTCTGGAAATGCTGACTTGTCTTCTCGAACTGAAGCGCAAGCGGGTGCCATCGAGGAACCGCTTCGTCTATGGAACAGATCACCGTCATGGTGAGACAGAATGCGGGAAATGCCACACAGGCCACCAAACCGCCCAATCAGCATCCCGCCAGGCGGTTGAAGGGGGCGAGGTCGTTGCAAAGGTCGTCGCCACGATGAAACTGATTCGGGAATGCTCAACCAGAATTTTGACATTATCGGTGTCATTGACGGGATTGCTTTCCAAACCAATATTCTGGCATTGAATGCCGCAGTGGAAGCTGCGCATGCGGAGCAGGGGACGCGGTTTCGCGGTGGTTGCTTCAGAAGTGCGTAGCCTCCAAGCGAGCAGCCGAGGCTGCGCAAGAAATCAAACTTCTTATTAGTGATTCAGTTGAGAAAGTGGAGGAAGGTAGCCGCCTGGTCGATTGCGCCGGCAATACAATGAGTCAAATTGTTCAGTCGATCCAGCACGTCGCTACCATCATGTCGGAGATTACTGTCGCGAGCCAGGAACAAAGTTCCGGCATCGAGGAAATGGACCGCGCAATACGGCAGATGGATGAAATGACACTGCAAAATGCTGCGCTCGTCGAAGAGGCTGCGGCGGCTGCATCCAGCATGCAAGATCAGGCAGAAAAGCTCAAACAAACTGTTGACCAGTGCGTGCCTATAGTGGATCCACAATTTGAGACAGTGACTACGGGGTAGTTTAAGCTGTCGTCCTCGAAAGGATGGCAGCAAATGGGTGAAGCAAAGAAACGCAAGGTGCATACGGCCGAATTCAAGGCGAAGGTAGGCCTGGAGGCGGTGCGCGGGGTGAAGACGATCACGGAAATCGCACAGACGTACGGTGTGCATCCGCAACTGGTCGGACAGTGGAAGAAGGAGATTTTGGAATCTGCCGGCGCTCTGTTCGAGACCAAGCGGGGCCCCAAACCGACCGAGGTCAAGAGCGGCGAGGATCGGCTGTACGGCGAGATCGGCCGGCTGAAGATGGAGAATGACTGGCTTAAAAAAAAGTTGGGGGAGTGAGCCTTGATGCCAGGATGGGCTGGGTCGACGGTGCCGATGAGCTGCCCCTGAGCCGGCAATGCGAACTGGCGGAAGTGCCGCGCGCGACGGTGTACCGGCGGCTCGCCGCCAAGGTGCCGGAGGATGCAGGTGCGGAGG
The DNA here is from genome assembly GCF_003590855.1 of Massilia cavernae. Lineage (GTDB taxonomy): Bacteria > Pseudomonadota > Gammaproteobacteria > Burkholderiales > Burkholderiaceae_D > Telluria_A > Telluria_A cavernae. The sequence continues at coordinate 2,457 of NZ_QYUP01000201.1, forward strand.
ACTTGCTGCTGTGCCGGCTGATCGATGAGGAATACACGAACAGGCCGTTCTATGGCAGCCGGCGCATGGTGGTGTTTTTGCGCGCAGCGGGCCGCGTTGTCAACCGCAAGCGGGTACAGCGCCTGATGCGCAGCATGGGACTGGCGGGCATGGCGCCCGGACCGAACACCAGCAAGGCACATCCTCGGCACAAGGTCTACCCGTACCTGCTGCGGGGTGTACCGGTCACGCGGCCGAACCAGGTGTGGAGCACGGACATAACCTATCTAAGGCTGGCGCGCGGCTTCGCCTACCTGGTGGCCGTGATTGACTGGTACAGCCGCAAGGTGCTGTCCTGGCGGCTCAGCAACAGCATGGATGCTTCGTTCTGCGTGGACTGCCTGGAGGACGCCCTGCGCGAGCATGGCAGGCCCGAGGTGTTCAATAGCGACCAGGGCTCGCAGTTCACGAGCGCGGCCTTCACGGACGTTCTCAAGCGCGAAGGCGTGGCCATCAGCATGGATGGACGCGGACGGGCCTTGGACAACATTTTCGTCGAGCGATTGTGGCGCAACGTGAAGCACGAGGATGTGTACTTGAAGGGCTATGCCAACATGGCGGAGCTGATGGTGGGACTGGCGCAATACTTCGCGTTCTACAACGCCGAGCGACCGCACCAGTCCCTTGGCTACAAGACGCCGGCCAGCGTCTATCGCAGTGGAATCGGCGGCGGAGCGTTGATCGTCGACAAGTACGGCAGCGCTGAAGTGGCGGCGCCCGAAACCGCGTGACCGCAGCAGGCCATGCCGGCGGCGGCCCCTGGAGGATGAAGCCCTCCAGCGGCAAGGAAGTAGGATCACGGGGCAGCGCCGACCAGCTGCAGCGGTGGAAACGGACACAGCTTAAACTCGCTGAAAGATTGTCTTGACCGATGGGTCCACTTTAGGGCCTAAGTCATCGGCAGCGGTGTCGTACGGACAAAAATTCCCATATATGCAGCAACCGCCTCGGGATATTGATGCTGAGGTCCGTGGCCGGCACTCGGATAAGTGAGCAACTGCAGCGTCGGCAATTGGCCGCTGAGTGCATACCAGTTCTCCACAGGGAAGATGATGTCGTGATCGCCCCCGATATGCAACACTGGCATTGTCGTATGTTTCAACATTTCTAAAATGGCATCCGCCGGAAACACAGGGTTGGATGGCTTGTTACCGAGGTTCTCGGCTGCCCAAGCGACTGGTACTGGAGGGCTGCGTCCCTCGCTCCGAGCAGCCAAGCGCGCGGACGAGCGAAGCGCTGCGGCGCGGCTCGACGCCGATGCTGGCTCGAAGAACAGGATGGTTTCATGCTCGATCGTGTAGTCGGGGATGACGGCGGTATCGTAAAACAGCTGTTCCGAAGCTTTGACCATCGGCCCAGGCGGCGTGGTGCCGATCAGGATCGCGTGGGTAACTCGCTGCGCATGTGCGGCCATGACAATCTGCGCCACCATGCCGCCGAGCGACCAGCCGCTGATAACGACATCTTGCAGGTCAAGTGCATCGATCAAGTCGCTGGCATCCTGTGCCATATCAACCGGATTCATCGACTTGGTTCCGCTGGACAGCCCGATGCCGCTGTAGTCAAAGCTTATGACGCGAAAGCCATTGGCAGCGAGCGCATCAAGGAACGCGGGATCCCATATATCCATCGTCCCACGAAAACGCGCGCACAAAACGATTGGGCGTCCCTCGCCGATTGAACGGTAGGCTAAGGTACGGCCCTTCGATTCGACAGTTTGATTGGGGGAATTGACGGCACTTGTGCTCATTGAAATCTCCTGGATTGAAAGTTCGGCAGCGCTGAGAAAGTCGTTGTAGGGGTCGATGAACAGCGAGGCAGTGTCGCCCTTGGTGTTCCGATTCGAAATTTCGTGCATGATGCTTCTCCTTGAAGTTTCGGACGCCATGCCCTATTTTTACGCATGGCATTACCAAAGCAATATCACCATTCGCGTCGATGCGGATGAAGGTGTCCGGAGCGAATGGCGTGGCAATCATCGCTGGCCTGCCCGCCACTACAGGATCTGTCTGCGCGCTAACACAGAAGCCGACCAGTGATCGACCTTTGCCCAGGCTGGCACCGAGAAAAATGGGCCACGATTTACCGGCGATGGTAATGTTGTCGTGTTCACCCATCGGTGGCTCCTATCAACACGGTGAGCAAGGTTTGCGAAGCCGCCTTTATGCCTGCACGAATATGGTTAAGTATGGCGGTCTCGACTAAATGAATGGGGAACAATTAAAGTGTAGGGGAGGCGCGTGTGATGAGTGAGTAAATCGTTGTTAACCCGTATAAATCGGACCTCATGGCAGTGCTGCCGCGAGACGTCCCCCCATCGCGCTCAACAACGAGTCCCCACGCGTGTGGAATTCGTCGCAGACAGCAGGGCCAACGCTGTTTAGATCAATGTGCCGACACAGCGTGCAGGCCATCACTCGCTGATGTAGTGAAAACGTTGGGCCGCGCGCTTCGACGCTCGGTCGGCAAACTTAGCATGCAAAGTCAGCGTGGAGGCAGCGGCCATTCCCGATGCAACTCACAGGGGCAATGCTTTCGAGAAGCGCTGGATCATTCGATACCTGGCGTCCCCGTCTCCTTCGGCATAGGAAGCACGCCATTTTGAATCAACAGCCCCAGCGAAGTCGTTGTGGGCGATGCGCGTGCCCTCACCGCCCGCGATCATGCAAAGGAGGTCATCCAGGTCCGCGTCCTCAGGATCAGCAAAGATGGAGACCATGGCTTGCCCAGTCAATTCCTTCGCCGCCTCCAGCAATTGTTCGGCTGTAGCGCATCGCACCAGCAATGCGACAGGTCCGCTCATCCCTGCCGCGAGCCGCGGTTGCGCAAGCAAGGTCGCAGCATCTGTTTCGAATACGACCGCCTGAGCGGCCCACGTGCCGCAAGCTACTTCACCCTCACCAATGCGTTCAACGCCGCCATTGACAAGGAAACGGGTAAGGCTCTGCATATAGTCAGCGTGGGCACTTGGCGTGAGAAAACCGAACGTGGCAGCGCAAATGGCGTCCACTAACGCCTCACGCATGTCGACAAACCCCTCGCAATCGACTGCGAACAGTACTGTGGCGCGTGAAGCCAGCTGCCCCGATGCATCGTTTGCTTGCGCAGCGAACTTCCTGGCGATATTTTCGGCGCGTGCGTTGAGCGCATATGGCAGGATGAATACTGGATTAACATCGCCTTCCTGCAAAAATACTTGTATGTCGGAGTTTCCGGCGCGGGCTGCGGCAGCCTGCGTAGCGTAATGATTTGGACTGGGGGATGCAATTGCCGAGATCGAATGCCCACTCAACAACGCACGGATGCCAGTATCATCCCCTCCCAAAAGCATGGAAAAGACGCCGTCGGGCAAACCTGTTTCGGCGATGCCGGCCTGTAGCGCACGTCCCAGCAGTTCCGATATGCCCGGGAGACCCGGGTCGGCAACCGCGATGACCGCGCAGCCTGCAGCTAAGGCATTGAGGGTGAAGGTACCGGCCACTGAAACGGACATTGAAATCCGGTTGCTTCCAAACACGACGATTGTCCCCAACCCCAGCCTTGTCGGCATTGAAAACCGTGCACGCAGGGCCGCGGCGATGCAACGATACTCGTCAGCCAGACCGGAAAGTTCAGCTGCGGCCCTTTCAGCAGTCACTCCGGTTTCGAGCATCATCCGTGCGGCTAACTGCACCTCGATCCGTTTCATGTGGTATGCGACCGACTCCATGAAATCCGCCCGTTGCGCCAGGCGCACTTGAGAGGCAACGAGCGCGGCGCCTTGCGCGAGTGTGCAAGCCAGCTCGGCATCCTCCGGCCCAGCGCTACGATAACCAGGCTCCAGCTGCATGCAGCCGACGGGATCGACAGCGTGTATCAGGCGCCCCCGGCCGCGAACGTCATACCTTCCAATAATCAAATTGCCTGTTAGCTCGGTTTTCATTGACCAAGGGCCTCGCGAGAATGCAGAATGGTACAGATCGTTCGTCATTGTATGAACCGTTGGTCACAAGGGTGAATAAAATGTTGTAAAGCCTTGTAAACCAACTGTGCGAAGAGTCGCGCGCCGCCGCAATGTGTCGACAGGCAGCCTGAACGATTAGATTTTCCTTGGCGCATTGAATGCGAACCCGCTGATGTCGTCCCGGTAAAGGAGTAGTGACACTTAGCGAATATCGACTTACCGTGTGTCAGCATGTCGTCTATGATTTCACTATTCAAACGGCTTAATGCAAACACTCGCCGAACTGCAGTCCGGTTATTTAAGTCGGATTTCCAACACAGGAATCGCAGCCAAAGCGCACGAACCGGAAAGTAACGATGTATAGCTTCGATACATTTCAACTCATCCCTGCACGCCGCCTGCTGCTCGACGCTGATCAGCCGGTCCTATTGGGAGGCCGCGCGTTCGACATTCTCGCGCTCTTGCTTGAGCGCGCCGGCGAAGTCGTCGAAAAGGATGAACTCATTGCACGTGCCTGGCCGAAAACCTGCGTTGAGGAAGCCAACCTGCGCGTCCACGTCAGCGCACTCCGGAAGGCGTTGGGTGACGGCCGCCAGAAGCGTCGTTTCATCGCCAGCATTGCAGGCCGCGGCTACAGTTTCGTGGCCCCAGTCGACCGCGATGTCGGCGCCGGGACCACGCCGCGCGGGCTCGATACTTTGCGCACCTCGCCGCGCGGCCTGCCGAAGCTCTTCGGCAGGGATAACGCCATCGGCGCGCTCGCCGCGTGCCTGGACTCGCGACGACTGATTACTATTGTCGGTCCGGGCGGAATCGGAAAAACGACCGTGGCACTTGCAGTGGCAAACCACACTCTAGGCAATTACCCTTTTCCGCCCTGCCTTGTAGACTTGACATCGGTCGCCAGCGGTACGCTGGTGTCCGGTGCTGTTGCTGCGGCCCTGCAGCTTCCGACGACTTTTGTGGATCCATTGGCAGGCATCCTGATGCACCTGCGCGAGCGTCGCATGCTGTTAATCCTTGATAACTGCGAGCATTGTATTGACGCAGTCGCTGGATTGGCCGAACAATTGCTCGATGGCGCGCCCTCGCTGACCATCCTGGCCACCAGCCGCGAATCGCTGCGGGCCTCGTACGAACTGATCTACCGACTACCATCACTGTCCGTGCCGGCGATCGATGCAGAGATCGACGCTTCGGCCGTAGATAGATACGCTGCGCTCGCCCTGTTCTCCGAACGCATCGCCGCGATTCGCGGCCATGTCGGACATTTGCCGGACGAACTACGCCTCATTGCCGACATATGCCGCAGGCTCGACGGGCTGCCGCTGGCGATTGAGCTGGCCGCGGCACGGATCGACCAGTTTTCCATTCGCGCGCTTGCATCTGGCATCGACGACTGCTTTGCCGTGCTCACCCGCAATCGGCGCAGTGCCCTGCCGCGCCATCAAACGTTGCGAGCAGTGCACGATTGGAGCTACCATTTGCTTTCCCCCGATGAGCAGCGGGTGTTGCAGCACCTTTCGGTGTTTCGCGCCAGCTTCACGCTAGATGCTGCGTGCGCGGTCGCTTCCGATCAGGGAGCCACCGGCCTGGATGACGCCGCAGTTAGCGAATACCTGTTCAACCTCGCTGAAAAATCGCTGATCACGAGCGAGCGCGAAAGCGATGCGATCATAATGTATCGCCTGCTCGACACCACCCGTGCCTACGCTGAGGAAAAATGTGCGGCTAGTGGAAAGCAGGACCAGGTGCGGCGCCGCCATGCCCTGCATTGCTGCGCGCTGGCATGCGAGGCCGAAGTCGATTGGGAAGTTTTGCCTGTGGCATCCTGGCATGCGCGCTATGGGCGCCGCATTGCAGACATCAGATCGGCGCTTAACTGGGCGCTGCAAGGCAATGCGGACGATGCCGATCTCGGCGCGCACCTGATGGCGGTCTCAACCCTGATCTGGATTGAGCTTTCCCTGCTCGATGAACAGCGTGGCTGGATCCAGCGCGCGCTCGAAAGCACGCGAAGCGAATCCGACGAGATGCGTTTGCAGGCGGCGCTGGGAAACGCCCTGTTTCACCTTAACGGCGAAAGAGCCAATGCCGCAGCTGCTTTCGCGCGTGCCTATCAGCTGGCCGGCAATCGGGGCGACATCGTGTCGCACGCGCGCGCCTACAGCGGTCTTTGTGCGAATCAGCTGCTCGATGGCGACTATGCTGCCGCGCTGGCCTCCGGTGCTCACTTCGCGACATTCGTGGAACGCCATGATGCGCCAGTCGCACAACTCATTTTTGACCGGATGATGGCACTAACACTGCATTTTTCCGGTGAACAGGCGCGTGCTGGGGAGCACGCCGAGCGCGTCTATTGGCAACCGGTCTCGTCCCAGCACGACACCCGCAACAGCGGTGTGCAATACGACCAGTGTGTGGCTGCCGCCACCATCCTGGCCAGGATCAGCTGGCTGCGGGGACTCCCCGATCAGGCACTGCGGCTTGCCAAGGAAGCGGTGGATCGAGCGCTGGCAATCGACCATCCAATCTCCTTGTGTTATGCACTGGCAGTTGGAGCATGTCCTATAGCCTACTGGGTGGGCGACAAGGCCAGTTCGGCCACTTTTCTGGCACTCCTGACTGACCGGGCAACTCGCTGCTCATTCCCGCAGTGGCAGTCTTGGGCCGACCATTACCAGTTGATCGATAGCAGCAGCGGCGCCGCACACGGTCAAGGGTTTCGCCTTGATCCCGGCCCGCTCAGTGAAACGCTCTTAACGTTAATGCCGCATCGGGTCGGCCCCGAGGAATTCGCGCGCGCAGAACGAGGTCTTGGCGGATGGTGTCGCCCCGAAGTACTACGCCTGAAAGGGGATGCAATGCTGAAGGCTGGCGCGTCGCCGGCCCAGGCCGACGCCGTTTACCGCCGATCCCTTGAGCTTGGCGCGCAGCAAAGCGCCCTTGCTTGGGAATTGCGCACTTCCATCAGTCTGGCGCGGAATCTCACAACGCAGAATCGTCACCAGGAAGGCGCCACGTTGCTCGAGGCCGCCTTTCTCCGGTTTGACGAGGGCTTTGAAACGCCCGATCTTGTCACGGCGCGCACCTTGTTGCGGACAATTGGCAGCATGCACTGAGCCGGGTGACCCGCATCAGGCATCGCCCCCGCTCACACTCCCGAAGCCGACATTGACAAAGTGACCCGATATCCCGGACCGCACAGTGGATCAACTTTGTCGAAGTGGATTATTTTTCGTTCCAGAATGTTCCGAGGTGCGGCCTCGCCTTCGTCGAATCAAGCGGATTACAGCCAGTACGCACTGCCCATGCGTCCAATTGCGCCTGGGTCGCGACCTGCATCTTGACCTCACACAAAGGAAAATCACCGTGATAGATCGCCGCGCCAGGGCGAATAAATCGTGGCAAAGCCGGATAAATTTCCTGCGCTTCAGTCCGGACACGCCCCTGGACCACGGCCCCGAAGCAACGCCGCGCGGGTCACCGGGCTATCTACCTGGGCAAGCCACCACCGCAGTGCGCGCCCCTGCGAAGTCTTTTCCTTTTTTCGCCACGCATAGCAAAAGGAAAGTTCGTGTTCGGCTCGTTCGACACGCTTGGATAAAAGCCGGCCGGTATCGATATAGGGCTGGGCCAGACATTTGGGCAGAAATCCAATGCCGAGTCCGCGGATATGTGCCTCGATTTTCTCGCGCATGTCGGTCACCGTAAACACATCCTGTCCTGCTAACACGCCAACCGTCAGCCCGCCGCCTCGCTCGATTGAGTCGGCCAGGGCCACAGCGCGGTACTGCCTGATGACATCGTCGCTCAGCGGTTCAGCGGCGGATGCCAGCGGATGATTCGGCCCGACAGCAAACACAAAGCCGACCGTACCGAGCGTCTTCCGTTGTAGCCCGACGGTGGTATTGGCATCCAGCACAACCCCGAGCGCTAAGTCTGCCTGGCCGGAGGTCAGGGCGTCGAGCGTGCCGGACAAGGTCTCGGTGCGCAGCTTAAGGCGCGTCGGCGGATTCAACGCGAAAAAGGCCTCGCATAGCTCCATCATCGTGGTCCGGTCGATGATGCTGTCGACCGCAATTGTCAATTGCGATTCCCAGCCCGTCGCGACCCGTTTGACGCGGTTTGCCACAGCGTCAATGTCGACTAGCAGGCGAGCAGCCTCGCGCAGCAGCTCTGCCCCGGCCTCGGTCAGTCTGGCCTGACGCGAACTACGGTCGAACAGCAAGACGTCCAGCGCATCCTCGATCGCCCGTACCCGATAGGTTAAGGCGCTCGGCACCATGTTGCTCGCACGCGCAGCCGCGGCGAAGCTGCCGGTGCGCGCGATCTCCTGCAACATGGCGAGGGCGGCCGGTGTAAGAACGTCGCGTGGAGAAGACATGAAGCGCTTTCATTCAAATAAATTGAATGATGCCATCAATTGGCCAGGACCGCCAAGCACCGCCCCACGTACACAATGGCTCCTATCAACTCAGGAGGTACATCGATCATGATCACTATTCGCGAAGCACAGGAACGCGGCCACGCCAATCATGGCTGGCTGAAAAGCGACCATTCATTTTCGTTCGCCGAGTATTACGACCCGGCGCACATGGGGTGGGGTAATCTTCGCGTCATCAATGAAGACCGTATTGCGCCAGGATCCGGCTTCGGCAAACACGGGCACAGGGATATGGAAATCATTTCCTACGTATTGTCGGGAGAATTGGCGCACCAGGATAGCATGGGCAACGTCAAGGGAATCCCGCCCGGTGACGTCCAGCGCATGAGCGCGGGAACGGGTGTTGTTCATTCCGAGTTCAATCACGCGGACGACCAGACTACGCATTTCCTGCAGATCTGGTTGTTGCCAAACGCAAGCGGCATCGCGCCCAGCTACGAACAGAAAACCATTCCGACAAGCGAGAAACGCGGCAGGCTGCGCCTGATCGGCTCGCCTACCGGCGCCAATGGATCTATCACGCTCAACGCAGATGCAGCCTTGTATTCAGGCTTGTTCGACGGCAGCGAAGCTGCCGAACTGGCGCTCGATCCCGCACGCAAGGCCTATGTACACCTTGTGGGTGGCGCATTGATTGTCAACGGCTATCCGCTATCGAGCGGCGACGCGCTGCTGCTCGAAGGCGAAAGCCAGGTCACGCTCACGGCCGGTGTCGATGCGGAGGTGCTCGTGTTCGACCTCGCCGCCTGATTTGCAAATTCACACTTCATTCAATAGGAATCTATCATGTTTAAATCGCTTCAAAACCCTCTTTCGCTGTCGGCACGCCTGTTGCTGGCCGCCTTATTCATCCCAGCGGGAATCAGCAAGCTCACCGCGTTTGCCGGCACCGTCTCTTACATCTCATCGGCGGGGCTGCCTTTGCCGCATGTCGCGGCGGCGCTGGCATTGGCTGTTGAAATTATTGGCGGCGTGGCACTCGTGCTAGGGGCCCGCACCCGGCTGGCGGCAATGGCGCTGGCATTCTTTACGCTGGTGGCGTCCTACTTCTTCCACAATTACTGGGCCGTTCCGCAAGATCAGCAATTCGTGCAGCAACTGCTGTTCTTTAAGAACATCGCAGTTGCCGGCGGTCTGTTGGGCATTGCGGCATGGGGCGCCGGTGCGTGGAGCCTGGATTCGAAGCGCGAAGCTGTAGCTTCCTAAACGATTCTGCGCAAAAGCGGCGTCCTCGGTCAGGGGCGCCGCTTCGCTTCATAGACCGCTTTGAGCAAGGCCTTACGGCAGAACGGCTCCGACGGCACCGTGTGCACGCCAAACCGCTCGGCCAGCTCAGCTGAACGGATCTACCCAGTCAGGACTCGCGCTGACAGCACGATGGTGGACATGGAATACGCCCTCCTAAGCGCAGCGAGGTAGGTGGCTGCCTCATTCGGATGAGCCACATCGACAATCACAAGTTGTGCTATGCGTGCAGCGGCATCCGCCAAGTTCCCTGCGCTGCCCCGATAGCCAGCCCCCGTCGGCTAGTGATTCACTAGCAGGTGCGAAGGTTATGATGCAGGCTCAACCGGATTTCTGTGGAGGGTTGCGGGTCGAGCGGTCGCCCTTGATCATGGAAACGATCAAGTCCAGCAACCCGCTTAGTTCGACCGGCTTGGCGAGATGCGCCGAGAATCCGGCACGCAGAGCCTGGTGTTCGTCTTCGGCGCGCGCGAATGCCGTCCGTGCAATAGAAGGCAATGCGCAGTGCGCCGCCGACAGACCGCGCACCTCACGAATGAAGGTGTAGCCGTCTTTGCCGGGCATGCTAATGTCACTGATGATGGCATCCGGTACCGTCGCCGCCAGTTCAGCAAGAGCGTCGTCAAAGGAGCGCACTTCAGCACCGCGCGCTTCAAGGTATTGCTGCAGAAAATCACTGGCATCCATGTCGTCGCCGACAAGAACCAGCGAAACGCCCCGAAGGTCGTGTTCGAATAATTGCTGACCCCGGCCCTCGCTGGCCACTTCGTGCTGGAGCGTTGGGAACGTCAGCGTTAATTGGGCGCCCTCGCCGGTACCCGCACTGGCAGCGCACACCGTGCCCCCGTGCAGCTCCATAATCTGCTTGACGATTGATAGCCCCAAGCCCAGGCCGCCTTGGATTCGCGTGGTCGAGGCGTCGCCTTGGCGGAATCGATCGAACAGGAGCGGGAGGAAATCAGGATCAATGCCGCCACCGTTGTCTTCGACAATCACTTGAGCGTACTGTGTGCAGACGAGGATAATACGCACCGCGCCCCCGGCTGGCGTGAATTTAATCTTTAATCGCGATTTCCGCAAGGTTAAGGATTGCCTGTCCGAGCCGTACCGAGTCGCCCCTTACCAGGACCGGCTTGGGACCACAAACCACTTCCAGGCTGATTCCTTTGGTCTCGGCCGAGTGTCGTAAATTATCGGCGGCAGCATGCACTGTGTCGAAGGTCAAGCAGTCAGCATGATAGTGGGGATTTTTGAATCGTCGCGCACGCGGCGCGCGGCGCGCGGTATGCATCCCGTCCTCACCAGGCAGCTTCAAGCCGGGGATAACCACATCGACGAGGTCCCGCTCCATCAGGCCACTAATTTCGCGCCCGTCGGGAAGCGCACCGACGCGCAGAATTATTATCCGTAAGGTATGTGGCGATCATCTGGCGGATCGCGCTATCGTCTTCGACGACCAATGGATGGACTGGTACCGCAACGGGCAGATGGGCGATGTAGACAGTTGCGTGCAAGGGCCTGCCACTTTAACTGTGCCGGCGAAACGCCGGCGAATATCAAGAAATCCTGGCAGTGCCATGGCATGGGAGCCGGCGCGACTCACGTCAGCCCCGCGAAACCGCTCCGCACCATGAACTTGCCAGGATTATTTTTTTACTTGCTCGATCACGCGCCCGTCTTCCTAAGTATTCTATGTGGTGCGCTCGATCGGATTAAGATCGACAAACAATGAGTTCCATAAAGGAATCCATTGAGAAGAGTGGAGATCAGACAAATGCAGGCTTGTTGGATGCCAGGTAAGCGCTCAGCGGGGTCAGTGGACGCCCCAGCAGGCGTTCTCCGTCCGGCGAGACCACGGCGGCCTGGTTCGAAGCGAACACTTCGAACAGTTCCAACATGCCATTCGCCTGCCACGCCGGCCAGCCCGTCGAAAGTAGCGACTGCAGAGTCGTCGCTTCATCCGGCGAGACATAAGCAACCGGCTTGCCGGTGACGGCGGCGAAGCGTGTGGCGATTTCGACGCCGGACAACAGCTCCGGGCCGGTGATTGCGTAGGCCTTGCCTTCATGGCCATCGGTTGACAAGATCGTCGCGGCGATTTCGCCAATGTCAGCGATGTTCAGCGGAGCGAAGCGGCCCTCGCGCACGCCAAGGTAGAGGGCGCCCTGCTTGATGCCATCTGCCCAGCCAAGGAAGTTTTCTTGGAAGAAGATTGTGCGAAGGTGAGTCCAGTTTAAACCCGATGCCTCGAGGTATTTTTCACCGAATCGGAACTGGCGACCGAAGAGGATTGATTCGTATTCGGCGCCAAAGACCGAATAGAAAACCACGTGTTTGACGGTTCCAGCGCGTACTGCGGCGTCGATGGCGTGTTTGGCGTGCTGTTCACGATTCTCGACGTTGCCGATAATCAGAAATAGCTTGTCCACGCCTTCGAACGTAGCGCCCAGGGTGGCTGGCTGATCGAGGTCCATGATTACGGTCTCGATCGATGGGAAGCGAGCCTGCAGCGAGCGGGCCTTCGCCTCAGTGCGTACGCCGGCGCGAACAACGACGCTATCGCCGTGCTTGCGGGTAAGTGCCTCGATTGTGGCGACGCCGTTATTGCCGGCCGCGCCGATAATCAGAAGGGTAGATTTTTTCACGATGCAAACTCCATTGAATAGGTACGACTGGGATGGATGAGCCCGCGATGTGCATGGCTTCCATAATTTTGAGGCGCCAAGCCGATGTGGCTGGCAACCTGTGAGAGGCAGAATAACTGTTTACCCTTGCGAGATAAATCAGCTCAAATGAGAAAGATAATTTCGAAAAATGGCACAATATGATTTGGTAAGCCTGCGCAGCTTTATCACCGTGGTCGAATGCGGAAGCTTTGTGCGCGCGGCCGAACAACTGGGCGCCAGCACCGCTGCCATCAGCCGCCACGTGGCAACGCTAGAGCGTGCGCTCGATACCCAGCTGATCAGTCGGACCACACGCCGGAGCGACCTGACGGAAGCAGGCCGGCGCTTCTACGAGGACCTGCAAAGCGTTTTTCAGTTGCTTGGAGCAGCCGAAGAGCGCGTGCGGGTGGGTCGCGAAAGCGTGACCGGACTGCTGCGGGTAGCGGTCCCGCTCAGCTTCGGAATCGCGCGCATGGCTCCCTTGTTGCCGGCCTTCATGCGGCGCCATCCAGACTTGAAGATCGAACTGCTGCTCGAGGATCGCTACACCGACTTGCAGGCCGAAGGGATTGACGTAGCGATCCGGATCGGGTCTTTGCGCGACTCTTCGCTGGTGGCCACGCGAATCGGCACAGTGGCGCGGCTGTTTTGTGCGGCGCCGGCCTACCTGATGGAAAAAGGCGAACCACAGCACCCGGTGGACCTGCAGGGACATAGCTGCCTGCATTACAGCTTGTTGAGCGTTCGCGAGGAATGGAGCGTTGCCTTCGACGGCACCGGTCATACACCACAGATCAACGGCCCCCTGTCGGCAAATAATGCCGAGGTGCTCGCCGAATGCGCAATCCAGGGAATGGGAATCGTGCTGCTGCCTAGATTCGTCGTAGCGCAAGCCCTTGCCGATGGCCGCCTGCGCGAGGTGCTGACGGCATACAATCCCGATCCCTTCGGCTTATACGCGGTCAGAATTTCGCGCCAGTTCACCCCTGCCCGCTTACGGCTGTTCATTGCCTACATGCGCGAGTCGTTTCAAGACGCATTATTGTGATCGGCGAGACCGACGGTTTACAACGATTAACTATCCAGCGTCCTCCCCTGTTTCTACAATGCTTGGGTGACCTTCGCAACCAGGACAAGGGGGATTTGCCATGAATATCAAAGATTCCGTCGTACTGATCACAGGAGCCAACCGAGGGCTGGGGAAGGCTTGGGCATTGGCGGTGCTGGCCGCAGGCGCCCGTAAGGTGTATGCTGGCGCGCGCGACCCGGCCAGCATCGATATTCCAGGAGTGGTGCCAATTCGCCTGGACATCACCGCGCCGGACCAGGTAGCGGAAGCGGCGAAAAATTGCTCCGATTTAACGCTCCTGATTAATAATGCCGGTATCGCGCGCGGTGGTGATTTGATGGGACCTGAGGCTGCCGATATGGCTCGTGCCGAACTCGAAACCAATCTGTTCGGCACCTTGGCGATGAGCCAGGCATTCGCGCCAGTGCTCGCCAAAAATGGAGGCGGGGCCATACTTAACGTCCTGTCCGTCCTGAGCTGGATTACCCTCCCAGGTGCGGCAACCTATTCGATTTCAAAAGCCGCTACATGGTCGATGACCAACGCCTTGCGAATGTCCCTGCGCGCACAAGGGACCCAGGTTGTCGGCCTGCACGTAGGCTTCATGGAAACCGAGATGACCAGCGGCGTCGATGCACCGAAAGAAGCACCGGCTGACGTGGTGCGGCTTGCCTTGGCGGCAATCGAAGACGGGCAGGAGGAAGTACTTGCCGATGACCTAACGCGCGCTGTAAAAAAAGGACTCTCCGACATCCGCGGCGTCTACCTCGACGCACCTGCATAAGCTGCAATCAACTTGGCACGGAGTTCATCAAGCGATGGATCTCGGCCAAATCTGTATTGTCACCGATGGCGTCGCCGCGTCCGCACAATTGGCCGAGGAGCTCGCCTGCCTCGGCTCCGCGGCGCTGTGCAATCAGTAATCGCGCCAAGCTGAGGCTGGCGCGTACCTCCCATGCCAGTGCCGTTTGGGTGCGGGCGCATGCAATAGCCAAACGGAACGATGCCTCGGCGTCGGCCATGCCGCCAGGACTGGCACGCAGCAGGATGTTCTCGCCGTGCAACCGCAAAATCTCGGGCGTACTGGCTCCTGCGAAGCCATTCTCGGCGCGCGCTATCGCTAGCGGCGACACCAGCCGCCGGTCGAGCGTGCCGAGCACATCGATGTGCAGAGGACCGCACATGGGATTTGCGAGCAGCGCACCAAGCACTTCCGGACCCTCGGCAACGTCTCCGGTACGCAATCCAAGCGCCGTATCGAGACACAAACGCCAGAACCCCGAGTTGGGCAGTGATGACGCGCGCGCCGTTTCGCCGAGCAGGTCGATATAGCGCCGCGCCGCGCGCAAATCGCCGGCCCACAAGGCAATTGAGGCCGTGACCGCAAGCGCATAGCCAGTCGAAATACCGTGCCCTACTTCGAGTGCCTCTTCAATGCATGCGTCGGCCAAATGCAAAGCAGCGACACTGTTTCCTTGCATCCACTCGGTACGCGCACGCAATGCCAGCATCAAGACGCGCTGGTCGATTTGAAAGTTGGAATGAAGCACGCTGCGGCGCTCGGAAACCCGCGCGGCCAGCACCCTGTCGACATGGGCGCCGACCTGGGCATGCTCCCCGTTATAGTGAAATGCAAGCGCCATCAGGCACGAGTGCGCTACCTCAGATGGTCCCGCCACTGAGTGGGACTCCCCATAGCGTTCGGCAAACTGCAAGCCGCGTCGATAGTCGCCGCAATACATACGATCCACGAATGCCCCCCACAGCGCGCGAAGGATGTCGGCCCGATCCCCCGTCTGCTCTGCCAGTTCGAGGGCGGTTTCGAACACTGCTGCGCAATCGCGATGTTGCAGGATGCCGCCAGAATGCATCAGCGCATGGCCGAGTTCCAGGGTCAATTGGAGGGCTTGCCGCGCCTGCAGCACCGCGTCTGTGACGTCAAGCGCGCGCGCCAGCCAGGTCCGGTATTCCGCCAGCATGGCCAACTGGTGCCACAACGGCGCCGAGGCGATTGTGATCCCGGCCCCCATTTCGACATCGCCGTTCCCGCCGAACGCCCATTCGAGCGCGGCGCGAATCTCGACGATAGCTGCGGCGTACCTGTTCAGCCAGTCCGATCTCGAAAGGCTCCCCAGGTCAACGCGCGCCTGCTCGAGGCACGCGCGGCAAAGTGCTGCGTGGGAACGCGCGCATTCTGCGTAATTGCCACTGAGCTGCAATTTCTCCCTGCAGTATGCGCGCGTGGTGTCGAGCAATAGGTAGGTGGATCCGGCGGACCCAGATCCGGATCCGGCCGACAGTAGTGATTTTTCCAGCAGTCTTTCAAGCGTTCCGTGCAGATCGAAGCAACCCGACGCATCGCGTACCGAGATCGCACTCGCGTCGTCAAGCGTGAAACGTCCATTGAAGATCGCTACGGCGATCAACAACTTCTGCTCTTCCGGCGGCAGGGTCTCGTAGCTCCAGTCCAGCGTCGCACGCAAAGTCTGGTGGCGCCGTAGCGCGGTCCGCTTACCACGCGTGAGCAGGCCGAAACGGTCTGTCAGGCGTGCTTCGACGCCAGCCACGCCAAAATGCTCGATGCGCGCCGCGGCCAGTTCGAGCGCCAGCGGAATCCCGTCCAGCCTTCGGCAGATCGCACCAACCGAGGCAGCATTCGAGTCAGAGAATGCAAAGCTGCCGTCAACCGCGCCGGCACGCTCGACAAATAACTGAACCGCCGAGTAGGACAGCATCGCGGAGGACGTAAGCTTGCTCTCGGCAGAAGGAACTTCCAGCGGCGGCAGTCGGTGCACGCGCTCAACCTCCGCCCGCAACGGCTCACGGCTGGTGGCAAGAATTCGGACCTCGAACGTCGCGTGAAGGATCTTTTCGACCAATGGCCCCAGCGCTTCGGTCAAGCGCTCGCAGCTGTCAAGCACGATCAGCACCTTCTGCGTGCGCAAGTGGGCCAGCAGTGCCGCCATTGGATTTGCGTGAAGAATTGGAAGGCGAAACTCGGCAACCAGCGCGGATGGAAGCAAGGAGGGGGCGTCCAGGCTTGCCAAGTCGACAAAGTGAACTGGTAATCCCGGGTCTGCCATTTGGACGACAGCGCGCGCCAGCGTGGTCTTGCCGATGCCGCCGGGTCCGACTAGCGAGACCAGCCGGCGTTCCTGCAAGTCCGCCCGCACCAGTGCCACTAGTGACGCGCGGCCGACCATTCCTGCACTATGCTGCCGGTCAGCCGAAGCGCTCCGGCCGCGAGGGTGAGCCACCCGGCCGACAAAACAGTACCCCCTACCGACGACATTCTGGATGTAATCGGCGCCAGTGGTGTCAACACGCAATGCCTTGCGCAGCGCAGACATACATACCCGCAAATTTGACTCGTCGACTGAGGCGTTTGGCCACACGCGCGCGAGTAGGTCCTTTACTGGGACAACCTCGCCTGCCCGCTCCAGCAGGCAAAGGAGCGCGTCGAAAGATCGGTCGTTTAGCGCAACCCTGTTGCCGTGCGCAGCGAGGCTGCGGTGCACCGGCGTAAGGCAAAAAGGCCCGAACAGGTAGGAGTCGGCGGAACTGGAATTAGGGTCGCTCATGGCAACCTAAATATTACCCCAAGCCGAACGACGACGCGCGAAGGCCTACTCGAGCAGCTGGACGTCAGTGAGGATCGTGTTGGCGAATGTCGGCCGTTCAATGCATGCTGCGCATACAGCAGTTCGACTCCACGCTTTGATTGGGCGCGCAGACAGCGTTTAGTGTTTTCATCGATTTCTCTTTTGTTGTGCATCGATAAGGGGCTTCACTGAAGTCCGTACCGCAATCTATAACACGCGCCTATACGGAAAGTTGGTTGCCGACTGGCAGGCGCCGCAAACGTTTTCCGGTCGCAGCGAAAATCGCGTTGGTCAGGGCTGGCGCCAGCGCGGACGTGCCGGGTTCTCCCATGCCGCCGGGCGGCTCTGCGCTCTTGACGATGTGAACCTCGATGCGCGGAATTTCGTTCATGCGGATCACGCGATAGTCGTGAAAGTTCGACTGCTCGACACGGCCTTCCTTGAGCGTGATTTCGCCGTATAACGCGCCCGACAAGCCGAAGATGATGCCGCTGACCGCCTGAGCGCGGACCGTATCCGGATTGACCACGATTCCACAGTCGATCGCACACACCACGCGCGTGACGCGTACCTCACCGCCGGTACCGACGCTCACTTCGGCCACTTGCGCCATGTGCGTACCGAAAACCGACTGCAGAGACACGCCGCGCCCACTGCCTTTCGGCATGGCGCTGCCCCAGTCCGAAGCCCGGGCCGCCAGAGCCAGCACTGCAGCGGCGCGCGGAGATTTCTCCAGCAACGCGGTCCGATAGGCAACCGGGTCGCGGCCGGCGGCGGCAGACAGCTCGTCGATGAAGCTTTCCACCACGAACACGTTGTGGGTCGGGCCCACCCCGCGCCAGAAAGCGGTCGGGATGCCCGGTGGCTCATGCCTGACGTATTCGACCAGTTTGTTCGGCATGGCATATGGCAGGTTCGCCGCGCCGTCAATCGCGTCGCCATCGACCCCATCCTTGAACGCCGGTGGAGCCCAGCGCGCCAGGATCGAAGATCCGGTGACGCGGTGATGCCAGGCGGACGGAGACCCTTGCGCGTCAACGCCGGCGCCGATGCGGTGGTAGAAATAGGGCCGGTACATATCGTGTTGAATGTCCTCCTCCCGGCTCCAGACGACACTCACCGGACCGCTGACCTGGCGTGCCACCTGCACCGCACGCACGATGCCGTCCACCTCGAGGCGGCGGCCGAACCCGCCACCGAGCAGATGGTTATGCAAGGTCACGCGTTCGATCGCCACGCCGGCCGTATGCGCCGCGGCAGCGCGCGCGCGCGTTGCGACTTGGGTGCCGGTCCAGATCTCGCAGTGTCCGTCTTGGAGGTGCACGGTGCAGTTCATCGGCTCCATCGTTGCGTGGGCCAGGAAGGGAACTTCATAGACGGCCTCGTACCGCTTGGCCGCTGCGGCAAGCTCGCGCGTCGTATCGCCCACAGATGAAGCTGTCGCGCCAGGCATTGCCGAAGCGGCGACCATGCTGCGCACGATATCGGCGGAATTGACGGCGGCATTGGCCCCATTATTCCATTCCAGGCGAAGCAGCGCCAGGCCCTTGCGGGCGGCGCCAAGGTGATCGGCCACCACCGCCACGGCATCGTCCAGCTGAACTATCTGGCGCACCCCTGCGACTCCGAGAGCCTTGCTCCCGTCAACTTTGGCCAGTCGGCCGCCGAACACCGGGCATATGGCGAGTGCCGCAAATCTCAGGTGTGCCGGACGCGCATCGATTCCGAATTGCGCGCGCCCGTGACTTTTTCGACGTTATCGGACGGGGACCGAAGTTCCAATCAGGGTAAATTGATACGGGGTCTTAGCTTGACGCTGGCCGGGCGCCGGGACCGGCAGGCGCCCAGCGGCATCGGCAAGCGCACCATACCGGGCTTTCCTGCCGCTTGGTGCATGATATACGATGCCCGCCTTAGCCATACAGCTCGCTGGCACCACCCCCCACCCGCGCGCCGCTGCCTCGATCAGCATCATGCGCGCCGCCGCGCCGGCGCGTCGCATCGGCTCCCAGGCGGCCCGGATCGAGGTCGACCCGCCGGTGACCTGCTGTCCGAACACCGCATTGGCGTAAAGCGTGTCGTCCGGCGGCGCATGTTCAAGGCGCACCGAAGCGAGCGGCACCTCCAGTTCCTCCGCAATAAGCATCGGTATCGCCGTGTAGACCCCTTGCCCCATTTCGACAAACGGCATAATCAGCGTCACTGTCCCGTTCGGCGCAATACGAATGAAGGCGTCCGGTTTAAACACCTTCCCCGCTGGAGCGTCTTGTGCCGACACCGAAAAGTGAAACCCCAGCAGCAATCCGCCCCCGGCGGCCAGGCTCCCCCGCAGAAACCGGCGGCGCGATTGCACGGGCCGGTGGCGATCGACGATTTTCATGTCATGCTCCCTTCCTGATCGGACCGATGGCTTCGGCCGCCGCCTTGATGCCAGTCCGAATGCGATCGTAGGTGCCGCAGCGGCAGATATTGCCCGCCATTGCCGCATCGATGTCAGCGTCGGTCGGCCTTGCATTTGCCGCCAGCAGCGCTGTCGCCGACATCAACTGACCTGGCTGGCAGTAACCGCACTGGACTACATCGAGCTTCAGCCACGCCGCTTGGGCGGCGCGTCCGATGCGGCTGTTGCCGATCGCCTCGATCGTGGTCACATTTGCATTCTTGAGAGACTCAACTGGCGTGATACATGCAAGCTGCGCCACGCCGTTGATATGCACGGTGCACGCTCCGCACAGCCCCATGCCACAGCCGAATTTGGTTCCAGTCATTCCGAGCACATCCCGCAATACCCACAACAGTGCCGTATCGCCGTCCACGTCAACCTCGTGCGCGGCGCCATTGATGCTGATTGTATAGTTCATGGTGGAAGCTCCGGCAAACCATCAGGCGTGATTTTTGGTTCCGAATGGCGCCTGCCTTGCATTCCGGCGCGCGCGCAATTTGCGCACCTGCATCGTGGCGCCCGCCAGGAAAATTACGAACATTACCCCGGTAATTCCAACCAGTACTGGCGAGTCCGGACTATCCAAGAGCGGAGCGCCGGATGGTAGGCGCGTCAAGGTCTCGGTGACGGCTGGGATCATGTGGAAGAAAAAGGTCAGCGAAAGCGCGACCGTTTCAACGGACAGCGCCGCGCGGCCAAACAGGCCACTCCAGCGCGCCAGTGCGGCCACCGCCAGCGTAGCTAGCGTTATGATGCCGAGGGCATGGGGTTTGCCAAAACCGCCGTGAGCAAATATGAAAAATCCCGTAAGGCAGCTCAGAATCGTCATCCAGACGTAGGTCTGGCCGGCGCGGTTGGAGAAATCGATGCGGCCATCGCGCACGAAGGCAAGGACACCGGCTGCAACGGCAACCAGGCTGATGGCGGTGTGGAAAATTCCGAAAGGTGAAAGTGGGGGGGACATGGCGAACTCCTTCATAAAAGATACGATAAAGGTAAGTGGATAACCGCAAGTGCTATGGCGAAGCGTAGGAAGGCTGGTTTATGGGGCGTTCACGCAGCCGCGTTCAACAGCGCGGAAAAGATCGACAGAGGCATCCAAGATGCCTGGTCTTCAGTATCAGGTGGCTGACGTCGGCGGCATATAGGGACAGTGGGGCATCCAGTTCAGCGAGATAGGAGGCGTAGCCATTGCATCATTTCTGCGAAAGAATCCAATTTGCCAACAGATGCGCTTCCGCGTCACTCAGCTGAGGACTGGGCGGCATGGGTACGCTGCCCCAGGCCCCAACGCCTCCCTTGAGAATTTTTTGCGCGATCTTGTTCTCAGCGTCCTGCCCAGCATATTTGTTCGCGATATCCTTGAACACCGGTCCGACGAGCTTGGTGGTCATCGAGTGGCACCCCATGCAGTTTTTCGCCTTGGCCAGTTCGGCACTGGCCGACGCCGCGCTGGCAAGGGTGGCACCGCCCACGATTGCGCCAATGATCAATATCGTTTTCATATCGGCTCCTAAAAGTCCGTTGACGCCCGGCCGAGTTACCGGTGCGCGTTCAGCCATGCGATCACATCGGCCGCAACCAATTGGTGTTCCGGCTCGTGGAGCAGGTCGTGGTAAAGCCCCTCATAGGGTTTGAGCGTCTTGTCGGTGCTGCCGACACTCGCCATGAGCGCTTGGCTGCCGGCGATAGGATTCACTTTGTCGGTAGTGCCATACATGATAAGGATCGGCACCCTGATCGCCGCCGACTTCTGTTGCACATCTTGCATGCCGTCCACCGATGCCACCGCTGTAATTGCCGGTAACTTGTCGCGGCTGATTAGCGGGTCCGCCGCGAGCGCGCTCATCACTACCGGATCTCGAGAAAATTCATGGTCGTCCACGGCGACAGCGCGGAAACCAGGTGCAAGCGACGCCACCAGGCGGGCGAAAAAGACACTGACCGCGCCGACGCTTTGAGGACGCATCAACGCCGCGCCGCTTAGAACGACGCCGCGCAGGTGTTCCGAATGTGCGATGGTGTATTCCGCCGTGATCAAACCACCGAGACTATGCCCGTACAGGAACAACGGCAGGGACGGATACTGCTGGCGCGCACTGGACACGACCAGGTCGGCGTCGGCGACCATTTGCTGCATCGAATCGAAGCGCTGGCGTTCGCCGCCGGAATGGGCATGGCCACGCAGGTCCTGGGCAAACACAGCATAGCCCTGAGCTGAAAGCAGGCGCGCAAACCCATCGTAGCGAAGCGCATGGTCCCGGATGCCGTGCGTAATCACCAACACGCCACGGATCGGCTCCCGATCCGGGCGCCACATGAAAGTTCGAAGGCACACGCCATCGCTGGCGCGCATCACAACGCTTTGAAATGTCGGCGTCGTATCAGCGGCCATGCTGTTGAGGCAGTCCTTGCCGGCCGATGCCCCAGCAACGAAAGACAGCAAGATCAAGGCGAGTGCCAGTTTGGAGAGGGTTTGGGACAGCTTGTGCATGCGGCACCTCAGATCGGTTGATGTCAGTTGTTTTCAGCGTGTAGCGCGCTGTACCCGGCGAAAACCTACATTTCATTTTAGGGTGAGCCCCTGTCCGCAGTAAGTTAATCCTTGTAAATCGAAATAAATGGCTGCGCTGCATCCGTCATGCATGCACCACGGTGGCGCCAATCAAAATCCCGCCGCCATCTTGCATTGATGATGGTTATCATCTATTATTGGGGCATAAGTCCAACAAAGGAAGCACCATGCCTCGGGTATCAAAAGAGCAGGCCAGCAAAAACCATGATGTGATTGAAGGCGCATCGGCGCGCCTGTTCCGCGAACAGGGCTTCAAGGCGGTGACTGTCAATGAGCTCATGTCGGCGGCAGGACTCACCCATGGTGGCTTTTATAGGCATTTCGAGTCGAAAGATGCGCTCGCCAAGGTCGCGTGCCAAAAGGCGTTCGATCAGTCCAGGGCGCGGATCGGGGCACGGATCGGACAAGCGCCGGATCGTCCCGCGGCCCTGCGTTCGCTGGTGGACGGCTACCTGTCGATCGAAAGGCGTGACAACCTAGGCGATGGCTGCGCCGCGACTGCATTTGCTTCGGATATTTCGCGCGAGCCGGCCGAATCGCCTCTGCGCGCCGCATATATCGACGGTGTGAAGGGATTGTTGGACCAGATTGGTGCGCTGTCGATGGCTGACCATTCCAACGAACGCCGCGACGCGGCGATCGTTCAACTGTCGGCGATGGTCGGCGCGCTGCTGCTGGCGCGCGCCACCAACGGTGACGAGCTGTCCGAACAATTCCTCAGCGTCGTGCGAGAGCACATTGTGCGCGCGACCTAGTCCTGCCTTCTTCGTCGCTTCAAGTGGCGCATGGCGTTGGTGCCTGTCCTCGCCAGTTGCGCTGTTGTCGCAGCGGCCGCGTATCTGCTGATGCAGGGCCGTCCGTTTGAACAAGGAGTATCTTTAAATCCCTTGTGCCGAAAAACTTGTCCGCACAGGGCCGAACCGGGCCGCGCTTGCTTCACGGCCTTTGCCGTAAATTTTTATGATTGGAAATATAATGGAAGACGACATTGTCATCTGCTCCCCGGTCCGGACTGCAATTGGCACGTTCGGCGGAACCTTGAAAGACACACCAAGCAGCGATTTGGGCGCGCACGCTATTGCAGCGACGTTGCGCCGATCCGGCTTGGCCCCGGACAGAATTGATTCGGTTATTTTCGGAAACGTAGTGCAGGCCGGTGCCGGCATGAATGCCGCGCGCCAGGCTGCAATCAATGGAGGTCTGCCGGTCTCAACGCCTGCGATGACGGTAAACCGCGTTTGCGGCTCCGGCGCGCAGGCGGTGCTGACGGCCTATGCCGAGATTCGCGCCGGGGTTTCGCGTTGTGTGATCGCTGGTGGAATGGAAAACATGGAACGCGCGCCTTTACCTGCTGCCATCGATGCGCGCCGGAAGCCGGATGGGCGACGCTACGTGCATCGACGCCTTACTGCGCGATGGCTTGAACGATGCGTTCTCCGGCAAACATTCCGGCTGGCATACAGAGGATCTAGCCACTCAATACAAGGTGAGCCGCGCAGAGCAGGATGCATTTGCTGCTCGCAGCCAGCAACGCTTTGCTGCCGCGCAACAGGCAGGCCATTTCACCAACGAGATCGAGCCTCTCACCTTGCAGTCCAAGAAGGGCAACATTATCTTTTCTTCGGATGAATCCGTTCGACCCGACACTACGGTGGACTCGCTATCGCGCTTGAAGCCAGCGTTTCGGCCGGACGGCAGCATCACTGCGGGCAATGCCACAGGCGTCAATGCGGGCGCGGCAGCAATGATCGTGTGCAGCCGCGCGACTGCGGCCGAATTTGGCTTACAGCCTATGCTCACCATCAAGAGTGTTGCGGTCTCCGGCGTCGAACCAGGAATGTTCGGACTCGGTCCGATCCCAGCGATACGCGCTGCTCTGCAACGAGCGGACTGGCAAGTCAATGAAGTTGATCGGTTTGAGGTCAACGAAGCGTTTGCGGCAATTGCCCTGATCGTCCAGCAGGAACTCAAGATCGATGACGTGCGCTTCAACGTCGACGGCGGCGCGATCGCGCATGGCCACCCGATCGGCGCGAGCGGCGCAATTCTGATCACCAAGCTTGCCCACGCCATGCAGCGGCGCGGCGAAACCAAGGGAGTAGTGTCGCTGTGCATCGGCGGCGGACAAGGCATCGCGCTCTGCCTACAAAGCACCACTTGATGTCGCTGCCTGCCCGCACCGTCTCGCCCTGCGGGGCGATGCGGGCGCGCCTCTTGTGGCGCCTGGTCAGCGCTGCGGCGTCAGCGTCGCCAAGTACGTATGAACCTGGGCGACAACAGCAGCACCCTCGCCCACCGCGGCTGCCACCCGCTTGGTTGAGCCCGCCCGCACATCTCCAATCGCAAAAATGCCCGGCACGCTCGTTTCTAGAGACGAGCGCGCAATTGGCCCCGCATGGCCTTGCACGTCGGGACCGGTGAGCACAAAGCCATCATTGTCCACCGCCACGCCGCAGTCGCGCAGCCACTCGGTATTTGAGTCGGCCCCCACAAACAGAAAAACCCAACGCATCGCACGCTGTTCTTCCATGCCCGTGGCCCGATTTCTCCACTGCACGCCGGAAAGCCCGCTCGCATCGCCTTCGAGCGCGATGATCTCGGTGTGAGTGTGCAAGAGAATATTCGTGGTTGCGGCGATTCGTTCTACGAGGTAACTCGACATGCTGGCGGCCAGCGTCGCGCCACGGATAACGATGTGGACGCGCGACGCGTGGCCGGACAGGAAAACCGCCGCCTGTCCGGCCGAGTTGCCACCACCGACGACGACGACCTCCGCGCCCCGGCATAGTTTCGCCTCGAGCGGCGAGGCCCAGTAATATACCCCGCGCCCCTCGTACAGGCTCAACTGGTCCCAGGCCGGCCGCCGATAGCGTGCGCCGCATGCCAAGACGACGGTGCGCGCACGCAAAGCGGTGTCATCACTCAGCGTCAGCCGGAACGGCGATTGCTCGCACCACAGGCGTGCCGCCGTCGCGGGAATGGCGATCTCAGCACCGAATTTCTGCGCCTGCATATACGAGCGGCCCGCCAGCGCGCGGCCGGATATCCCGGTGGGGAAACCAAGATAATTTTCGATCCTGGCGCTGGCCCCGGCTTGGCCACCGTACGCATACTGCTCGACGACAAGCACCGACAGACCTTCGGATGCTGCATATACCGCGGTCGCCAAGCCGGCCGGACCGGCGCCGACGACCAGTAGGTCAAACAGCGTATTAGTGCTCAGATCCGGCAACATGCCCAAGCAGCGTCCGAGTTCGAGCAGCGACGGATTTTTCCGGATCGAGCCATCGGGGCAGACCACCAGGGGCCACTCCTCAGGCCGAGGTTGGTAACGGGCGACCAGGGCGACGGCCTGCGCATCGGTTTCCGGGTCGCGCAGAGAGTGCGGATGGCCGTTACGCGACAAGAAACTTTGCAGTCGAAACATGGCGGCGTTGCCTGGCGCCCCAACCAGGATCGGCCCGCCGGCGCTGCCATCGATCAGGCCAACGCGGCGCAGGATCAGCGCGCGCATGATGCGCTCGCCTAAATCGGCCTCGGTCACGACCAGCGCCCGCAGCGCTTCGGGATCGATGACAAGGAGATCGACGTCGCCAACCGCGTGCCCATTCACCAACGCGGGCCGGCCAGACAGTTGGGCCACTTCGGCACTAAACTCCCCGGGGCCGATTTCCGTGATCGGCGCACTGTTGCCGAGTCCGTCGCAACGACTGAGGGCGACGCGCCCCGACACCACTGTGAGCATGCCGAGTGAGCTCTGCCCGGCCTGGAATATCAGTTCGCCATCGGCCCACTGGCGGCGCGTGCCGAAGCGAACCAGGCGCTGGATATCATCATTACCCAACACGGGAAACATCTGATGCCGTCGGCTTTCGATATCGACGGTCGTTGGCGCCGGATCGTCGGCCCTATCGCTCGGCGGAAACAGGTCTGCCATGTCAGATTTCAACATCATGACTCTCCTTTTGCGACGGGACCGCCGCTCACTTTGTACGCCGAAACCCCGCCAAGATCTAGACGGACTCGGCGAAGAAGCCGACCGCCAGATAGGCGACCGACGTAACGGACTGGACTGGAAAATCCCAAACCGATCCCTTGCACGGTACCACGTGCCACCGCTGACATCGGCGTAACAAATTCACCTTGGCTCACACCATGTCGCATACCGGCGCGCGCTACGGCGTCGGTACTAGCGCGCGTTGGGGCTCGCTTTTATATCAATTAACAAAGAATTACTCGTGTTATATCGGGGCCGCATTTAGTATGGATTCAGGCATCCACCTTTTACCTGAATGGGAGCTACATATGGTACAGAAAGTGAACATGTCGCGCCGCTCGGCGATGCTAAGCGGTGCAGGCGTTGCGGCTGCCGTCAGTCTTCCATTGGCGGGTAGCACGGCATCGGCAGCGCAGGTCACTTCCAGCAAGCAAACTGCGAGGATAACCGTGAACACGATAACAACCAAAGACGGCGTACAAATTTACTACAAGGATTGGGGACGCGGCCAACCCGTAGTGTTGAGCCATGGATGGCCCCTGACCGCGGACAGCTGGGAATCCTTGGCGTTTGAATTTGCTAGTAACGGTTTCCGCGTCATCACCCACGATCGTCGTGGTCACGGTCGCTCGAGCCAGCCCTGGGACGGCAATGATATGGACCATTACGCTGACGATCTGGCGCAGTTGATTGATACACTGGACCTGAAGAACATAATCTTGGCGGGCTTCTCTACCGGCGGCGGCGAAGTGGCACGCTATGTGGGTCGCCATGGCACCAAGCGCATTGCCAAGCTGGGCCTGATCTCGGCTGTTCCGCCGCTGATGCTGAAGACCGACACCAACCCGGGCGGTTTGCCGATCGAGGTTTTCGACGGTATCCGCGCCGGATCCCGTGCCAATCGCGCGCAACTCTACCTGGATATCGCGTCCGGCCCGTTCTACAACTTCAACCGCCCAGGCGCCAAGCCATCGCAAGGAATCATCCAGTCATGGTGGATGCAGGGCATGATGGGCGGCCACAAGAACACCTACGAATCGATCAAGGCGTTCTCGGAAACCGACTTTCGCGAAGACTTGAAAAAATTCGACAAACCGACCCTGATCATCCACGGCGAGGACGACCAGATCGTGCCAATCGACGCCGCCGGCCGCGCCTCGGCCAAGATCGTCAAGCACGCCAAGCTGATCACCTATCCCGGCGCGCCGCACGGCCTGACCGATACCCACAAAGAAAAATTCAACGCCGATTTCTTGGCGTTCGCCAAATCCTGATCCGCCGCAATCAGAGCGAAGCAGGCGCCACCAACCTAAATATCGAGGCCGACATGACCACCAAATCGTATCCAAAAGGCCGCACCGCCTTACTGTTCGTCGATCCCTACAATGACTTTCTTGCCGATGGCGGCAAATTGTGGCCGCGCGTCGCCAATACAGCCAACGCCGCCCATCTCCATCAAAATCTGCGCGAGGCTGTGGTGAGCGCGCGTACTGCCGGCGCGCAGATTTTTATCGTCCCGCATCACAGGTTCGCGCCGGGAGATCTGGCCGGATTCGCTCATCCGTCACCCTATCTGGCTGGCAGTGCAAAGGTCCTGATGTTCGAAAAAGGAGGCTGGGGTGGCGAATGGTTTCCCGAGTTCGCGCCGCAGCCGGGCGACATCATCGTCAAGGAACATTGGCAAAGCAGCGGCTTCGCAAACACCGACCTGGACTTCCTGCTTAAGCAGCGGCAGATAACCCATGTCATTTTGATTGGCTTGGTCGCGAATACCTGCATCGAATCGACGGGACGCTTCGCTTCCGAGCTGGGTTATCACGTCACGCTGGTGCGCGACGCGACCGCCGCATTCACTGACGAAGGCCTGCATGCGGCGCACGAGATCAATGGTCCGACGTATGCGAACGAAATACTGACTACGGCCGAACTAGTTTCCGCGTTGTCCGCTGTGGAAGCCTAGTTGTGAAGCTACACGAAGTCTTGCAGCTTGATTTGAGCCGGGTCACAGGCGCCTGCTCGGCGATGCCATGGTGTTCGCCGGTGCCAGTCGTAGTTGTGACGCCGTTCGGCAGCATGGCGGTGCGTTCGTTGGAATGATCGAGGCAAAGCCGTTTTGACTATAAGAGCTAAGTATTTGAATCACTGGAGGCGAGGACGGGAATCGAACCCGTCTAAACGGCTTTGCAGGCCGTTGGAGCACCACCTCTTTGCCCCACCTCAACCGACGCAACAGCGGATAGGACGACATAGAAATCACGGGAATGAAGCATGACATTATCGCTATAATGTCGAGTTAACCCGCCATCCAAATGCAGCCGCGCTCCTCAAAAATGCCAACTCAGATCCCTGGTGATGAGCAATTCTTGGCAATCGCCGCTCTCGAATGCATGATCCTTGCACCCAGTTGTCCCTGTCGCGTGAGCGCAAGCGCAGGGCGGCGCCGCAGGTGCCCCGTTACCCCGACTCCGGCATCTCGCCGAAGATTAAGGCGACCATCGATGCCCTTCCCCGCCTGACCTCGAGGGAGCGCGAGCATTATTTCTGTCTGCGCTGGCTGATCTCGCTCTTCTGCATCCGCGGGATGCGTATCTCGGAAATAAATCACCTGTACGCGCATGGGCGGCTTCTTTTCCCGGCGCGACAAAGTTGACGAGAGCGCTGGTGGCTCGCGGGAACTTGGCCGGGATTGTCAGGAATTTTGTGTGGCGGAAGTCGCTTGCAAATTTCAGGACCTCGTCAAATGGCCACGGTTTTTGATTACTTTTCCAGACCTGCATATTCGGGGTCGCGCAGCGCGATCTTGCGCGTCAGGCACCAGCGCGGGTCGCGGTTCGGGTAGAGATGCAGCTCAAGCTGATCGCCAATTTCCGCACCACCCGCCAATACCGCCCTGTCCTGTGCCAGATAAGTCTGGCCGAATGGATGCGCGAACACCTCGACCGGCGTGCGTCCAATCCAGCGCCGCCTTGTCCCTGACGCCGCAGCGCTTGACCAGCGTCTGGTTCACCACCACATAGAGCGGCCGTGCGCATCCTTCACGAAAAACACGACGTCGGGCACGGCGTCGAACAAGGGTTCGGCGAAAAGGCGTTGCCAATGCGATCGCTGAGCGCGTCGCGCGCGCTGCCGCCGTCTGTCTCCGATGCCGGGCTGACTGCAATATTCATATGGCCTCAATTGTGCTGGTCTGGTTGATCCCGGCACTTATTTTCCCACATGCGCGACATCCGGGTACAACATCGGCGCGAGTGCCGCCGCGCCCGCGACTATGCCTATTTCGTCATCAAAGACGCGCTGCCCGAGCAAGACGGCGGCGCGCCATCCGGTTAAGCTTTGGGCATGCAATCAATCACCATCATCGATTCCCATACCGGCGGCAAGCCGACCCGCCTCGTCACCGACGGCGGCCCGGCGCTTGGAAACGGCCCCTTGTCCGAGCGCCTCGAGATCTTGCGCCGCCAGCATGACCGTTTTCGCACCGCCATCGCGTGCGAGCCGCGCGGATCGGAGGCGATGGTCGGCGCGCTATTGTGCCCGCCGCACGCGCCCGACTGTGCTGCTGGCGTCATCTTCTTCAACAATGTCGGCTATCTGGGCATGTGCGGCCATGGCACCATCGGCCTGATTGCCTCGCTCGCTTATCTCGGCCGTATCGGCGCCGGCCGGCACCGGATCGACACCCCGGTCGGGGTGGTCGAGGCCGAGCTTCATCCTGACGGCAGCGTGACGGTCGATAACGTCGTCGCGTATCGAACCCTGCACAACGTGACTGTCGAGGTGGCGGGATACGGCCCGGTGACGGGTGATGTCGCTTGGGGCGGCAACTGGTTCTTTCTGACGGCAGGTCACGGCCTCGAGCTGCGCGCCACCAATATCGAGGCGCTGACGAGCTTCTCGGTACGCCTGCGCAACGCCCTCGAACAAGCCGGGATCACCGGCACGGGCGGCGCGGCGATCGACCATATTGAACTGTTCGCGCCATCCCGCACGGCCGCTGCCGACAGCCAGAATTTCGTGCTGTGCCAGGGCATACGACCGTTCGCCCTGCGGCACCGGCACCAGCGCCAAGCTGGCTTGCCTGGCGGCCGACGGCAAGCTGGCCGAGCATGCGCTGTGGCGCCAGGAAAGCATTATCGGCAGTGTGTTCGAGGCATCCTACCGTTACAACGGCGATCAGTTGATTCCGAGCCGTCACCACATCTGCACAAGGAGATTTATTTTGACCATCACTATTAACGGCGACCTGCTGATTGGCGCTACCGTGCAACACGGCACGGCGTCAGAATTCCGCGCCATCGACCCGTCTACCGGTCGGGAATTGTTGCCAGCGTTCGGCGCTGCCAACTTGAATGACGTCAGCCGCGCATGCGCACTCGCGCAGCAGGCCTTCGACACCTACCGCGACACCTCGCTGGAGCAGCGCGCAGAATTCCTCGAACAGATCGCCCAAAATATCCTCGACCTCGGCCCCGTGCTGATCGAGCGCGCGATGCAGGAATCCGGCCTGCCGCAAGCCCGTCTCGAAGGCGAGCGCGGCCGCGCAGTCGGCCAGCTGCGCCTGTTCGCCAAGGTAGTGCGCGACGGCCGCTGGCTCGGCACCGCGCTCGATTCCGCCCTGCCCGAGCGCACCCCGCCACGCCCTGACCTGCGCCTGCGCAAGATCGGTCTGGGGCCGGTCGTCGTGTTCGGCGCCAGCAATTTCCCGCTCGCGTTCTCGGTGGCGGGCGGCGATACCGCCTCCGCGCTTGCGGGAGGCTGCCCGGTTGTCGTCAAGGCGCACGGCGCCCACCCCGGCACCTCAGAACTGGTCGGCCGCGCAGTCCAGGCCGCAGTGGCCAGCAGCGGCCTGCCGGAAGGCGTATTTTCGATGCTGCATGGCGACGGACGCACCGTCGGCCAGGCCCTGGTCACGCATCCGGCGATCAAGGCGGTCGGCTTCACCGGCTCGCGCCAGGGCGGCATGGCGCTGGTGCGCGCCGCGGCCCAGCGCGCCGAACCGATCCCTGTGTATGCGGAAATGAGCAGCATCAACCCGATGTTCATGCTGCCAGACGCGCTGGCCCAAGGCGCAGGCAAGATCGGCAGCGGGTTCGTCGACTCGCTGACGCTCGGCTCCGGCCAGTTCTGCACCAATCCAGGCCTAGTGATTGCCGTTGAAGGGAACGCGCTCAACAAGTTTCGCGACGCCGCCGCGACCGCACTGCAGGGCAAGACCGGCACCACCATGCTGACGCCCGGCATCCACGCGGCCTTCAACGACGGCGTCGAAAAGCTCGGCAAGGCGGCCGGCGTGACACTGCTGGCGCGCGGCCAGAACGGCACCAGCGCCAGCGCAGGCCAGGCGGCGCTGTTCATGACCGACGCCGCCAACTTCCTCGCCAATCCGGCACTCGAAGACGAGATTTTCGGCGCCGCATCGCTGATCGTCAGCTGCAGCGACATCGGCCAGTTCAGCCAGATCGCCGAACACCTCGACGGCCAACTGACCGCCACCATGTTTCTGACCGAGAACGACCGCGACGCCGCGCTGGCCCTGCTGCCCGTGCTCGAACGCAAGGCTGGCCGCATCCTTATCAATGGCTTCCCGACCGGGGTGGAAGTGTCGCATGCGATGGTGCATGGCGGGCCGTTCCCGGCCACTTCCGACAGCCGCAGCACGTCGGTCGGCGCCGGCGCGATCGACCGTTTCCTGCGTCCGGTCAGTTATCAGGACCTGCCGGCCTACCTGCTGCCGGCAGCCCTGCAGGACGACAACCCGCTGGGCCTGTGGCGCGTGCGCGACGGCGAACTGGCGCAAGCCTGACGCCTCGCCGTCCGGGCCGGCGCGCTTAACCAGTGTATCGTAGAGTCATTCGTACAACCTCATTCCATATCCAACATGCTGAACGAACTCCGCACGCCCTATGAACTGGGCAACCAGAACCAGACCACGACCCTGGCCGAATGCAGCGCCTGGTACCAGGACCTCGCACGCCGCTTTCCCGCGATCCTGAGCTTCGAGGTGATCGGCACCTCGGATGCGGGCGTCCCGATTTACGCCGGCGTGGTGAGCGCCGACGGCGTGTTCGACCGCGCGCAGGTCAAGCGCGAAGGGCGCCCCGTCTTTTTCAACAACAACGGCATCCATCCGGGCGAACCGGAAGGCGTCGATGCCTGCATGGCGCTGGTGCGCGACTTCTGCCTCGAGCCGACGCGCCTGGCGGCGCTCGGCAAGACCGTGTTCCTGTTCGTCCCACTGTACAACGTCGACGGCAGCCTGAATCGCGCCAACACTTCGCGCGTGAACCAGGACGGTCCGGAGCAGTTCGGCTTTCGCGGCAACAGCCGCCACCTCGACCTGAATCGCGACTTCGTCAAATGCGACACGCTGACCGCGCAGGCATTCAACCGCCTGTTCACCGAGTGGGACCCGGACGTGATGGTCGACACCCATACTTCGAACGGCGCCGACTACACGTACACGATGACGCTGATTCACACCCAGGCCGACAAGCTTGGCGGCGGGCTGGGCGACTTCCTGCGCGATACCATGTTGCCGCATATGTTCGGCGAGATGGAGCGGCGCGGCTGGCCGACCTGCCCGTACGTCAATCCGGTGAAGGACAGCCCGGATCACGGCATCGCCGACTTCCTCGAAACGCCGCGCTTCTCGACCGGCTACGCGGCGCTGCACCACACTATCGGCTTCATGCCCGAGACGCACATGCTCAAACCGTTCGCCGACCGCTACGCATCGATGCGCGCGCTGGTCGAAACGGCGCTCGACTTCACCGTCGCGCACGCCGCGCAGATCCAGGCGCTGCGGCGCGAGGCGCGCGAGCAGGGCAAGCGCGCGCGCGAGTGGCCGGTGCACTGGGCGATGGACGAGAGCCGGCCGTCGACCTTCCGCTTCAAGGGTTATGCGGCACGCTACAGCCCAAGCCTGCTGGGCGACTACACGCGCCTGTCGTACGATCGCAGCGCACCGTGGGAACGCGATATCGCCTACTACAACCGGTTCCCGGCCGATGTGGTGGTGAACGCGCCGCGCGCGTACGTGGTGCCGCAAGAGTGGCGCGAGGCGATCGAACGGCTCGAATGGAATGGCGTGAAGATGGAGCGGATCGAGGCTGATCGGATGCAGGAGGTGCAGTACTACCACGTCGCATCGGTGTGCTCGCGCGCGAACGCGTACGAAGGCCACATGTTCCACGACGAAGTGAAGCTGGAGAAGCGCAGCGCGCAGGTGAAGCTGCGCGCCGGCGATTACTGGATTCCGCTGGACCAGGACAACGCGCGCTACGCGATCGAAACGCTGGAGCCGGAAGGGCACGACAGCTTCTTCCGCTGGGGTTTCTTCAACAGCGTGCTGGAGAAAAAGGAAGCATATTCGGATTACGTGTTCGAAGACCACGCGATGGAGCTGCTGCGCGACGAGCCTGAGCTGAAGGTCAAGTTCGATGCGTGGAAGGCGGCCAATCCGGCGCTGCTGAAAGACCAGGACGCGGTGCTCGACTTCATCTTCGCCAACTGCAAACGGTATGCGGAACCGGAGTGGCGCCGCTATCCGGTATTCTCGGTGTTTTGATTGTCCGCGTGGGCACGGCAAGCCGTGCCCACTCTACCTGTCCGTAGGGTGGGCGCGTGCCCACGCCGATACGCCGTTGGAGGGCTCGTCGGCATACATGCCGACCCCACGCGGATTGATGATTACTTCGACGCGGCGATCCAACGATCGAGTTTCGCTTCGAGCAGCGACAGCGGCAGCGTGCCTTCCCCCAGCACGATCTCGTGGAACTTCGGCAGGCTCAATTTCGGCCCCAGCGCCGCGCTCGCACGTGCCCGCAGCTCGGCGATCCTCAGCGCACCGATCTTGTACCCGAGCGCCTGCGCCGGCCGCGCCATGCAGCGTTAAGTCTGGTTCTTCGCCAGCTGCTCGGTATAGCCGAGCGTATCGCGCATGTACTGGATCGACTGCTCGCGCGTCCAGCCCTGAGCGTGCATGCCGGTGTCGACCACCAGCCGCACCGCGCGCAGCATCTCGTTGGTTCAGGTGCCCGAAATAGTCGTCCGGTTTCTCGTACAGCCCCATCTCCTAGCCCAGCGTTCCCGCGTGCATTGCCCAGCCCTTCGGTGAAGGCGTTGTTGCCGCCGAATTTGCGGAAGTTCGGCAGGTTCAGTTCCTGCATCAGCGCGATGTGGAAGTGGTGGCCAGGCTGACCCTCATGCAGGAACAGGGTGGTCATTTCGGTGGTGCTGTATTCCTTCGGATCGTTCACCACCGCCCAGTACACGCCGGGGCGCGAGCCGTTGGTGGCCGGCGACGTGTAGTGGTCGGACGCCGTCGCGCGGCTCAGTTCACCGGCCAGGCCCGATTCCCGGATACAGCGGCCGTGCGCAGCCGGTGGCGCAACTGCGCGGGGCCGTGCAGCGGCTGGCGGCGCTGGTCGACCGCGACACCATCCTGTGCGGCGCGCTGGATGCCGGCACGCTGGCCTGCACCACGCCCGGCGCGGAGGGGCATGCGGGCGGCCCGCTGGCCGAACTGCTGGCGCTGCAGCCACGTCTCGCCCGGCCGCTGCTGCCGCCGATGGACAGCATAATGCACCTCGAAGCGGACGCGCTCGTGCGCTTGCTGCTCACCCATCCGAACGCCATGCTGATCGACGTGCGCGAGAGTTACGAACATGCTGCCGGCGGCGCGCCGGAATGGAGCGGGCGCGCGGCGCACAGCGTGCCCCTGTCGCGGCTGGTCCAGCACCTTCCGGACTGGCTGCGCGCCGAACAGCGCCCGCTGATTGCCTTTCTTCGTGGCCTCAATTGTGCCGGTCTGGTTGATCCCGGCACTTATTTTCCCACATGCGCGACATCCGGGTACAACATCGGCGCGAGTGCCGCCGCGCCCGCGACTATGCCTATTTCGTCATCAAAGACGCGCTGCCCGAGCAAGACGGCGGCGCGCCATCCGGTTAAGCTTTGGGCATGCAATCAATCACCATCATCGATTCCGATTCCCATACCGGCGGCAAGCCGACCCGCCTCGTCACCGACGGCGGCCCGGCGCTTGGTAACGGCCCCTTGTCTGAGCGCCTCGAGATCTTGCGCCGCCAGCATGACCGTTTTCGCACCGCCATCGCGTGCGAGCCGCGCGGATCGGAGGCGATGGTCGGCGCGCTATTGTGCCCGCCGCACGCGCCCGACTGTGCTGCTGGCGTCATCTTCTTCAACAATGTCGGCTATCTGGGCATGTGCGGGCATGGCGCCATCGCATCGCCGGCCTCGCCGCGGTCGGCCAGCACAGCCTGGCGCAGCGGCATTTCGCCGAACGCGCCCGCTGGCAAAAATTTGCGGGCCGGCTCGCGCGGGCGTTTGCATTGCGTTCCGAATTGCGCGGCTTGGCCGATGCCGACACCAGCGTCTGCCGCTGCGAAGACGTCTGCCACGGCGAGCTGCGGCAGCACAGCAACTGGCGCAGCGCCAAGCTGCACACACGCTGCGGGATGGGGCCGTGCCAGGGCCGCATCTGCGGCGGCGCCACCGATTTCCTCTACGACTGGCGCCCCGATTCCGTGCGCGTGCCGCTGTCGCCGGCGCGCATCGACAGCATCATTACTTCATAAAGCATCCGAGTTCTGTCCGTTTCACCTTCAAGGAGAACAGCATGACCGCAGCAAAATGGGCAGGGGTATTCCCTGCAGTAACGACCAAGTTTAAACCGAACGAGGACCTCGATCACGCCGAGATGGAACGGCATTTCGAGTTCCAGATCGAAAACGGCGTGCACGGCTTACTCACCTGCGGTTCGCTGGGCGAAGCGAGCACCCTGTCGTTCGACGAAAAGCTGGCCGTGACACGCACCGCGCTCGACGTCGCCAACGGGCGGGTGCCGGTGCTCGTCAACGTCAGCGAGACGCGCACTGCGAACGCCTGCCGTTTCGCCGAGCAGGCGCGCGCGATGGGCGTGCAAGGCTTCATGGTCATGCCGTCGGTACTGTATGCGGCCGATGCGCGCGAGGCCAAGGACAATCTGCGCACGATTGCACAAGCAGCCCAGTTGCCAATCATGGTCTACAATAATCCGGTCTCGTATAAAGTCGATCTGACGCCGGACGATTTCAAAGACCTGGCCGACTGCGAATGGATCGTCGCAATCAAGGAGTCGACCGAGAACATCCGCCGCATCACTGACTTGCGCAACGCGGTGGGCTATCGCTACCAGCTGTTTATGGGCGTTGATGACCTCTCGTTCGAAGGCCTGGCAGTGGGCGCCGACGGCTTGCTGGCCGGCCTGGTCGTCGCATTCCCCAAAGAAACCGTCACCCTGTATAAGCTGATGCAGGCCAAGCGCTGGGATGAAGCGCTCAAGCTGTATCAATGGTTCATGCCGCTGATGCACCTCGATGTCTCCAACAAGCTCGTACAAAACCTGAAGCTGGTCGAATTCCTGGTCGGCGTCGGCAACGAGAACGTACGCCGCCCGCGCCAGCCGCTGCAAGGCGCCGAACGCGAACGCGTCGCGCTCATCGTGCAACAGGCGTTGGCAACGCGTCCCGACGTCAGCCGACTGCTTTAGGAAAGCGCGGAGCAAGACACTACCTCCCCATCGCAAGGAAAAATCAATGGAAAAGCTGAGTGCTGCGCTGCTTGGCGCATACCTGCTGTTGGCCGCTAGTGCGCCGTCGCATGCGGCCACCGCGGACGAGCGTTTTAAAGAGATCTACACGCAGGAATGGAAATGGCGCCTGACGCAGCGCCTGGAAGACGGCGAGGATGATGACAACCCGATCCGCGCCGAACTGCCCAAGATCGACCCGGTCACGCAACTTGCGCGGCTGCAGTACTGGAGCGGCGTGCTGCAACGGCTGGCCGGCATCGCGCCGGCGCGCCTGTCGGCAGAGGAGCGCATCAACTACGCCGTGTACCGGGCGCAGATCCAGGCGCTGGCCAGCAGCCAGCAATTCCGCGAATACGAAAAGCCGCTCAACGCCGACAGCTCGTTCTGGTCGAGCACGGCCAGCGTCGCGCGCAAGCCGCTTGGCAGCGCCGCCGATTACCGCAAATTCATCGCGCAACTGAACGACGTGCCGCGCTACTTCCGCGAGCAGGTCGCCAATATGCGCAGCGGCCTGCAGCGCGGCTTCACGCCGCCGAAGGTCACGCTGACGGGGCGCGACATCTCGCTGAGCTCGGTGACCGAAGCGGCCAGCCCGCAGGACACCGTGTTCTACCTGCCGTTCAAGTCGATGCCGTCGACCATTTCCGCCGACGAGCAGCGCGCATTGCGCGAGGCCGGCCTGCAGGCGATCCGCGAAGCGGTGATACCGGCGCACGCCGAGCTGCTCAAGTTCATGCGCAACGAATACGTGCCGCGCGCCAGCGAAGCGCTGGCCGCCGAGAGCCTGCCGGACGGGAAAGCGTACTACCAGTCGAAGATCGTCGAATTCACCACCACCAACATGGACGCGGACCGCATCCACCAGATCGGCCTGTCCGAAATGGCCAAGATCCGCGCCGAGATGCAAGTGGCGATCCGCCAGACCGGCTTTAGCGGCGACTTCCCGGCCTTCCTGCAATTCCTGCGCAGCGACCCGCGCTTCTACGCCAAGACGGCGGAAGAACTGCTGATGCGCGCCGCCTTCATCGCCAAGAAGTTCGACGCAAAGGCCGGCCAGTACTTCGGCTATTTGCCGCGGCGCCGCTTTGCCATCACGCCGGTGCCGGACGACATAGCGCCGTATTACACCTCGGGCCGGGGCTGGCCGGGCGTCTATTTGGTGAACACCTACAACCTGCCGTCGCGCGCGCTGTATAGCCTGCCGGCGCTGACACTGCACGAGTCGGCGCCGGGCCACGCATTCCAGATGCCGGTCGCGCTGGAGCAGAAGGGCCGCCCGGCCTTCCGCCGCGCCTATATCTCCGCGTATGGCGAAGGCTGGGCGCTGT
>NZ_QYUP01000022.1 GCF_003590855.1 Massilia cavernae
CCGGCGACAGGTTGACGCGGGCAGCGAGCTCGACATTACTGATGCGCCCATCATTTTGTAGCTCTGCAAGTATTTTCTTACTAATCTTGTCCAGCATGTGAATCGTCTCCAAGTTAATAATATTTGGTTAGATTCTCTCATTAAAAACAATCTATGGCTAGTGTTCTGTATTACCAGAATTAATCCAGAAGATTTACATCTACAATCGAATCAAATTCCCGCGCATCTAATCCACCGCCTTCGCGTCGAAGTCAGGTGCGATAGCTGCGCGCTTTCACATCTTCACCTACTTTTTTCAAAGAGCAACTCATGTCTACTGCTGCACCTTCGGCGACCTCCTTCATCCCTTTCGCGGCCCTCGGGACCGAGGTCAAGCGCGACCAGTCGCCATTGCGCGCCGCCATTACTGGCGCGTATCGCCGCGATGAAACCGAAGCCGTGCAGTGGCTGCTGGACCAGGGTGCGACACCGAGCCCGGCGGCCGCTCCGCTGGCGCAAAAACTGGTGTCCGCGGTACGCGAAAAGCGCACCCGTTCGTCCGGCGTCGATGCCCTGATGCACGAGTTTTCGCTGTCGTCGGAAGAAGGCGTGGCGCTGATGTGCCTGGCCGAAGCACTGTTGCGCATTCCCGACAGTCAGACCGCCGACCGCCTCATCGCCGACAAGATCAGCAAGGGCGACTGGCGTAAACACCTGGGCGAATCGCCTTCGCTGTTCGTCAACGCGGCCACCTGGGGCCTGCTCATCACCGGCAAGCTGGTGTCGACCAGCAGCGAAAACAGCCTGGGCTCGGCGCTGACCCGCCTGATCGGCAAAGGCGGCGAACCGCTGATCCGCAAGGGCGTGGACATGGCCATGCGCATGCTGGGTAACCAGTTCGTCACCGGCCAGACCATCGACGAAGCGCTGAAGAACAGCCGCGACAACGAAGCGCGCGGCTACCGCTATTCCTACGACATGCTGGGCGAAGCCGCGCTGACCGAAGCGGACGCGCGCAACTACTACGCCTCTTACGAAAACGCGATCCACGCGATCGGCAAGGCCTCGAACGGCCGCGGCATCAAGGATGGCCCGGGCATTTCGATCAAGCTGTCGGCGCTGCACCCGCGCTACTGCCGCGCCCAGCATGCCCGCGTGATGCAGGAGCTGCTGCCGCGCGTGCGCACGCTGGTCCTGCTGGCCAAGAAGTACAACATCGGCCTGAACATCGATGCCGAGGAAGCCGACCGTCTCGAGATTTCGCTCGACATGATGGAAGCTATGGCCTTCGACCCTGAACTGGCCGGCTTCGACGGCATCGGCTTCGTGGTGCAGGCCTACCAGAAGCGCTGCCCGTACGTACTCGATTACCTGATCGACCTGGCCAAGCGCAGCGGCCGCAAATTCATGGTGCGCCTGGTGAAGGGCGCTTACTGGGACGCGGAAATCAAGCGCGCCCAGGTCGACGGCATGCCCGGCTACCCGGTCTATACCCGCAAGGTGTACACCGACGTGTCCTACCTCACCTGCGCCAAAAAGCTGCTCGACGCCTCAAGCCATATCTATTCGCAGTTCGCGACCCACAATGCGCACTCGCTGTCGGTGATCTACACCTGGGCGAAGGAAAAGGGCATCGAAGACTATGAGTTCCAGTGCCTGCACGGCATGGGCGAGACGCTGTACGACCAGGTGGTCGGCGCGAACAACCTGGGCAAGCCGGCCCGCATCTATGCGCCGGTCGGCTCGCACGAAACGCTGCTGGCCTACCTGGTGCGCCGCCTGCTGGAAAACGGCGCCAACTCCTCCTTCGTCAACCAGATCGTCGACGAGAAAGTCGCCATCGAGACCCTGATCGCCGATCCGTTCGACGAATCGCGCAAGCAGGGCGGCGTGCCGCATCCCGGCATCCCGCTGCCGCTGGAATTGTTCGGCCTCGAGCGCAAGAACTCGGCCGGCATCGACCTGACCAACGAAAACGTCCTCCAGCAGGTCGGCGAAACGCTGGCCCAGCGGCGTGACTACGCGGTGGCGCCTTTGATCGACGGCGCGGTGTTGGCAAGCGAATGGGCGGACGTAAAAAATCCATCCAACCACCACGACATCGTCGGCCGCGTCAGTGAAGCGACGACCGCCGACGTCGAAACCGCGCTCGCTCGCGCATCCACGTTCGCACCGGAGTGGAACCAGACCCCGGCCGCGCAGCGCGCCGACATCATCGCGCGCGTGGCCGACCTGTTCGAGGCAAACCGCGACGAACTGATGGCGCTGGCCGTGCGCGAAGCAGGCAAGTCGCTGCCGAACGCAATCGCCGAGATCCGCGAAGCGGTCGACTTCCTGCGCTACTACGCGGCCGAAGTCCACGGCGCGCAAGGCGTGCAGGCGCTGGGCCCTGTCACCTGCATCAGCCCATGGAACTTCCCGCTGGCGATCTTCACCGGGCAGGTTGCGGCTGCACTCGCCGCGGGCAACGTGGTGTTGGCAAAGCCGGCCGAACAAACCCCGATCATCGCGCACCGCGCGGTTGAACTGTTCCACGAAGCCGGCATCCCGAAAGCGGCGCTGCAGTTCCTGCCTGGCCGCGGCGAAGTAGTCGGCGCCGGCCTGTGCAACGATGCGCGCGTCAAGGGCGTCATCTTCACCGGCTCGACCGAAGTGGCGCAGCTGATCAACAAGACCCTGGCCCAGCGCTCGGTGCGCGAAGGCGTCGACATCCCGCTGATCGCTGAAACCGGCGGCCAGAACGCGCTGATCGTCGACTCGTCGGCGCTGCCGGAACAAGTAGTCCAGGACGTGATGAGCTCCGCCTTCGACAGCGCCGGCCAGCGCTGCTCCGCGTTGCGCGTGCTGTTCCTGCAGGAAGACATCGCCGACAAGACCATCAAGATGCTCAAGGGAGCGATGCTGGAACTGCGCGTCGGCGCGCCCGACCGCCTGGCCACCGACATCGGCCCTGTGATCGACGCGGAAGCACAGGAAAAACTGCAATCGCACATCCTGCACATGCAGCGCCACGCGAAGAGCCACTTCTCGCTGGAACTGGCGCCAGGCGCCGCGGCCGGCACCTTTGTGGCGCCGACCGTGTTGGAAATCGGCTCGCTGTCGGAACTCGAACATGAAGTGTTCGGCCCCGTGCTGCACGTGATCCGCTACCGCCGTTCCGACCTGCCGAAGGTGATCGACTCGATCAACGCCACCGGCTATGGCCTGACGCTGGGCATCCACTCGCGCATCGACGAAACCATCGACTTCATCGTCTCGCGCGCTCACGTGGGCAATATCTACGTCAACCGGAACATCGTTGGCGCGGTGGTCGGCGTGCAGCCGTTTGGCGGCGAAGGCAAATCCGGCACCGGCCCGAAAGCAGGCGGCCCGCTGTACCTGAAGCGCCTGCAGCGCGACGCGACGACGCTGCTCCGGCACCATCGCCATGCGACGCCTGGCGTGGATGCGCTGGAGGTCTGGGCAAAGGGCAACGGCCACGAAGGCACGGTGGCGCTGGCTGAAAAGTACATGCGCACGACTTTGCTGGGATCGACACTGGCGCTGCCGGGACCTACCGGCGAAAAGAATACGCTGTCCTTCTTCTCGCGCGGCGTAGTCCTGTGCGCGGCGTCAAGCGCGCCGGTCTTGCTGAACCAGCTGGCGGCAGTGCTCGCAACCGGCAACCGCGCGGTTGTCGTCGGCCAGGTGGTTCCTGAAGGCCTGCCGCCGGAAGTGGCGGATCGCATCGAGGTCGTAAGCAAGGTAGAGGACTGCAGCCAAGAGTTCCAGATCGCACTGGTTGAACCTGGCTTGGCGAGCAGCGTGCGTCCCGCGCTGGCGGCGCGAACTGGTGCTATTGTGGGCGTAATCGAAACCACCGCCGACGGCGCGATCCCACTGTGGCGCCTGGTGGCGGAACGCGCAGTCTGCGTGAACACGACAGCCGCTGGCGGTAACGCAAGCTTGATGACTTTGGGTCTGTAATACCATGAGGATGTAAAAAACGGGTACAAACCCGAGCTGTAGTGTTGTTAACCTTGGAGGATCATTACATGATAGTAGGCGTTCCAAAAGAGATTAAGAATAACGAGTTTCGGGTTGGCCTCACACCTCCCAGTGTCCGCGAACTTACCCAGCGCGGACACGAAGTGCTGGTCCAGAAAAACGCAGGCGGCGAAATCGGCCTGACCGACGAGCAGTACGTCGCCGCGGGAGCCTCCATGGTCGACACCGCGCAGGAAGTCTTCGCGCGGGCCGATATGATCGTCAAGGTCAAGGAACCGCAACCAGAAGAATGCGCCATGCTGCGCGACGGCCAGATCCTCTATACCTACCTCCACCTCGCTCCTGATCCGGATCAGACCGCAGCGCTGGTCAAATCCGGCGCCATCTGCATCGCTTACGAAACCATCACCGGTCCTGGCGGCGGCTTGCCGCTGCTTGCGCCGATGTCCGAAGTGGCTGGCCGCATGTCGATCCAGGCCGGCGCTTCCCATCTTGAAAAATCCAAGGGCGGCATGGGCCTGCTGCTTGGCGGTGTACCTGGCGTGGCTCCGGGCCATGTCGTCATCATCGGCGCCGGCGTGGTCGGCACCAACGCCATGCAGATGGCCGTCGGCACCGGTGCGCGCGTGACGGTCCTCGACAAGAACGTCGACCGCCTGCGCCAGCTGGACCTCGTCTATGGCAACCGCATTTCGACGGTGTTCTCCAACGCGCATTCGATCGAGGAAGCGGTGCTGACGGCCGACCTGGTAATCGGCGGCGTGCTGGTTCCGGGCGCAGCGGCGCCGAAGCTGGTTACACGAGATATGATTTCGCGGATGAAGAAGGGCGCGGTCGTCGTCGATGTGGCGATCGACCAGGGTGGCTGCTTTGAAACCTCGCATCCGACCACCCATGCCGATCCGACCTACGTGGTCGATGGCGTTATCCACTACTGCGTCGCCAACATGCCGGGCGCAGTGGCCCGTACGTCGACCTTCGCGCTGAACAACGCCACCATCGGCCATGCAGTGGCGCTGGCCACCAAGGGCTGGAAAAAGGCGCTGGCGGACGATCCGCACCTGAAGAACGGCCTGAATGTCGCCCAGGGCAAGGTTACCTACGCCGCGGTGGCGCAGGATCTTGGCTACGACTACACGCCAGCGGACTCCATGCTGGGCTGAACGCCTTCGCTGACCGTCAGGCAGTAGCGCTTGACGATATGAAAAGCATAACGCGCGGCTACCGATTTCACGAAACGCATGAAATCGGTGGCCGCGTCTTCATTTGCGTTGTCCGAAATCGTCCGGATGACCGCAAACGGCACGCCCAGCTCGAAACAGACCTGGGCCACCGCCGCACCCTCCATTTCCACAGCGAGCAAACCCGGTAAACCCGCATTAATTTCGGACAAGTGCGTACGGCAGCTGACAAAACGGTCGCCGCTGCCGATCAGCCCGCGATGGACCCGCGGTCGCTTCAAGCGAAAAACCTGTCTTTCAGCAGCGTCGATGGCCTTGTCGAAGTCCCGGTCCAGGAAGTGATGCACTGCGGACGCGACTTCATTGCTCAGATGCGAGTCGGACGTGAAGTGCGACTGTCCTGTCAGCGGCACTTCAAAGCGAGGAAACAGGGGACTGGCGTCCATGTCGTACTGAACCAGGGACTCCGCGACCACGATATCGCCAACCTGGACACCGGAATCGCCTGCACCGGCTACTCCGGTAAACAGGATGTGGGTAACTCCGAACTTCTCCACAAGCATGGTGGCGGTGGTGGCAGCTGCAACCTTCCCAATTCGCGACAGGACGCACACAGCGTCGATTCCGAAGAGTTTCCCATGGGTGTAGTCCCTCATGCCATGGATGAGCGTGGAGGCCCCTTCCATGGCGTCCACGAGTCCCTGCTGTTCTTCGTGCAAAGCACTGATGATCCCTAAGCGCATGATTTTCCCGGATTTTTTGTTCTGGAAGACCGGTTTTTCGGGGTTTTCCAGCTTGTCCCCGAAGTTCCGCTTCTTCTCTTGGTTTACATAGTAAGTATGTATACAAAAATAGTAGTGATAGTAAACGCGGCTTTTTGTGTGGATAAGTCGGTTTACATCTTTGTGCTCAGTGGTTTACGCGATTCAGAACCAGCTGAACAATCATTGTATCTACGAAGGATGGTTGGTGGATAAAAAACGAGTTCTGCACAAGCAGGTGGCTTCTGCACATCTCATCCTGTGGATATGCAGTGACTTATACACAGACGGACCGGCGCGTAGCGCCGGTTTTTTGTCTTCAGAAATCGGTAACGTTGAAAAATTTGCAGTTTGGCCGAAGTCGCTGTTGCTGTTTTTTTAGGCGTGATCTGTTTTGCAAACAATCTGGATCGGTTGGTGGCTAGGCCGGGTTTTGGGGTTCGAGCGGCGAAGCCGCACGCTTTTTTTT
>NZ_QYUP01000023.1 GCF_003590855.1 Massilia cavernae
GATCGACAAGCTTGACCGACAGGTCATGAAATACAAGAACAAACTCCAGGACCACAATCACGAGGCGATCAAGAGGATCCCTGAATCGGATATTCCTGCGGCGGCATAACGCCCCCCGTCAGACCAGCGAAAGGCGCCCGAGGGCGCCTTTTTCGCATCCTGCGCCGGCGTGCGCGCACTCGGTGGCATACTTGAAAAGCGATTGAACCATCCAGCGCCCCGGAGGCATTAACGGCAGACAAGGGAGGAGGGCGGAATGCACGGCAGTAGCGGCGCCGTCGATGCTTGCGATGCCCGGCTGATCAGCCAGGTCGCCGGTGGGGACAGGCATGCGTTCGAAGTGCTGTACCGCAGCTATTTTCCGCGCCTGACGCGCTTCCTGAACGGCATGACGCGCAATGTGCAACTGATCGAGGAAATCGTCAACGACACCATGCTGGTGATATGGCAAAAGGCGGACAGCTACGACGGCAGCTGCAAGCCGTCGACCTGGATCTTCGCGATCGCCTACCGCAAGGCTTGCAAG
This sequence comes from Massilia cavernae, assembly GCF_003590855.1. GTDB lineage: Bacteria > Pseudomonadota > Gammaproteobacteria > Burkholderiales > Burkholderiaceae_D > Telluria_A > Telluria_A cavernae. The sequence continues at coordinate 527 of NZ_QYUP01000023.1, forward strand.
GCGATCAGGGGTCTGGACGAACCGGTGGAGGCCGATCCCGACCTGGCCGCGGGCGACGCCGCCGGCGAGCCGGAACACGAACTGTGCCTGCACCGCCTGCAACAAACGGTGGGCGCCGCACTCGAGCACCTGCCCGCCGTGCAGCGCGCGGTGGTCCAGCTGACCTACCACCACGACATGGGGTATGCCGACATCGCCGACATCATGGACTGTCCGGTCAACACGATCAAGACCCGCATGTTCCATGCACGCCGGCGCCTCAAGGAATTGTTGGCCGGACAGATGGAGGAGAACGCATGAACAGCCACGCCGCCCGAACCGAACCGGCCACCCACGAGCAGGCCCAGCAATTGCTGCCCTGGCTGCCGTCCGCAACGCCATGCAACACCGAATTTGCGGCGGTCCGGGCCCATGTGGACCAGTGCCCGCACTGCCAGGCAGATCTCGCATGGCAGGACAGGCTGCGCGCGGCCATGCCCCCGGCCGGCGCCGCTGTCGACTCCGACCGCGCCTTCGCCGCCTTGCTGCCCCGCCTCGGACCCCAGCCGGCCCGCGTGACGGTGCTCGAACAATGGCGCCGCAAGGCCGCGGCCAACAGCAACTGGCTGCGCTGGACCGCGGTGGCCCAGCTGGCCGTGATCGCCGGCCTGGCACTGATGCTGGCCCGTCCGGCGGCCGATCCCGCCGACTACCGCGCCCTCGGGGCCGCGGTGCCGGCAGACGGAAACCTGGTGCTCATGTTCCGGCCCGATACGACGGAAGGGGACGTGCGCCGCATCCTCCAGGCCAGCGGCGCGCGCGTGATCGACGGCCCGACCGCGGCGGGCGCCTGGGTGCTTGCGGTACCGGGGCGGCAGGCAGGGCCGGCGCTGGCCCGCATGCGCGCCGAGCCGGCCGTGACGCTGGCGCAGCCCATGGCGGCAAGGAGCAGGCCATGAACATCCGCACCGCCGCCGGCGTGCTTGCCTTGTGCGCCGCGCTGCCGGCCGGCGCGCTGCAGCAGGATGCCGCCATGGCGGAGCAGGCGCCGGCAGGTACGGCCGCGCAGGTCCAGCCGGAAGCGTCGCGCCAGGTGCTTGTGATGCTGCGCCTGCCACCCCAGCACTTTCATCCTGACGCCGCCTATGCGGGCCGCTATCCCAACGACGGCGGCCGCGCCGCGCGGCGGCGCGCCGGGCAGCAGCTGGCGCGCGCCCATGGCCTGGAGCTGGTCGACGACTGGCCGATGCCGGTCATCGGCATCGATTGCTACGTCATGCAGCACAAAGGCAGCGACCCGCTCGGACCGGTGCTGGCGGCACTAGCGCGCGACCCGCGCGTGGTATGGGCCCAGCCGATGAATACCTACAATACGCTCGACGGCGGCGATCCGCTGTTTGCCGCGCAGCCGGCTGCCAGGTACTGGCGGCTCGACGAGCTGCACAAGTCCGGCACCGGCCGCGGCGTTCGCGTCGCGGTCATCGACAGCGGCATCGACGGCGCCCATCCCGACCTGGCGGGGCAGGTGCAGTTGCGCGAGAACTTCGTGACCGCTTCGCCGGATGCCGCGGAGGCGCACGGCACGGCGATCGCCGGCATCATCGCTGCGCGCGCCGGCAATGGCGTCGGCATCGCCGGCATCGCTCCCGATGCGCGCCTGCTGGCGCTGCGCGCCTGCTGGCCCGACGGCGTCGCCACGCGCTGCAACAGCTTCACGCTCGGCAAGGCGATCAATTCCGCCATCATGAACGGCGCGAAAATCATCAACCTCAGCCTGAGCGGTCCGGGCGACCGCCTGCTGCAATCGCTGCTCGACGTCGCCGCCGTGCGCGGCATGGTGGTGGTCGGCGCGGCGGATCCGCAGCGGGCCGACGGCGGCTTTCCGGCATCGCACCCAGGCGTGATCGCGGTCGCGGCCGCCAGCGACAGCGCGCCCGCAAAGGCGCTGCTGGCGCCCGGTTCCGGGATTCCGACCACGGCGCCCGGCGCGCGCTGGGGTTTCGTTTCGGGGCCGTCCTATGCGGCGGCGCATGTGGCCGGACTGGCCGCGCTGGCGGCGCAGCTGGACCCGTCCATCGATTCGGGCCAACTGCGCCGCAAGATCCTGACGATGCAGGTCAAACGGCCCTTGTCCAACACGGCCGTTCAAGCGCCGTCGCTGGCGCAAGCTGGTAACATCGACGCGTGCGCGACCGTCGCGCACATTACCGGAGCATGCGCCTGTTCATGTACCCCTATTACCGCGATGAAAGTCAGCAGTCCATAGTCCGGGCGGTGCGGATCGCGGCGGCAGCTGCCGCCATGCTGGCGGCGCACAGCTCGCACGGGCAGGCAAGTGCCAGCGTCTCGCTGACCTCCGAATACAGCGCGCGCGGCCAGTCCCTCAGCGATGGCCGTGCATCGCCACAGCTAAGCTTGTCGTGGGACGGCGTGCAAGGCTGGTACGCCGGCGCCTTTGCTGCGCCGCGCCTTACGCTGGCCAGACGCACCGGGGTCGCCAAGATGGTCGCGTTCGGCGGTTATGCGCACCGGCTGCGTTCAGGGCTGAGCTGGGAAGCCGGAGCCAGCAGCACGGTCTTTTCCGACCTGCGGGGATACAACTACAACGAGACCTGGCTTGGCCTGGCCTCCGACCGCCTGAGCGCACGGTTGTATTACGCACCGGCCTACTACGGCTACTTCGGGCGCGTGGCGTACGCGGAGCTCAACGGTTTCCATCCCATCGGTGAACGCATCAACCTGATCGCCCACGTCGGCGTACTGCATGGCCTGCGCGGGCTCACGGCGGCCATGCGCGACCGCATCGACGTGCGGCTGGCGGTCGGCGTCGATGCCGGTCCGTGCAACGTCCAGCTGGCCTGGCTGGGCACCACCACCTTCGGCAGCGGGCGCGCCGCGAACGGCTTCCGGACTCCGCGCGCATTGGCCGTCACCGCCACTTATTCCTTCTGAACGGCAACGGCTTCGGCGCATTTAATTTATTAGCGCCGAACGTGAACCTGCGACCGCGGTGGTGGCATTAACCGTATGTGAAGCCGCTGTTTCAGCATCCTGAAACCCTCGTCACACAAGGAATGCCCGCGACCAAGCCCGCGATTGACGCAGGCGTGCGCTTTCTTTCAATCCAGATTGAGAGGCCTGTCATGAAACTTCACCGCACCAGATTCATCCGAGTCCTGCCCGCCATTGCCATGGCGCTCCTCGCTTCCTGCGGCGGCAGCGACTACAACGATATGGCAGTTCCGCCGGCGGGGACGCCGCCCCCGACCGAGCCGCCTCCGACGACGCCACCTCCGACGACGCCTCCGCCAACCACGCCTCCTCCAACCACGCCACCTCCGACGACGCCTCCGCCAACCACGCCTCCTCCAACCACGCCACCGCCGACGATTGAGACGTACGTTGCAACGCTCAACGCTGCCTCTGAAGTGCCGCCGAATCCGACTGCGGGTAGTGGCTCGGCCACCGTGTCGGTCGACACCGGGACGCGCATGATGACGGTGTCAGCGACGACCAGCGGGGTGCCCGGCGTCGCGGGGCATGTTCATGAAGCTCCGATCGGCGTCAACGGCCCGATTATTTTCCCCCTGGCCGAAACGTCGCCGGGAAGCGGCGCCTGGGGCACCACGGTCACCCTGACCGAAGCCCAGCTCGCTACGCTACGTGCGGGGAATTACTACATCAACATCCATTCCGTGGTCTATCCTAATGGACAGGTCCGCGGACAGATCAATCCCAGCGGACAGCCGCCCCAACCTTATTAGCGGGACGGATGGGCGGCGGCCTCCTGGTTCCTGGCCGCCGCCCTACCGCATGACGGGTTCTGGAAGGTGCGGTTTGCCGATAGAATATCGGTCTCTCCACCTTTCACCTTTCCGTCATGAGCGAATTCGTCCAAACCCGCGTGGCCAAGCGCACCGGCATCATCATCCTCGACCGCCCGAAGGCGCTCAATTCCCTGTCGCTGGACATGGTGCGCGCGCTTGCCGAGGTGCTGGCATCCTGGCGCAATGACGCCGGCATCGACGCGGTGGTCATCCAGAGCAGCAGCGAGAAAGCCCTGTGCGCGGGCGGCGACATCCGCTTCTTCCACGAGGTCGGCAACGCCACGCCGATGGGCGGCAGCGCGCTGCTGGAGGATTTCTTCACCGAGGAATACGCGCTCAACCACCTGATCCATTTTTACCCGAAGCCTTATGTCGCACTGATGGAAGGCGTGGTGATGGGCGGCGGCATGGGCATCGCGCAGGGTGGGCCTGACTGCGGCATCCGCATCGTGACCGAAGGCACCAGGATGGCCATGCCGGAGGTGAACATCGGCCTGTTCCCGGATGTCGGCGGCAGCCATTTCCTGTCGCATGCGCCGGGACAGCTGGGCAACTACCTTGGGCTTACCGGCCTGACCATCGGCGCCGCCGACGCGTTGTACGTGGGCCTGGCGGACCTGTTTGTGCCGCAGGCGCAGATGGGCGCGCTGAAGGAGTTGATCGCGTCGACGCCGGGTGCGCAGCTGCGCGCGGCCATCGAGGCGTTTGCGGCGCCGTTCAAGGGCCAGGCAGGCGCCAGCACGCTGGAAGCGAAGCGCGAAGGCATCGACCGCCATTTCGGCGCGGGTTCGGTGCCGGCGGTGATGGACTCGCTGGTGAAGGACGTGGACGCGTTCTTCCAGAAGGCGCTGGGCGCGATGCGCCAGCGCTCGCCGCTGATGATGTGCGTAACGCATGAACTGCTGGCGCGCGGCGCGAAGCAGGACGTGGCGGGCTGCCTGCGCATGGAGCGCACGATGGTCAGGCACAACTTCGAGCATGGCGAAGTGCTGGAAGGCGTACGCGCGCTGGTGATCGACAAGGACAACCTGCCGAAGTGGAATCCCGCCAGCCTGGAGGAGGTGACGCCGGAGATGGTGGAACGCTTCTTCAAACCGGTGTGGCCTGCGAGCGCGCACCCGCTGCGGCACTTGTAAAACGAACTATATCGAAGCCGTCGTAGGGCGGATAAGCGTAGCGCATCCGCCGAACGTTCACGTCATCACGGCGCGTGCAAATTCGGCGGATGCGCTCTGCTTATCCGCCCTACATGTATCGATACGGTTTTTTTGGTAACGCTTACGACTGCTCGCGGTGCCTCAACACCACGCGCTCGGTCGGGCTGAAATACGCGGCAAGCCGTTCGGCCATGTACACCGACCGGTGCTGCCCGCCCGTGCACCCCAGCGCCACCGTGAGATAGCTGCGGTTGTCCGTCTTGAACGACGGCAGCCACTTTTCCACAAACGTGCGGATATCGTTCAGCAGTTCCGCCGCACTTGGCTGCGCATCGAGGAAGGCGATCACCGGCGCATCCTTGCCGGTCATCGGCCGCAGCGCCAGGTCGTAGTAGGGATTCGGCAGCGCGCGCACGTCGAACACGAAGTCCGCATCCAGCGGCACGCCCAGCTTGAACGCGAACGATTCGAAGAACAGCGTCATCGGCGCACGCTCGATCTCCACCAGTTCCGTGATCCACGCACGCAGCTTGTTGGCCGACAGTTCCGACGTGTCGATCACGTGCCCCAGCTTTTCGATGGCCGACAGGCGCTCGCGTTCCTCGAGGATGCATTCGATCAGCGTGCGGCGCGAGGCCGGGTTTTCGTCGGGCCGCAGCTGGTGCGACAGCGGGTGGCTGCGGCGCGTTTCGGAGAAGCGCGCGACCAGCGAATGCGTGTTCGCAGTGAGGAACATGATCCTGATGTCATGCCCTTCGTCGCAAAGCCGTTTTACATTGGCAGGCAGTCCTACCAGCGACTGCGCGCTGCGCGCATCGACCGCGACGGCCAGCTTGGCGGCGCCGTCGGCGACCAGCGCGTCCACCAGGCTTGGCAGCAGGGCGGGCGGGAGGTTGTCGACGCAGTAGTAGCCAGCGTCTTCAAGAACATTGAGGGCGACCGACTTGCCGGAGCCGGAAATACCTGTAATGAGTACGATGCGCATGCCCTTGATGATACCCCAACAGCATGAGTTGCGCTCGGTGTTGCGGCTAGGCAGGACTCCTTGCAATACTAGTCGCCTGTCATAGGTGCAGCAGGGAATTCGCGGAGCACCGCTCCGCGCCTGCGGAACGGTCCTGCCTTGCAAGGCAGGACTCCTTGCAATACTAGTCGCCTGTCATTGCTTGCCGCTGGCGCTCCATGAACTCCTGCAAGGTGTCAATGCCGCGCAGTTGCAGGATGGTGTTGCGTACCGCGGCTTCCAGCAGCACCGCGATGTTGCGGCCCGCCGCCACCGGGATCACTACCTTGCGCACCGGCAGGCCAAGCACGTCCTCGGTCGGGAACATGAACGGCAGGCGCTCGACTTCCTCGTCGGCCGCGCCGCGCCGCACCAGGTGCACGATCAGCTTCAGGCGCATCTTGCGGCGCACCGCGGTCTCGCCGAAGATCGCCTTGATGTCGAGCAGCCCAAGGCCGCGCACTTCCAGCAGGTTTTGCAGCAGCGGCGGGCAGCGCCCCTCGATCATGTTCGGCGCGATGCGCGAGAACTCGACCGCATCGTCGGCCACCAGGCCGTGGCTGCGCGAGATCAGTTCCAGGCCAAGCTCGCTCTTGCCCAGGCCCGAGTCGCCGGTGATCAGCACGCCCACGCCCAGCACGTCCATGAACACGCCATGCATGATGATGCGCTGCGCGAGCTTCTTCGACAGGTACACGCGCAGGAAGTCGATCACCTGCGCCGCAGGCAGCGGCGTCGAGAACAGCGGAATGTTCTGCTCGTCGCAGATGGCGAGGATGTCGGGCGGCGTGTCGAGGCCCTGCGCGATGACCAGCGCCGGCGGGCCGCCGCCGATCAATTCGGTGATGACGTGCTGGCGCGAGCTCGACCTGAGGCGGTGGTAGTAGGCCAGTTCCTGGTGCCCGAACACCTGGATGCGTCCGGGGTGGATCAGGTTAAGGTGGCCGACCTGGTCGGCGGCCGACGCCACGTCCCCCGAGATCAGCCGCTCGCCGCCGGGGAAGCCGGCAAACCATCCAAGCTCCAGGGATTCGCGGTTGTCGTCGTACAGCCGTTGGATGGTCAGCGGAGTTTGCAGCATGAACGGGTCTTTATTGAAGTAAGGGCGCGAGGATGCACCCGGAGCAACAAGTTTAACCCAAGGCTTGCAAGGAAGGTTGCCAGTTGGAGATACGGGCATGGACCGACTTCGGATCCGGGTCGGTGGCGAGCGCGGTGCGGATCGCATCGTCCGAGAACATCTCGGCGATCTCGGACAGGATTTCGAGGTGCTGCTGGGTGACGTGGTCGGGATCAGCAGGAAGAACAGCAGGTTGACCGGCTGGCCGTCGGGTGATTCGAACGGGATAGGTTCGGCCAGGCGCACGAACGCGCCCAGCGGCGACTTGAGGCTCTTGCTGCCCTTGATGCGCCCGTGCGGCACTGCGACGCCGTGGCCAAGGCCGGTGGAGCCGAGGCGTTCGCGCGCGAACAGGTTGTCCGACACGGTCGAGCGGGCGATGCCGCAGTTGTTCTCAAAGATGAGCCCGGCTTGCTCGAATGCGCGTTTCTTGCTCGATACTTCGAGGTCCAGCAGCACGTTTTCGGGCAACAGGATTTTGCTAAGATTGGTCATGACACTATGTGTGATGTTGCAATGCACAAAGGTGCTTGCGAGCCAGAATTATAGGCCTGTTTTACGGCCGTGTAATTCGAATTCGTTGAGCCTGTTGTGGGTGCTTCGCACGATCATCCAGAAGAACTGTACCACGTTAAGCGGCATGATGTAATTATCAACGGCAAATGCACATGCGCTGCAAATTTCCGATTGAAAAATACGTTGTTTGCCGAGCATTATTTGAATGCATACCCGTTTCATCCAGCGATTCGTCGGCGTTCTTGTGTCCGTATTGTCGCCTGATACTGATGTGGCACTGATTTGCGGGAAATCAAGGGCAGCCGGCTGTTGCGCCGGCGGTACGGCACCACCGATTCCTCGATCACCATATTCCCGCGCGGCAACCCGGTCAACGCGCGTTCCGGGTGCCGATCGCTCGCGTTGACCTTGCTCAGTGGGGCGCTTATTGACGCGCGTTGCGCAGGTTGGGGGGACGGGCGCTGCTGAAATTGGTGCGCCATGGGTTGATGTCGAGGCCGCCCCGGCGCGTGTAGCGCGCATAGACCGCCAGCTTTTGCGGCGCGCACTGGCGCATGATGTCGACGAAAATGCGCTCCACGCACTGCTCGTGGAACTCGTTGTGCTCGCGGAAGCCGATCAGGTATTTGAGCAGGCCTTCCTGGTCGATCTGGTCGCCCACGTACTGGATCTGCACGCTGCCCCAGTCGGGCTGGCCGGTCACCAGGCAGTTCGACTTGAGCAGGTGCGACACCAGCGTCTCCGACACCGGCGGCTCGCCCTTCACGGTGCTCAAGAGGGCCGGCGTCGGCGAGTAGTTGTCGATCTCGACGTCGAGGCGGTCGATCAGCAGGCCTTCCAGCTCGCCCATCTTCAGCGACCCGAAGTTCTCCTGCAGCGTCAGCGACACGTGCACCGGCGCGCCGGCAGCGGCGGTGACGTCCTCGCGCAGCAGTTCGACCAGCGCCTCCGGGTTGGCCAGGCGGGTCTGGTTGAACGAGTTGAGATACAGCTTGAACGACTTCGACTCGATGATGTTGGGCGAGTCCGCCGGCACCGTGAAGGTGGCGATCCCCACTTGCGGCTTGCCGCGCATGTTCAGCCACGACAGTTCGTACGCGTTCCAGATGTCGACGCCGAAGAAGGGCAGGGCGCCCGTCAGGTTCAACTCGTCGCGCTTCTGCTGGCGCGGGATCGGGAACAGCAGCTCCGGTGCGTACTGCGTCTGGTAGGCGGAGGTTTTGCCCAGCGGGGATTGGTCAGCGGTGTTGTTCATCTCTCGTTCAATGTAAAAATGGCTGCGTGCGCTCAGCCCAGGAATAGCTTGTACACGGGGTTCGCGCTCTCGTCCCAGTAACGGTAGCCGAGGGTGTTGAGGAAGTCGCGGAAGTCCGCCATCTCGCCCGCCGGCACCTGCAGGCCGACCAGGATGCGGCCCACGTCGCCGCCCTGGTTCCGGTAGTGGAACAGCGAGATGTTCCAGTTCGGCGCCATGCTGGCGAGGAAGCGCATCAATGCGCCCGGGCGTTCCGGGAATTCGAAACGATACAGCAGCTCGTCGTGCGCCAGCGAGCTCTTGCCGCCGACGAGGTGGCGGATGTGCAGCTTGGCCAGTTCGTCGTGGGTCAGGTCGAGCGTCTTGAAATCGTGCTGCTCGAAGGTGCGCGCCAGCAGGCCGGATTCGCCGCGGCTGCCGATCTGCACGCCGACAAACACGTGCGCCTCGCGCTCGCCGCTGATGCGGTAGTTGAACTCGGTGACGTTGCGCGGCCCGACCAGTTCGCAGAAGCGGCGGAAGCTGCCGCGCTGCTCGGGGATGGTCACCGCGAACACGGCTTCGCGCGACTCGCCCACTTCGGCGCGTTCGGCCACGAAGCGCAGGCGGTCGAAGTTCATGTTGGCGCCGCAGGCGATCGCCACCAGGGTCTCGTTGCGCACCGGGTTCTTGCTCATCGCCGAACGTTCGACGTAGGCCTTGGCGCCTGCGATGGCAAGCGCGCCGGCCGGCTCGAGGATGCTGCGGGTGTCCTGGAACACGTCCTTGATGGCGGCGCAGATGGCGTCGTTGTCGACGATGATCACCTCGTCCACGTACTGCTGCGCGAGGCGGAAGGTCTCTTCGCCCACCAGGCGCACAGCGGTGCCGTCCGAGAACAGGCCGACATCCGCCAGGGTGATGCGCTCGCCCGCCTTCAGGCTGCGCGCCATCGCGTCGGAGTCCATTGTCTGCACGCCGATGATCTTGATGTCGGGGCGGATCTGCTTGACGTAAGCCGCCACGCCGGCGATCAGGCCGCCACCGCCGATGGCCACGAAGATCGCGTGGATCGGGCCGGAATGCTGGCGCAGGATCTCCATGCCGATGGTGCCCTGGCCCGCGATCACGTCCGGATCGTCGAACGGGTGCACGAAGGTCAGCTTCTGTTCCCGTTCAAGCGTCAACGCGTGGTTGTAGGCGTCGGTGTACGACTCGCCGTGCAGCACCACTTCGACGTTCGCGCCGCCGCGCGACTTGACCGCTTCGATCTTCACCGGCGGCGTGGTGGTCGGCATCACGATCAGCGCGCGGCATCCGAGGCGGCCGGCGGACAGCGCCACGCCCTGGGCGTGGTTGCCGGCCGAGGCGCAGATCACACCGCGCTTCAGCTGCGCCGGCGACAGGTTGGCCATCTTGTTGTACGCGCCGCGCAGCTTGAAGCTGAACACGCTCTGCATGTCCTCGCGCTTGAAGTAAATGCGGTTCTCGAAGCGTTCCGACAGCGTGGGCGCCAGCTCCAGCGGGGTTTCGTCGGCGACGTCGTAGACGCGCGCGGTCAGGATTTTCTTGAGATAGTCGGTAGTCATGGTCTGCAAATGATAAGTTCTGGGCCGGGGAACCGGAATGCATTCGTGAGTGACGCGTGGGACTGTCCTGATCGGCGTTTGGCCGAGGCGTGCAGTGCGGCAGGCGGCGCCGGGTTGCGGGCGCTGCCTATCGTGTCATTGCGATAGGTTTTCCTCATTATAATGGACGCTCCACAAGCCGTCTTAAGCCCCCCATGATCGAGTCCGCAGTTCTCTGGCTGCTCAAAGTGCTGGCCGCACCTGCGGTTGGCCTGACTTCGGTCTTCCTCATTTCCTTCGTCTCCGCCACGCTGGTGCCGCTCGGGTCCGAGCCGGCCGTGTTCGCGGTGGTGAAGGCCAACGAGGCGATGTTCTGGCCGGCGATCCTGGTCGCCACGCTGGGAAACACGCTGGGCGGCGCGGTCGATTACTTCATCGGCTACCGTGCCAAGGTGGCCTTTGCCAAGGAACGGGAAACGGTATGGTTCAAATGGCTGGCGCACTTCGGGCCGAAGGCGATGCTGCTGTCGTGGGTGCCGGCGGTGGGCGACCCGCTGTGCACGCTGGGAGGGTGGCTGCACTTGCCGTTCTGGCCAAGCGTTTTCTACATGGCGATCGGGAAGTTCATGCGCTACCTGACCATGACCGCGGTGCTGCTGTACGTGCCGGACGGGTTCTGGAAGCAGTTGGGGCAGATGCTGGGCGGGTGAGAGATACCTCGGTGGATGCTTCGCTAAGGAGTATCCGCTTGCAAGCGGATACCGTTTCGCAGGCGAATCGCATGCGATTCGAAACACCTGCTACACCGCTTCGCTTATCCACCCTACGTCCCAACGATATGCGGCATGCATATGCTGATGTGCAAATAAACCATGTATTTTTAAGTTTAATTGCAAATAATATTTGCACAAAATGACGATTGTTCATTGTTTTGATGGTGCGGGACTTTGGACCTGGTTGCCAAAACCGACCCTCCGCCCGCGTTGTGCAACGCAATACGATAGAATGATCCTCCCAGGGTCAGTCTGACAATCCACGATACATGAACGCCCCCGCACAAATCCAGGCACTGCTTTCGGAAACATCGAACGGCGCCGCGCCCACCCGGCTGCGCGAAATTCCTTACAACTACACCTCGTTCTCCGATCGCGAAATTGTGATCCGCCTTTTGGGCGAAGAAGCGTGGAAGCTGCTCGACGAACTCCGCGGCGCGCGCCAGACCGGCCGCTCCGCCCGCATGCTGTACGAAGTGCTGGGCGATATCTGGGTGGTCCGCCGCAATCCCTACCTGCAGGACGACCTGCTCGATAACCCCAAGCGCCGCCAGGAACTGATCGACGCGCTGCATCACCGCCTGGCCGAAGTGGACAAGCGCCGCCTCGCGGTCGATGCATCCGGCGGCGAGGAAGCCGCCCCGGAAGTAGCGCAGGCGCGCAGCGACGCGGTCGAAAAGCTGCTGAAGGCCGCCACCCGCGCGGTGGAAGACTTCGGCGCCGAATTCCGTGCGACTTACGACTTGCGCAAGCGCGCCACCAAGGTGCTGGGCCGCTACACCGACAAGCACAACATCCGCTTCGACGGCATCAAGCGCGTCTCGCACGTGACCGACGCCACCGACTGGCGCGTCGAATACCCGTTCGTGGTGCTGACGCCGGATACCGAAGACGAAATGGCCGGCCTGGTGAAAGGCTGTATCGAACTTGGCCTGACCATCATCCCGCGCGGCGGCGGCACCGGCTACACCGGCGGCGCGATCCCGCTGACGCCGATGTCGGCCGTGATCAACACCGAGAAACTGATCTCGCTGGGCGAGGTCGAAATGACGATGCTGCCGGGCGTGGACCGCGAATACGCGACCATCTACTCCGGCGCCGGCGTGGTCACCAAGCGCGTGTCCGACGCCGCCGAACGCGCCGGCTTCGTGTTCGCGGTCGACCCGACCTCGGCCGAAGCGTCCTGCATCGGCGGTAACATCGCCATGAACGCGGGCGGCAAGAAGGCCGTGTTGTGGGGCACTGCGCTCGACAACCTGGCTTCATGGCGCATGGTCGACCCTAACGGCGACTGGCTCGAAGTCACCCGCATCGACCACAACCTGTCGAAGATCCACGACACCCCGCTGGCGCGCTTCAAGCTCGAATGGACGCATCCGAACGCGCGCGGCGCCGCCAAGGGCGAACCGTTCAAGACCGAGATCCTCGAAATCGCCGGCCGCGTGTTCCGCAAGGAAGGCCTGGGCAAGGACGTGACCGACAAGTTCCTGGCCGGCCTGCCGGGCATCCAGAAGGAAGGTTGCGACGGCCTGATTACGTCGGCGCGCTGGATCCTGCACAAGCTGCCGAAGCACACGCGTACCGTCTGCCTCGAATTCTTCGGCCAGGCGCGCGACGCGATTCCGTCGATCGTCGAAATCAAGGACTACCTCGACGGCTTGCCTGCCAAGGGCGGCGAAGCCTTTTCCACGCTGCGCCTGGCCGGCCTGGAGCACCTCGACGAGCGCTACCTGCGCGCGGTCGGCTACGCCACCAAATCGAAGCGCGGCGTGCTGCCGAAGATGGCGCTGTTTGGCGACATCGTCGGCGACGATGAAAACGCCGTGGCGGTGGCCGCATCCGAAGTGGTGCGCCTCGCGAACACCCGCGTCGGCGAAGGCTTTGTCGCCGTCAGCCCGGAAGCGCGCAAGAAATTCTGGCTCGACCGCGCCCGCACCGCGGCCATCGCCAAGCACACCAACGCCTTCAAGATCAACGAAGACGTGGTCATTCCGCTCAACCGCATGGGCGAGTACACCGACGGCATCGAGCGCATCAACATCGAGCTGTCGATCAAGAACAAGCTGCAGCTGGTAGCGGCACTGCGCGACTTCATCGCGGCCGGCCATCTGCCGGTGGCGAAGAGCGACGATGCCGCGGGCGAAGGCGTCGGCGCAGCCGAGATCCTGGGCGACCGCGAGCAGCAGGCGCTGGCCGTTCTGGACACCGCGCGCGACCGCTGGACCTTCACGCTGGACAACCTCGACCAGCCGCTGGCCGCCGTCAAGGAACGCCTGGTCGAACTGGGCGTACAGCAGCCGGCCGAAGTATTCGACGCGCGCCTGGTGCAGCAGCCGGGCGCCACGCTGTTCGACGTGGTGCAGGACCGCACTGTGCGCATCTCGTGGAAGCAGGAGATCCGCGCACCGTTCCGCCACATCTTCAACGGCGCCGCGTTCAAGCTGATCCTCGACGAAGCCACCGCGATCCACCAGCGCGTGCTGCGCTCGCGCGTGTTCGTCGCGCTGCACATGCATGCGGGCGACGGCAACGTCCACACCAACCTGCCGGTCAACTCCGACGACTACGCGATGCTGCAGGACGCGCACGAAGCGGTCGGCCGCATCATGAAGCTGGCGCGTTCGCTGGACGGCGTGATCTCGGGCGAACACGGCATCGGCATCACCAAGCTGGAGTTCCTGACCGAAGACGAAATCTCCGGTTTCCGCGACTACAAAGAGCGGGTCGATCCGGAAGGCCGCTTCAACAAGGGCAAGCTGCTCAACAACCCTGAATTCAACGCCGACCTGCGCAATGCCTACACGCCGTCGTTCGGCCTGATGGGCCACGAATCGCTGATCATGCAGCAAAGCGATATCGGCGAGATCGCCAACAGCGTCAAGGACTGCCTGCGCTGCGGCAAATGCAAACCGGTGTGCACGACGCACGTGCCGCGCGCGAACCTGCTGTACTCCCCGCGCGACAAGATCCTTGCGACGTCGGCGCTGATCGAAGCCTTCCTGTACGAAGAGCAGACCCGCCGCGGCGTGTCGATCCGCCACTGGGAAGAGTTCGAGGACGTGGCCGACCACTGCACGGTGTGCCACAAGTGCGTCACGCCATGCCCGGTCAACATCGACTTCGGCGACGTGTCGATGAACATGCGTAACCTGCTGCGCAAGATGGACAAGAAGAGCTTCAAGCCTGCGGCCGCCGCCGGCATGTTCTTCCTGAACGCCACCGACCCGACCACGATCAACGCCACCCGCAAGGCGATGATCGACTGGGGCTTCAAGGCCCAGCGCCTGGGTAACACGGTGCTCAAGAAGTTCGCCAAGAAGCAGACCAAGGCGCCGCCGCCGACCACCGGCAAGCCGCCGGTGCGCGAGCAGGTCATCCACTTCATCAACAAGAAGATGCCGGGTAACCTGCCGAAGAAAACTGCGCGCGCGCTGCTCGACATCGAGGACGACAAGGTCATCCCGATCATCCGCAATCCGAAGGCGACCAATGCCGATACCGAAGCGGTGTTCTACTTCCCGGGCTGCGGGTCGGAGCGCCTGTTCTCGCAGGTTGGCCTGGCGACGCAGGCGATGCTGTGGGAAGTGGGCGTGCAGACCGTGCTGCCGCCGGGTTACCTGTGCTGCGGCTATCCGCAGCGCGGCGTCGGCCAGTACGACAAGGCCGACAAGATGATGACGGATAACCGCGTGCTGTTCCACCGCATGGCAAATACGCTGAACTACCTCGACATCAAGACCGTGCTGGTGTCGTGCGGCACCTGCTACGACCAGCTGGCGACCTACGAGTTCGACAAGATCTTCCCTGGCTGCCGCATCATGGACATCCACGAGTACCTGCTCGAGAAGGGCGTCAAGCTCGAAGGCGTCACCGGCACGCGCTACATGTACCACGAGCCTTGCCACAACCCGATGAAGCTGCAGGATTCGGTGAAGACCGTGAACTCGCTGGTATCGACCGTCGACAACGTCAAGATCGAGAAGAACGACCGCTGCTGCGGCGAGTCGGGCACCTTCGGTGTATCGCGTCCGGACATCGCGACGCAAGTCCGCTTCCGCAAGGAAGACGAAATGGAGAAGGGCGCGGCCAAGCTGCGTACCGACGGCTTCGGCGGCGACGTCAAGATCCTGACCAGTTGCCCATCCTGCCTGCAGGGCCTGTCGCGCTACAACGACGACGCCAACACCACGGCCGACTACATCGTCGTCGAGATCGCGCGCCACAAACTGGGCGAGAACTGGCTGCCCGACTACGTCGCACGCGCCAACAACGGCGGTATCGAGCGGGTGCTGGTATGACCGGACAGCCGCTGCCGTGCGAGCTGTGCGAGCTGGCGGTGCCGACGGTGTACCGCGACGACAAGCTGTCGGTCATCATCGTCGACGATGCGGCCTATCCGGGCTTCTGCCGCGTGATCTGGAACAAGCATGTCAAGGAAATGAGCGACCTGCCGGCGGAAGACCGCGCGCTGCTCAATGACGCGGTGTACCGCGTCGAGAAGGCGCTGGTCGACATCATGAAGCCGGCCAAGGTCAACCTCGCCAGCCTGGGCAACATGGTGCCGCATTTGCATTGGCACCTGATCCCGCGCTACGCGGACGATGCGCAGTTCCCGAGCCCTGTGTGGGCGCCGGCGGTGCGCACGACGGATGAAAATGTGCTGGCGCAGCGGCGTGCGCTGCTGCCGCAACTGGCCGCCGAGATTGCGCGCCGCATGGAGGAACGACCTTGACGTCCTCCCCGACCTTAAGGACGGGGATTCCTACAACTAGCGTCGCACGTCCGCGACGGAGAATGTTTAGTGGTAACTGTTCAGCCTGAATGACCGAAGCAATCAGCGGTTGTAAACTTTGTACAGTTGCCGCATCATGTTGTCATGCCACCGAAACCGCCCCGTCCCGACCTCACGCAGTTGTCCCATCAGGACAAGGACAGACTCATCGACGCGCTGTTTTCGCGCTTGGATGCGGTCGAAGCAAAGCTGGGCATGAACAGCCAGAATTCGAGCAAGCCACCATCCTCGGATGGACTGGCCAAGAAGCAGAAGACCAGTTCCTTGCGCGGCAAGTCGGGCAAGGCGGTTGGCGGCCAGCCGGGCCATAAAGGCAGTACCCTCAAGCGGGTGGCCGAGCCCACCAGCACGAAGGATCATCCTCCGCCGTCGCATTGCAACCGCTGCCACAGTGCGCTGGCGCTCGAACAGGCGCACGTGCTGGAGCGCCGTCAGGTATTCGATGTGCCGACGATGTGTTTCGAGGTGGTGGAACACCGTGTCTACACGGTGGTCTGCGCCTGCGGTCAGCGGCACGACAGCGTCTTCCCCGCTGCGGTCGGCGACCTCGCGCAATACGGCCCGAACGTGCGCGCACTGGGGGTGCATCTGACCCAGGGCCAGATGCTGCCATATGCCCGCGCCGCCGAGTTGATTGGCGAGATGACGGGCTTGTCTGTGTCGCCGGCAACCCTGCTTGCCTGGGTTGGCGAAGCGAGCCTGGCCCTGCAGGGCACAGCCGACCTGATAGCGCGGCAATTGCACCACGCGCCAGTGCTGTGCGCCGACGAATCGGGCTTGCGCGTCGACGGCAAACTGCACTGGATGCATGTGGCGGCCACGGCGGAACTGACCTGGTATGGCATGCACGCAAAGCGCGGCTTGGACGCCATCGTCGCGCATGGCATTCTCCCCAAACGCATCGGCGTTCTGGTGCATGATTGCTGGGCCCCATACTGGAAACTCGACGATGGCCTGCATGCCTTGTGCAATGCCCATCTCCTTCGAGAACTGGTGTATGCGCAGGAAGTGACTGGCCAGCAATGGCCGACCGCCATGACGGAACTGCTGCTCAACGCCCAACGACTGAGCGCGGCGGCGCGACAGCAGGGCCGGCCATTTGATGCCGATGCCATCGCCGCCTTCACCACCGTCTACAACGACATCGTGCGCCAAGGCGAACAACTGAACCCTCCCCAACTCAAGCCCGACGGAAAATCCGGTCGCTGCAAACAGTCCGACGCCCACAACCTGCTGCGCCGCTTCCGGCTGCACGCCGACGCCATCTTGCGCTTCATCGCCGATCCGACCGTTCCGTTCTCCAACAATATTGCCGAACGGGCCGTCCGCATGCCCAAGGTCAAGCAAAAAATATCGGGCTGCTTCCGCACCATTGCTGGCGCCGACAATTTCTGCATCATTCGCTCCTGCCTCGACACGCTACGCAAACAGGGATACAGCATGTTGGAAGTGCTGCGCCGCGCATTTGCTGGCGATCCGATCATGCCAGCTGCGTAGCGGCCGAACAGTCAGCAATCGCAATCAATCCCATGGCCAAACCGAAGCGCAAACTGACCGCCGCCCAGAAGAGGGAGAAGGCGCAGTTCATGACTATCTTCATCAACGGAAAACAAAAGCGCGTGCGTCGTCCGGTCCTGATCGACGGCCTGCATTCCGATGAGTTCTACTTGCGAAATGCAGACTCGATCGCGCTGCATCAAGACGGGCTGTGGGAATGCATTGCGGAGGCCGAACCAGGCGACATCGCTTTCACCGATGCGAATGACGCGGATTGCTTTGGTCATTCAGGCTGAACAGTTACGTTTAGTGCAGCATTGAGATCACGATCGTGTACCGCTCCGCAATCACAGCAATGCCATTCCCTTATTCCAAGGTCTGCGATACCTTTCGGCCGCGAATCGGGCACAGCGCCGCAATCCGAGCAGATCTGGGTGGTAAAGCTTTCGTTCACTTCTTCAAACCAGGCGCCATGCTTAACAGCCTTGTACGCCAGTTGTGTACGGAAGGACGACCAGCCGACATCGTAGACGGACTTCGCCATGCTGGTTTTGGCGAGAGCCGCTGCATTGATATTGCCGACCACAATGTAGTCGAACGCGCCGACGATGGCGCTGGTGCAGGTGTGCAGAAAATTGCGGCGGCGATTGGCAATCTTTGCGTGGAGCGCCGCGATCCGCTTCTTCTTGCGGGCGCGCTGGGCCACCGCCAGCGCCGCCTCGCTGGCACGATAGAGGTGCGGCGCCGCAATGCGGCTGCCGTCGCTCAATGTGGCCAGGTCTTTCAGGCCAAGATCGATTCCGACACCGCGCACCGGCAAGCGGGCAGGCGGCGTCTGTACTTCAAGCACGATATTCAGGAACCAGTTGCCGCGCCGGTCGCGCGAGAAGTTGGACCCGTCGGTAATCTTGCCCTCGGGCAGGGCGCGCGAATAGAACACGCGGAAGGTATTGCCGGCGAAGCGGAAGGCATTGCCTTCGCGTTTCAGTTCACGTCCTTTCAACGGCACCCAACCCAAGGTCTTCCTGCCGCGATAGCGAAGGTAAGGCCGATGCGACTGGGAGCGCGACCTGGCGTACTGCTGGCATACGTCGTTGACCGTACCCGAGTGAAGGCCAAGCTCCTTGCTGCATCCCGTGGTGAGCTTGATCAGATCAAAACCGGTATGCCAGCTGCGACCGAAACGCAGCGCGTCCTTTTGCCTGTCGTTGCAGTAGTTCCAGACGAAGTTGACTGCCCGGGCCTGCTTGTTCAGCAAGCCGGTGAGGGACTTGACGCGGTAGCGGTAAACCAGTTTCATCCAGGTTCGACAGCAGTTGTCGACCATGGTTCCACTCTTAAAACCAAGGCATCGACTGCTGCGCAGTCGGCCCCTCTCACTCCTTGTCCTGAAGGACGAGATTTCTCGGAGCAAATCTGATGACCCCGATTGAGCTGACAGTCCGCCAGAAATCGCGCGTGCTGGAAATCGCGTTCGACGACGGGAGCGCGTTCTCGCTGCCGTTCGAATACCTGCGTGTGTATTCGCCGTCGGCGGAGGTGCGCGGACACGGGGCAGGGCAGGAAGTGCTCCAGCTGGGCAAGCGCGACGTGCAGGTGACGGCGCTGGAGCCGGTGGGGAATTACGCGGTCAAGCCGACGTTCTCGGACGGGCACGACTCGGGCCTGTTCACGTGGGAGTATCTGCACAAGCTGGGCACGGAGCAGGACGCCTTGTGGGCCGGTTACATGCAGCGCCTTCACGCGGCCGGCTTCGAAGGCGACACCGGCCGCGAGCCAGGTACCACGATCCCAGGTGCGCCGATAGCGCGCGGGTGCGGCCACAATCATTAGGATTGGCGGCGGGTTTTACCCCGCCTGCCCCATCTTCAAGCCCTCGATCGTGTGACCTTGCACGATCGGCTCCAGCTTATCCACCACCCGGCACGCCAAGTGCCTGTGTACCTCCTCCGGCAAGCTGTCGTAATAAGCCCGCGTGAACTGCAAATCATGCTTGTCGGCGTTGGTGCCATCCGGCGCATCCACGCCCAGCACGAACACCGGCCGTGACTTCTGAGTCAGGTTGGCCGTCCCACGATGAATAGTCAGCGCCGAGCGCGCCGAGAGTCGCCCATCGATGCCAGCTTGCGCTGCGCCCGCTCTTCGTACCGCGCCGCCAGCTCCGGCCTCGGGAACATCGGGTCGCCGCCGC
>NZ_QYUP01000024.1 GCF_003590855.1 Massilia cavernae
GTGGCAAGGCGACAATGCCGACGATGACGCCGGCAATCACGTTGGAAAGGATGTTTCCCTTCCTGAACAGACCGGCGCGGTGCGCTTCCAGAATATTGATCATGGCATGCCTGCTATTTCACTGAATGGATTGTTTTTTACATTACCCCACGGGTGTCGTTTTCACGTCAAGGCGCTTCTCATTGCCTGGCAGCACTTTTCACGCAGACTTGACGTACATTTCGCACTCATTATATGCTGCAGGAATTGTCATTGCATTATAATCACATGGTAACCTATGCCTTACCGAAGATTGCGAACGTCGCGCCCCCCGCCTCTGTTTGAGCTGCGGGTCATGGCCAGCCTGGGGCGGCTGGCCGCGGACCAGTCGGTCGCATTGCCGCCGTCGCGACTCATGCCAAGGCTGCGCGATTACATCGAATCACTGCTTCTTGCCAATGAGCTGCCGCCCACACCGCATTACATCGCCATGCTGATAGACGATTTCTTGCGACTAGTCGCCCTGTCTCAGACTGGCAAACCCATCCTTTACAAAAAGCGCAATACGCTGTCGCTGATGTTCGACGTTCTGGCGCTGCAGAGCGAAATGCGTATCGATAGCCCCGATGAGCTGGTATTGGGCTACACGCAATCAATGATGGGATTCTTGCTCTTCAATCCCGAGCCGAAAAAAATCGGAATGATCGGATTGGGGGGCGGCTCGCTTGCCAAGTTCTGCTATCGCCATTTACCCAACGCTGCCATTGCTGTGGCCGAAATCGATCCGCATGTCATTGCGATACGAGATCAATTCCACATTCCCCCGGACGACGAGCGGTTCCAGGTGCATTGCATGGATGGCGCCGATTTCATACAACAAACTGAAAACCGGTTTGACGTGCTGATGATCGACGGCTTTGATAGAAACGGACAGCCGCCGCAACTGTGCAGCGAGCGCTTCTATGACGACTGCCACCAAGCCTTGACGCAGGACGGGATCGTGGTGGTCAATCTGCTCGGCGACGCGGTAGAGACACAGGTGCTTGTGGAGCGCATCGATCGTGCCTTCAATGGCGCTGCTGTTGTTATCGATGCGCTGGATGCGCTCAACAAGATCGTATTCGCCTGCAAGGGCAGCGCAATGGACCTGGCGGGACAGGTCTTAATGAGTCGAATCGGCAGATTGGAAGCACTGCATCCGATGATATTGCGCCTGACGGCACAAAGCATCTTGCTGCAACAGCGGATGAAAACCCTATGCGCGCCGCCTCCGGCGCAAGAGAATGAATCGGCTTGAAGGCATTGGCACGGACATCGTAGTACGTGTGGAATTCGGTTTATCTGGAGCGTGCCGTCGAAGCCGGAAGCTCCAGAACGGGCCGTTCCGGCCGCTGCGGAACTTGGTCAGCCCTTGGCGTACGATTTTCCCCGAGTTCCGTGGGCTCCGCTATTTTACTAAGCTTTTAGCAGTCGTGAACCGGGGCCTGATGTCGTTCGGTACCGTCTTCATCTTGTCCAGCGCCTTCTTCACGTCGGGACGGATGACGACGTACTTCGCCATCATCTCCTTCGCCCGTGCGTAGTCGCCGGTCGCTTCGATCGTCAGGAACTCGCGGTCAAGGTCGGCCACCGCCTGCTTGATCTTCTTGAAGTCGACCGAGAAGGTGCCGTCGCCATGCGATACGAACGCGCCCTTGTCCAGCAGGTAGTTGAACTGGATCGCCATGCCGCGCGCGTGCGAGTCGGTCAGCCCGAAGTGCAGCGTGCGGAACGCGGATGCGAGGAAGGTGTTGTGCAGCTTGCGCCCGGCCGCTTCGCCCTGCCCCAGCGTGTCCTTCAGCAGGCCCTTGTCCATCATGTACATCAGCGCCCACAGGCCCGTCACGTCGGCCTTGGCTTCCTCGATGGTCGAATAGGCTTCCTTCAGGTCCTGGCGCGGGGTCGAGTCCTTGCCGTCGATCTTGGTGGCGTGCGGCCCGAGCCCGTGCATGATTTCGTGCGCGAGGATGTGGGTGAAGAAGGAGTCGAAGTCGAGGTCCTTCTGCGCTTCCGGACACAGCACCAGCCTGGCGATCGGCGTCAGCGTCGACTTGAACTTCGCTTCCTGCACGTTCTTCAGCATCACGCGCTTCGAGCCGCGCTTGCTGATGATACGCTCGTCGTTCGGCAGGTTGTAGGCCGCCGTTTGCACGCCCATGTTGCCGTCGCCCGCGCCGTACACTTCGTTCACCACCACCATCGGCGCCATCGCGCCTACCTTCGGGTTGCGGTACTTCTTGTCCATCGGGAGGTTGTCTTCAAGCTCCTGCATGTACTTGCCGAAGAAGTTCAGCTTGTTGGTCTCCTTGTCGTCGCGGATGCTGACATACGCTTCAAACGCGGCCTTGTAGCCAAACAGTTCGTCGTTGTAGGTCTCGTAGGGTCCGATGGTGATGTCGACCGGCGAGTCGAGGTCCATCCATGCGAAGTCCGATTCGAGGTAGTCGTTCGACAGGAAGGCGTCGGCGCGCAGCGTCAGGAATTTTTTAAGCGATGCGTTATCGGTCGATGCGGCCGCCTCGCGCAGCAGCGCGCCCAGCTTCTCGAGCTCCGGGCGGTATTCGTCCGAATACTTCACGATCTTGTATTTGCCGTCCGCGCCGCTGCGGATGGTGGTGAAGAACCATTGCGCGTCCTGCTTGTCCTCGGGCGGCAGCGCGTTCATCCACGCTTCCAGCGACTCCTTGGTCGCGCCTTCGGGATAGAAGTTGGCGCCAGCCGGCTTGTGCGCGGGGACCTTGATGCCCTTGTACTCCGCCGGCATGAAGGACTGGTTGCCGTCCAGGTGCGACCACGGCCCTTTGTTCAGCCAGAAGTAGTCGAGGCGCGCCTTGCCCAGCGGCGTGGCATCCTTCTTCAACGCGTCCCATAGCGCTTCATTCTGCGACCAGCGCTGGCGCAGCTGCAGCACGTCGACGATCTTCGCCGCTTCGATCAGCTTGGCGATGGCGGCCCTGTCGCCGGCCGACAGGTGCGAAACGTCCGCGCGCAGTTCGACCGGTTCGAAGCGCTTGGCCAGCCTGGCCAGCTGCGCGGGCGTTCCCGCTTGCGCAGCCAGCGTGTTGACGTTCGCTTCCGCGGCATGCGCGCCGGCGCAGAAAGCTGCCGCCACGAGGAATGAGAGGAATCGGGTCTTCTTGACATCCTCCCCTTCGTGAACGAAAGGGGATTCCCACTGCTGGCGTCTGATGCCCCAGACGGAAGCCGGACTGAAAGTAGCCCAGCTTCTTATTCAATCCGCAGGATATCTCTCGACCTCGCCTAAAGCGACTGCGGATTGGAAAAAGCGGTACTAGTAAATCATGCACCAGCGCGTAATCGCATACTGAAGCACTTATGGAGTTTGACCGTGGACCAACACCAAAGTTCAAAACATTTTTCACCTGGACGGCTGCGGGCGCTACGCGCCCGGCTCCTTTCACTCCCTGCCCTGAAGTACACGGTTTCTCGGAGCAATTCTGATGAATGCCTTTTTAGTGGAGCCGTGAGGCGCCAATTGTAATCCCCTATGTGCGCCATCGCACCGAGTGTTGTGTACGATTAGTGCATCCTGACATCTTTACCGGAGGTGTTTTATGTATGCTAAAAACAAGGCGCAGGCACTGCGTCAGACGAGGGAGGCATCATGAGCAAGTCGGCACGATATGAATGGCGCGATAAGCAGGCATCGCTGCACGAACGCCTGAAAGGGTTCCTCCAGAACCCGGGCGATGAGCAAATGGAAACGCTGGTCGAGGAAATGCGGGCATATGCCGATGCCGCGCGCTCTGGCAGCATCGATATTCCAACCCGTTCGACGATTTATAACTAATAAAAGAGCATGCGCAGCATCCATGCTGCATTACACGCCTGTCAGAGGCGCGCCAAAAAACAACGGGGACCGATATCGGTCCCCGTTCTGTTTCCGGCTCCTGCTATCAGCGCTTGCGCGGCGGCGGCAGGTCGGTGCACACGCCTTCGTATGCTTCGGCCGCCATGCCGATCGACTCGCCCAAGGTCGGGTGCGGGTGGATCGTCTTGCCGATGTCGATGCCGTCGGCGCCCATCTCGATCGCCAGCGCGATCTCGCCGATCATGTCGCCCGCATGCGTGCCGACGATGCCGCCACCAACGATACGGTGGGTCTCGGCGTCGAACAGCAGCTTGGTGAAGCCTTCGTCGCGGCCATTCGCAACAGCACGTCCGCTGGCGCTCCACGGGAAGTGGCCCTTCTCCAGCTTGATGCCCTTGGCCTTGGCTTCGTCTTCGGTAATGCCTACCCATGCCACTTCCGGATCGGTGTACGCGACCGACGGGATCACCTTGACGTCGAAGAAGGCCTTCTCGCCGTGTGCCGCTTCCGCCGCCACATGCGCCTCATGGACCGCCTTGTGCGCGAGCATAGGCTGGCCTACCAGGTCGCCGATGGCGAAGATGTGCGGTACGTTGGTGCGCATCTGGCCGTCGACCGGAATGAAACCGCGGTCGGTCACGGTGACGCCGGCCTTGTCGGCGGCGACCTTGCCGCCGTTCGGGCTGCGGCCAACCGCCACCAGTACCATGTCGTAGACCTGCGGTTCAGGCGCGGTGGCGCCGGCTTCCGCCGCTTCGAAGGTGACCTTGATCCCTTCCGGCAGCGCTTCCACGCCGACGGTCTTGGTCTTGGTCATGATGTTATCGAAGCGCTTCTCGTTGAACTTCTGCCAGACGCGCACCATGTCGCGGTCGGCGCCCTGCATCAGGCCGTCCATCATCTCGACCACGTCGATGCGCGAGCCGAGGGTGGAGTAGACCGTAGCCATTTCCAGGCCGATGATGCCGCCGCCGATGACCAGCATGCGCTTGGGCACCTGGCGCAGTTCCAGCGCGCCGGTCGAATCGACGATGCGCGGATCCTTCGGCACGAACGGCAGGTTCACCACTGCCGAACCGGCCGCGATGATCGCCTTCTGGAACGCGACGACCTTCTTGCTGCCGTCCGCCGCGGTCACTTCGACGTGGTTCGGGCTGACGAACTGGCCGACGCCGGTTACCACGTTGACCTTGCGCGACTTGGCCATGAAATTCAGGCCGCCGGTCATCTTCTTGACTACGCCATCCTTGTAGGCGCGCAGTTCGTCGATGTTGATCTCCGGCGCGGCGAACGACACGCCGTGCTTGGCCATGCCCTTGGTCTCGTCGATGACGGCCGCAACGTGCAGCAGCGCCTTGGACGGGATGCAGCCCACGTTCAGGCACACGCCGCCCAGCGTTTCGTAACGCTCGATCAGCACCGTGTTCATGCCCAGGTCGGCCGCGCGGAATGCCGCCGAATAGCCGCCAGGACCTGCGCCCAGCACCATCATTTCGCATTCGATGTCGACCTTGCCGGTGTAGCTGCCGGCCGGGATGGCGGCAGCAGCCGGTGCGGCCGGGGCAGGTGCCACCGCCGCAGGGGCAGGAGCCACCTGGGCAGGCGCCGGGGCAGCAGCAGGCGCCGCTGCAGCGGGTGCGCCCGCCGATTCTTCCACCGTCAGCAGCAGCGAACCTTCGCCGATCTTGTCGCCCACCTTGACCTTGACTTCCTTGACCACGCCGGCGTGGGTGGAAGGAATCTCCATGCTGGCCTTGTCGGATTCGACCGTGACCAGCGACTGGTCGACCTTGATGGTGTCGCCAGCCTTGATCATGACCTCGATGACTTCCACTTCCTTGAAGTCGCCGATATTCGGAACCTTAACGTCGATAGTGCTCATTCGCCCGATCTCCTTAAAGCAGTGACTTGCGCAGGTCGGCCATGACTTCGGCCAGGTATGCGGTGAAGCGTGCGGCCATCGCGCCGTCGATCACGCGGTGGTCGTACGACAGCGACAGCGGCAGCATCAGGCGCGGCTGGAATGCCTTGCCGTCCCACACAGGCTTCATGGACGACTTGGACAGGCCAAGGATCGCCACTTCCGGTGCGTTGATGATCGGCGTGAACGCGGTGCCGCCAATGCCGCCCAGCGACGAGATGGTGAAGGTCGCGCCCTGCATGTTGGCCGGGCTCAGTTTGCCGTCGCGCGCCTGGCCCGACAGCTCGCCCATTTCGGTGGCGATCTGCGAGATCGACTTCTTGTCGGCATCCTTGATGACCGGGACCACCAGGCCGTTCGGCGTGTCGGCCGCGAAGCCGATGTTGTAGTACTGCTTGAGGATCAGGTTGGCGCCGGTGCCGTCGATCGATGCGTTGAACGCCGGGTACTTCTTCAGCGCCGCGACGCTGGCCTTGATGACGAATGCCAGCATGGTCAGCTTGACGGTCGACTTGGCCTTGGCCAGCGCCGCGTTCGAATCGACGCGGAACTGTTCGAGGTCGGTCACGTCGGATTCGTCGAACTGCGTCACGTGCGGGATCATCACCCAGTTGCGGTGCAGGTTCGGGCCGCTGATCTTCTTGATGCGCGACAGCGGCAGCAGTTCGGTCGGGCCGAACTTGGAGAAGTCCAGCGACGGCCATGGCAGCAGGTCGAGGCCGACGCCGGTGCCGCCCGCGGCAGGCTTGCCGGCAGCGGCGCCGCCAGCCATCACGCCCTTGACGAAGTTTTGCACGTCCTGCTGGGTGATGCGGGATTTCGGCCCGGTGCCAGGCACGCGGGTCAGGTCTACGCCCAGTTCGCGCGCGAACTTGCGGATCGACGGCGATGCATGGGCCTTGCCGTTCGATGCCGGTGCGGCTTCGGCAGGGGCAGGCGCGGCGGCTGGAGCTGGCGCCGCTGGTGCAGGTGCTGGCGCCGGTGCTGCCGGAGCCGCTGCGGCTGGCGCAGGTGCGGCCGCCGGTGCTGGTGCGGCTGCCGGTGCGGCGCCGCCGCCTTCGGCCGCTTCCACCATCAGGATCAGCGAACCTTCAGCGACCTTGTCGCCTACCTTGATTTTGATTTCCTTGACCACGCCAGCCTGGCTGGACGGGATCTCCATACTGGCCTTGTCGGATTCCACCGTGGCCAGCGACTGGTCGACCTTGATGGTGTCGCCCACCTTGACCAGCAGTTCGATCACTTCGACTTCCTTGAAGTCGCCGATGTCCGGGACTTTAACTTCCACTACGCTCATGTCGTTGCTCCGTTGTTTTTTGAGTTAGCCAACGTCGTTCCCGCGCACGCGGGAACCTATGCTGAGCAGGCCATGCACGCTCAGCATGGGCTCCCGCTTTCGCGAGAGCGACGTTAGTGGCGTTATTGAGTCACCGGATTCGGCTTGTTCGGATCGATGCCGTACTTCGCTACCGCGTCGGCGACGACCGATGCTTCGATCTTGCCTTCGTCCGCCAGCGACTTGAGGGCCGCGACGGTGACGTAGTAGCGGTTCACCTCGAAGAACTCGCGCAGCTTGACGCGGCTGTCCGAGCGGCCGAAGCCGTCCGTGCCCAGCACGCGGTAAGTGCGGTCCTTCGGAATGAAGGCGCGGATCTGCTCGGCGAACAGGCGCATGTAGTCGGTGGTGGCGATGATCGGGCCCGAGGTGTCCTTCATCAGCGAGGTCACGTAAGGCACGCGCTGTTCGGCGGTCGGGTTGACCAGGTTCCAGCGTTCCGCATCCTGGCCGTCACGGGCGATCAGGGTCAGCGAAGGAGCGGACCATACGTCGGCCGCGATGCCCCAGTCGTTCTGCAGCAGTTCGGCCGCGGCGATCGACTCGCGCAGGATGGTGCCCGAACCGATCAGCTGGACGCGCTGCTTGGCGTCGGCGGCGCCTTCCTGCAGCAGGTACATGCCCTTCAGGATGCCCTCTTCCGAACCGGCCTTCAGGCCCGGCTGCGGATAGTTTTCGTTCATGATGGTGATGTAGTAGTACACGTCTTCCTGGTTCGCCACCATGCGGCGCAGGCCGTCGTGCACGATCACCGCCAGTTCATGCCCGAAGGTCGGGTCGTACGGCATGCAGTTCGGGATGGTCGCCGCCATGATGTGGCTGTGGCCATCTTCGTGCTGCAGGCCTTCGCCGTTCAGCGTGGTGCGGCCCGCGGTTCCGCCCATCAGGAAGCCGCGTGCGCGCATGTCGCCTGCCGCCCAGGCCAGATCGCCGATGCGCTGCATGCCGAACATCGAGTAGAACGTGTAGAACGGGATCATCACGCGGTTGTTGGTCGAGTACGAGGTCGCCGCGGCGATCCACGAGCTCATGCCGCCCGCTTCGTTGATGCCTTCCTGGAGGATCTGGCCGGCCTTGTCTTCGCGGTAGTACATCACCTGGTCCTTGTCGACCGGCTCGTACAACTGACCCTGCTGGTTGAAGATGCCGATCTGGCGGAACAGGCCTTCCATGCCGAAGGTGCGCGATTCGTCGACCAGGATAGGCACGATGCGCTGTGCCAGGTGCTGGTCGCGCAGCAGCGCCGAGATGATGCGCACGAAGGCCTGCGTGGTCGAGATTTCGCGGCCTTCCGCGGTGGCGTCCAGCACGTTCTGGAATGCCGACAGTTCCGGCACCGGCAGCGCTTCTTCCGCTTTTTCGCGGCGCTGCGGCAGGTAGCCGCCGAGCGCCTTGCGGCGTTCGTGCAGGTACTGCATCTCAGGCGAATCCTCGGCCGGCTTGAAGAACGGGATGTCCTTCAGCTTGTCGTCCGGGATAGGGATGGCGAAGCGGTCGCGCATTTCGCGGATCGCCTCGTCGTCCAGCTTCTTGGTCTGGTGCGCGGTGTTGCGCGCCTCGCCCGACTTGCCCATGCCGAAACCCTTGACGGTCTTCACCAGCAGCACGGTCGGCGAACCCTTGTTGTCCTGCGCGTTCTTGAACGCGGCGTAGATCTTGTGCGGATCGTGGCCGCCGCGGGTCAGGCGCCAGATGTCGTCGTCGGTCATGTTGGCGACCATCTTCAGCAGGTCGGGATGCTTGCCGAAGAAGTTCTTGCGCACGTAGGCGCCGTCCTTGGCCTTGTAGTTCTGGTATTCGCCGTCGACGGTTTCCATCATCACGCGCTGCAGGATGCCGTCCTTGTCCTTGGCCAGCAGGGTGTCCCAGCCCGGGCCCCAGATGACCTTTACCACGTTCCAGCCGGCGCCGCGGAAGTCCGCTTCCAGTTCCTGGATGATCTTGCCGTTGCCGCGCACAGGACCGTCCAGGCGCTGCAGGTTGCAGTTGACGACCATGACCAGGTTGTCGAGGCGTTCGCGCGAGGCCATGCCGATCGCGCCCATCGATTCCGGCTCGTCCATCTCGCCGTCGCCGCAGAACACCCAGACCTTGCGGTTTTCGGTGTCGGCGATGCCGCGCGCATGCAGGTACTTCAGGAAACGCGCCTGGTAGATCGCCATCAGCGGGCCGAGGCCCATCGACACGGTCGGGAACTGCCAGAACTTCGGCATCAGTTTCGGGTGCGGGTACGAGGACAGGCCCTTGCCGTCGACTTCGCGGCGGAAGTTCAGCAGCTGGTCTTCGGTAATGCGGCCTTCGAGGTAGGCGCGGGCGTAGATGCCTGGCGAGGAGTGGCCCTGGATGTACAGCAGGTCGCCGCCGTGGCCTTCGCTCGGGGCCTTCCAGAAGTGGTTGAAGCCGATGCCGAGCATGTTGGCCAGCGAGGCGAACGACGAGATATGGCCACCGAGGTCGCCGTCGGCGCGGTTGGCCTTGACCACCATCGCCATCGCATTCCAGCGCATCCACGAGCGCAGGCGCTCTTCGAATTCGAGGTTGCCCGGGCAGTGTTCTTCGAGGTGGGTGGGAATGGTGTTGACGTAGGCGGTATTGCTGGAGAACGGGATAGTGGCGCCGCGGCGGCGCGCGAGGTCGACCAGGCGCTCCATCAGGTAGTGCGCGCGCTCCGGGCCTTCGTTTTCGATGACCGCCTCAAGCGCGTCGAGCCATTCCCTGGTTTCGAGCGTATCCGGATCGTTGGCGGCTTGTGCCGTCAACTGGTCGAGTTGAGCTGACATTAATGCGTCTCCTTTGTAAGTGCCCTACCCGATCCCGTGATCGCTGTCGGACGTTTTTGCGAAGTGTTTAAAAATACCATTAATTAGTGCGACGATTCTAACAGCACTTTTGGACTTTTTCAAATTACGAAAGCGCATTTCATATCGTGGAATCACACTTTGCAACAGCGATTATTCTTACCCAGGAAACAACATCCGGCGCTTTTGGCGGCTTCAGCGCGGCGGCTGGGAGGCGGGTTGGGGCTTCCCGACTTATAATCGCGGTTTTCCCCTGACCTATTTGCCATCATGCCTGCTCAACTGATCGACGGAATCGCCCTCTCCCAACAACTGCGCTCGGAAATCGCCCAGCGCGCCGCCAAACTGACTGCCCAGGGCAAGCAGCCCGGGCTGGCGGTGATCCTGGTGGGGGAAGATCCAGCCAGCCAGGTGTATGTACGCAACAAGGTCAAGGCCTGCGGCGACGTCGGCTTCCACTCGGTGCTGGAGAAATACGACGCCGACCTGACCGAAGCCGCCCTGCTCGACCGCATCGCCTCGCTGAACAATGACCCGGCCATCCACGGCATCCTGGTCCAGATGCCGCTGCCGAAGCACATCAACCCGCACAAGGTGATCGAAGCCATTTCGGCCACCAAGGACGTCGACGGTTACTCGGTGCTGTCGGCCGGCGAACTGATGACCGGCCTGACCGGCTTCCGCCCATGCACGCCGTACGGCTGCATGAAGCTGATCGAAAGCACCGGGGTCGACCTGCGCGGCAAGCACGCCGTCGTGATCGGCCGCTCCAACACTGTCGGCAAGCCGATGGCGCTGCTGCTCTTGCAAGCCAACGCCACCGTGACCATCTGCCATAGCGCGACCGCGGACCTGGGCTACCACACCCGCCAGGCCGACGTGGTGGTGGCCGCCGTCGGCCGCCGCAATACGCTGACCGCCGACATGGTCAAGCCTGGCGCCATCGTCATCGACGTCGGCATGAACCGCGACGACAACGGCAAGCTGTGCGGCGACGTCGATACCGCGGGCGTGCGCGAAGTGGCCTCGCACATCACGCCGGTGCCTGGCGGCGTGGGCCCGATGACCATCACCATGCTGCTGATGAATACGGTGGAAGCAGCGGAACGCACCTGACGAACGCAAGGCGGCAAGGCCGCGCACAACGAACTGGAAAACGACCATGACCACTACAGCAAATCCACTCCTCGATTTTTCCGGCCTGCCGCGCTTCGACCTGTTCAAGCCCGAACACGTCACCCCTGCGATCACCGAGCTGATCGACCACGCCAGCAAGGTGGTCGCCCAGCTCGAAGCGCCGCAGGACCACGTCACTTGGGAAAACTTCGTCGTGCCGCTGGAAGAAACGACCGAACGCCTGGGCCGCGCCTGGGGCATCGTGAACCACCTGAACAACGTGGCCGATACGCCGGAACTGCGCGCGACCTACAACGAAAACCTGCCGAAGATCACCGAGTTCTGGACCGCGCTGTCGCAGAACGAAGCGCTGTTCGCCAAGTACAAGGCGATCGCGGCCAGCCTGGACTTCGCTTCGCTGTCGCCGGCGCGCCAGAAGCTGGTAGGCAATGCGGTGCGCGACTTCCGCCTCGGCGGCGCCGAACTGCCGGACGATAAAAAGGAACGCTTCGCCGAGATCCAGGAAGAGCAGGCGGCCGTGTCGACCCGCTTCTCCGAGAACGTGCTGGATGCGACCAACGACTACAAGCTGCTGGTGAGCACGGAGCTCGACCTGTCCGGCGTGCCGGAAGACGTCAAGGCCGCCGCGCGCGCCGCCGCCGAAAAGGACGGCAAGACCGGCTTCCAGTTCACGCTGCACTTCCCGTCCTACTTCCCGCTGCTGCAGTTCGCCGACAACCGCCAGCTGCGCGAGACCATCTACCGCGCCAGCGCCACCAAGGCGTCGGAACAGGGCACCTTCTTCAGCGAGATGGAGAAGTGGGACAACAGCGAGAACATCTCGAAGCTGCTGCGCCTGCGTAACGAGGAAGCCCGCCTGCTCGACTACCGCAACTTCGCCGAAGTGTCGCTGGTGCCGAAGATGGCGCAAAGCCCCGAGCACGTGATCGAGTTCCTCGAAGACCTGGCCAAACGCGCGCGTCCATTCGCCGAAAAAGACCTGGAAGAACTGCGCGCCTTCGCCAAAGCGGAACTCGACATCGACACGCTCGAAGCCTGGGACGTCGCCTATGCGTCGGAAAAGCTGCGCGAGCGCCGCTACGCCTTCTCGGCGCAGGAAGTGAAGGAATACTTCCCCGAGCCGAAGGTCATCGACGGCCTGTTCCGCCTGGTGCAAAGCCTGTTCTCGGTAGAGATCAAGCCGGACGTGGCGCCTGTATGGCACCCGGACGTCCGCTTCTACCGCATCGAGCGCGATGGCGCGCTGGTAGGCCAGTTCTACTTCGACCTGTATGCACGCGCCGGCAAGGGCGGCGGCGCATGGATGGACGACGCGCGCGGCCGCAAGCTCGACAACTTCGGCATCATCCAGACCCCGGTGGCCTACCTGACCTGCAACTTCACGCCGCCGGCCGAAGTGGACGGCGTGATGCAGCCGTCGCTGTTCACGCACGACGAAGTGACCACCCTGTTCCACGAATTCGGCCACGGCCTGCACCACATGCTGACCGAAGTCGAAGAACTGGGCGTGGCCGGCATCTCGGGCGTCGAGTGGGATGCGGTGGAACTGCCGTCGCAGTTCATGGAAAACTTCTGCTGGGAGTGGGATGTATTGCAGCACATGACCGCCCACGTGCAAACCGGCGAACCGCTGCAGCGCGGGCTGTACGACAAGATGCTGGCCGCGAAAAACTTCCAGTCCGGGATGCAGACCCTGCGCCAGGTCGAGTTCTCGCTGGTCGACATGCACCTGCACTACGACTACGACCCGGCCAGCGCGCGCAGCGTGCAGGAACTGATCAACGACGTGCGCCAGAAGTTCTCGGTGATGATGCCGCCGGCGTTCAACCGCTTCCAGCATTCGTTCGGCCATATCTTCTCAGGAGGGTATGCGGCCGGGTACTATAGCTACAAGTGGGCTGAAGTCTTGTCCGCGGACGCTTACGCCGCCTTCGAGGAAGCGGTGGAAGCTGGCGGAGGCAAGCTGTCGGAAGAAACCGGCAAGCGCTTCCAGCAAGAGATCCTGGCGACCGGCGGATCGCGTCCGGCGCTGGAATCGTTCAAGGCCTTCCGCGGCCGCGAACCGAACATCGACGCCCTGTTGAGGCATAGCGGCATGCAGTCCTGACAAGGGCCATGCCGGGAGAACTTATGGAACTGGCTACGATACTGCGCGCTGCGCCGATGCTCCTGCTGCTTTGTGCAGCGGGCGCGAACGCGCAACAGATGTACAAATGGGTGGACTCGAAAGGCGTGACGCATTACAGCGACACGCCCGCGCCCGATGGCAAGAAGGCCGAGGTCAAGGCCCTGACGCCCGGCGCGGAGCTGGTGCCGCTGCCGTATGCGCTGGTCAGCGCGTCGCGGGCGGCGCCGGTGACGCTGTACACCGCGGTCGACTGCAAGGGCTGCGACGACGGCCGCAAGATGCTGCAAACGCGCGGCATCCCGTATGCGGAGAAAACCGTCTCCACCTACGAGGACCAGGTCAAGCTGAAGGAAGCGGGCAGCGAAGGCCGGCTGCCGATGCTTGTGGTCGGGCGCACAAAGCTGGTCGGCTTCGAGCCGTCGGCATGGAACGGGGCGCTGGACGCCGCCGCCTACCCGGCCAAGAACATCCTTCCCGCACGCTACCGCAACGCAGCGCCGGTAGCCGCGGCGCCGATGGCGCCGGCGGCCGCGCCAGCACCCAACGCGGCCGAACGCGAAGCACGCGACCTGGTGCGCGTGGCCGAAGCCGACGCCGCCGCGGCGCGCTGGAAGGCAGAACGCGACAAGAAGAAAAACGACACGCCGCCCGGCTTCCAATTCTGAAGCGCACATGACCCGCATCGACTTCCATACCAATATCCCCGACAAGCTCACCTACGCCTGCCGGCTGGCGCGCAAGGCCTACGCCGCGCGCGGCAAGCTGGTGCTGCTGGCCGAAGACGCCGCCCAGGCAGCGGCGCTGGACGAGGCGCTGTGGAACCTGTCGGAGACCGACTTCCTGCCGCACGTGATGGCCGGCGACGCGCTTGCTTCCGTCACGCCGATCATCGTCACCGATGACGAGCAGGCGGAGCTGCCGCATGCCGACATGCTGGTGAACCTGACGCGGCGGGTTCCGGCGCATGTCGACCGCTTCCAGCGCGTGTTCGAGATCATCTCGACCGACGAGGAAGACGCGGCCGAGGGGCGCAAGCGTTACGTCGCATACAAGAAGCAATCCTATCCACTGACTCATTTCGTCGCAGGCCAGACTTGACATCCTCCCCTTCGTGAACGAAAGGGGATTCCCACTGCTGGCGTCTGATGTCCCAGACGGAAGCTGGACTGAAAGAGCCCAGCTTCTTATTCAATCCGCAGGATATCTCTCGACCTCGCCTAAAGCGACTGCGGATTGGAGAAAGCGGTACTAGTAAATCATGCCCCAGCGCGTAATCGCATACTGAAGCACTTATGGAGTTTGACCGTGGACCAACACCAAAGTTCAAAACTTTTTTTCACTTGGACGGCTGCAGGCGCTTCGCGCCCGGCTCCTTTCACTCCCTGCCCTGAAGTACAGGGTTTCTCGGAGCAATTCTGATGAATTCCAACCCGGCGTTCGATGCAAGCATTCCGGTCTTGACCGAGGTGTTCCAGGAGAAGGCGGAGGCGCCGGCACCGGCGCCACCGGCTGCGTCCGAGCCTGCGCTTGCGAGCCTGGGCGAGCAGGACTGGGAGCTGGTGGAGCGGCGTCTGCATGAAAGGGTCCTGCACCAGTTGCAGAGCCGGGTCGACTTCGTGCTGGAGCAGCGGCTGAAGGACAGCATGGAGGAAGTGCTGCGGCATGCGGTGTCCGGGCTGACCGAGGAGATCAGGCACGGGCTGCAGGACACCATCGAGAAGATCGTCGTGCGGGCCGTGGCGCAGGAGATCGCGCATCTCAAGGCCCTCAAGTAGGCTCCCCCGGCGTACATATGTGCGTAACCCGCGGAGGCGCGCATTCGCGCTTGTCCGCCCTACATCAACGCCACATCAACTCTTCTACCCACCCCGCCCTACCGCGGTGCATGCCACTTGCATCTGCTTACAACTTCCGCACCATGACCGTCCACCATCGCACCGCGCGGACGTTTACGGTGGTGCAGCCAATAAAAAATCGAATTTCGTCTTTGCTAAGCAATTAATTTGTTGTACCTTTTGCCTACGCAAAATTTCAAGAGGCGTCACGAGCGCCTGGTTTCTACCTATTGGAGGAAGTATATGCAGTTCACGACGAAACTTATCCCACTTGCCATCGCGATCGCCTTCGCCGGTTCTGCCGGCGCGCAGGAAGTCGTGCGCATCGGCCACGTCGGTCCTATCTCGGGCGCCAGCGCGCACTTGGGCAAGGACAACGAGAACGGCGCCAAGATGGCAATCGAGGAACTGAACGCCAAGGGCTTCAACCCTGGGCGGGCAAGAAGTCAGACTCGAACTGCTGACCGGGAAGACGCGACGGCGCCGATCGAAGCAGGCACCGCGGTCGCGCAGAAACTGGTCGAGCGCAAGGTGACAAAGGGCGTGATCGAGTCCACCTGAACTGGGGAACCACGCGTTCCTGCCTGAAGATATACAGACGACGTCCGGCATCTCGCAGCAGATCTCTCCATCGGCCACCACCCCGCAGTACACCAAGCAAGGCTTCAAGAGCGCGTTCCGCGTGGTCGCCAACGACAACAAGCTGGGCGGCACGCTGGGCAGCTATGCGGTAGACACCCTGAAGGCGAAGAACATCGCCGTCATCGACGACCGTTCGGCCTACGGCCAGGGCGTGGCTGACGAATTCGTCAAGGGCGCGAAGAAGAAGTTCCCCGGCGTGAAAATCGTCGGCAAGGAGTTCACCAACCCGAACGCCACCGACTTCACCGCCATCCTCACCTCGATCAAGGCCAAGAAGCCTGACCTGATCTTCTTCGGCGGCATGGACGCCGTCGGCGGCCCGATGCTCAAGCAGATGAAGGCGCTGGGCATCCAGGCGCGCTTCATGGGCGGCGACGGCATCTGCACCGAAGCGCTGTCGCGCCTCGCGGGCGATGGCCTCGGCGAAGGCAACGTCACCTGCGCGGAAGCTGGCGGCGTCAAGGGTCCGCAAGAGAAGGTCATGGCCGACTTCCAGGCGCGCTACAAGAAGAAGTACAACGCCGACGTTCAGCTGTACGCACCGTACGTGTACGACGCGGTGATGGTGATGGCCACCGCGATGAAGAACGCCAACTCGGCCGATCCGGTGAAGTACCTGCCTGAACTGAAGAAGATCAAGTACCAGGGCGTGACCGGCATGATCCAGTTCGACCCGAAAGGCGACATCAAGGACGGCGCGCTGACCCTGTTCACCTACAAGGGCGGCAAGAAGACCAAGATGGACGTGATCCAGTAATCGCTTATCCCGCCGGGGCATCTCGCGATGCCCCGGCGGCTAAATCGACGGACGAAAAAAAACGCGCTTGATGCGCGTTTTTTTGTTGAGCCGTGGCGCTTATTTCTGCGCCAGGATCCACTTGACCAGGGTCTTGGCTTCGGCTTCGCTCACTTGCGGGTTGGCCGGCATCGGGACCGCGCCCCATGCACCGGAACCGCCCTTGACGACCTTCGTGACCATCTTCGCTTCCGCGTCTTTCTGGCCGGCGTATTTGGCGGCCACGTCCTTGAAAGCAGGGCCTACCAGCTTGTTTGCGACGGCGTGGCAAGCCATGCAGTTTTTTGCCTTCGCCAGATCGGGGCTTGCCATCGCGCTAGAAGAGGCCAGCGCCGACAACGCTACAACTACCAATAGGGACCGTTTCATTCAATTCTCCAAGGTAACTTAAGCACTACGAAAGCATTTTACCGCGTATCGAAAAAAAAAGTTTCGCGGCCTTACAATCCCTAACGATTGGAGGCGATGCAAGGTTGACGGTGTGTTGCGCCAGAGTAACGCGATATTTCCCAAGGGCGCCGGAATGTTTGTAAGATGCGGGATCGAAAAGGAGTTCCTCATGCCGTTAATCATTCTCATTGTCGCCCTCATAGGCCTGCGCTACTTCGAAGTGTGGCGTTTTGGCGAGATGTCGTGGTGGTACATCATCGGGCTGATGGTGTTCGCCTTCATCTGGTTCGAGTTCATCGAAAAGATGCTCGGCCTGGACAAGAAAAAAGAGCACAACGTCGACGCCCAGCGCCGCAAGGACCGCGTCAAGCAAAGCTTCGACAAGACCCGCAAGTAATCTTTCTTGAAATCGGGGACAGACCCCAAAATCGGGGACAGACCCCGGGATTGGGGTCTGTCCCCGATTTTGGGGTCTGTCCCCGAAGTTAGCCGGTGACCGCGCCTTTGCTGGCTGTGGAGGTCAGCGCGGCGAACTTGGCGAGCACGCCTCGGGTGTAGCGCGGCGCGGGCTGCTTCCAGGCGGCGCGGCGGCGCGCGATTTCTTCGTCGGGCACGTTCAGCTGGATCAGCAGCCGGTGCGCGTCGATCGTCACCGAGTCGCCTTCCTCCACCAGCGCGATGGTGCCGCCTTCGTAGGCTTCGGGCGCTACGTGCCCGACCACCATCCCCCACGTCCCACCCGAAAAACGCCCGTCGGTGATCAAGCCGACCGAGTCGCCCATGCCCTTGCCGATCAGCGCCGACGTCGGCGCCAGCATCTCGGGCATCCCCGGCCCGCCCTTCGGCCCGAGGTAGCGCATCACCAGCACGTCGCCCGGCTTGATCCGGTCGTCCAAGATCGCTTCCATCGCCGCATATTCGTCGTCGAACACGCGCGCCGGGCCGGTGATCGCCGGGTTCTTCAGGCCCGTGATCTTGGCCACGCAACCTTCCGGCGACAGGTTCCCTTTCAGGATCGCCAGGTGGCCTTCCTTGTAGAGCGCCTTGTCGATCGTGCGGATCACGTCCTGGCCGGCACGCGGCACGGACGGCACGTCCGTCAGTTCCTCGGCCAGCGTGCGGCCGGTGATCGTGATGCAGTCGCCGTGCAGCAGGCCCGCGTCCAGCAGCAGCTTGAGCACTTGCGGAATGCCGCCCGCCTTGTGCAGGTCCGTCGCGACGTACTGGCCCGACGGCTTCAGGTTGCAGATGACCGGCACCTTGCGCCGTATCCGCTCAAAGTCGTCGATGGTCCAATCCACTTCCGCCGCGTGCGCGATGGCCAGGTAGTGCAGCACCGCGTTGCTCGATCCGCCGGTCGCCATGATCAGCGCCACCGCGTTTTCGATCGATTTGCGCGTGATGATGTCGCGCGGCTTGAGGTCGCGCTTGACCGCTTCCACCAGCACCCGCGCCGACTCCGCCGCCGAACCGACCTTTTCGTCATCGGGATTGGCCATCGTCGACGAATACAGCAGCGACATGCCGAGCGCCTCGAACGAGGACGACATCGTGTTCGCGGTATACATGCCGCCACACGAACCGGACGACGGGCAGGCGTTCTTCTCGATGCCGATGAAGTCTTCCTTCGCCATGCGCCCCGCCGTAAATTCGCCCACCGCTTCGAACGCGGATACGATGGTCAGGTCCTTGCCCTTCCAGTGCCCCGGCTTGATGGTGCCGCCGTAGACGTAGATCGCCGGCACATTGGTGCGCGCCATCGCGATCATCCCGCCCGGCATATTCTTGTCGCAGCCGCCGATGGCCAGCACGCCGTCCATCCACTGCCCATTCACCGCGGTCTCGATGCAGTCGGCGATTACTTCGCGCGAGATCAGCGAGTACTTCATGCCTTCGGTCCCCATCGACATGCCGTCCGAGATGGTCGGCGTGCCGAACACCTGTGGATTCGCGCCCGCCTCGCGCACCGCCGAGATGGCGACGTCGGCCAGCTTCTGCAGCCCTGAGTTACAGGGCGTGATGGTCGAGTGGGCGTTGGCGATGCCGATCATCGGCTTGTCGAAGTCCTCTTCCCGGTAGCCCAGCGCGTAGTACATCGAGCGGTTCGGGCTGCGGGCGACGCCTTCCGTGACGTTGCGGGAGCGACGGTTGTAGCGGGGCTGGTCTGCCATGGCGTACTCCTGTTATCCGATCCCGCCAGAATGCGCCACCCTGCATGCCAAGTCAAATCAGTTGTGTGATACGCTGCGCATATCGATAAGCACCGATCAGATCGCCACCCATATCAATGAACCTCGAACTGCGCCAGCTCCGCTATTTTGTGGCCGTCGCCGAAGAGCTCCACTTCGGCAAAGCCGCGGACCGGCTGCACATGACGCAGCCTCCGTTGTCGCAGGCGATCCAGGCGCTGGAGGAGATGCTGGGCACTGCCCTGTTCCTGCGCAACCGCCGCAGCGTGTCGATGACGCCGGCCGGCGAGGCGATGCTGCCCGAAGCGCGCCGCATGCTGGCGCAAGCCGCCGAACTGCCCGGCCTCGTCATGCGCGCCGCCGGCGGCGAGGAGGGCCGGCTGTCGCTGGCCTTCGTGTCGTCTGCCGACTACAGTGTGCTGCCGCCCTTCCTGCGCAGCTACCGCGCCGCCTATCCCCAAGTGCAGATCGTGCTGCAGGAAGCCACCTCCGACGTCCAGGTCGACGAGCTGCTGCGCGAGCGCGTCGACGCCGGCCTGATCATCCCGCCGCTGCCGGATAAGGCCCTGCCCCTGCTCGACTACCTGAAGGTGCTGGACGAACCGCTGATCCTGGCGGCGCCGGCGGGCCTCGACGCGCTGCGCGGCGACGCCCCGGTGTGGCTCAAGAACGTCCCGCGCCTGCCGCTGATTATCTTCCCGCGCCCGATCGCCCCCGCCCTGCATGACGCCATCCTCGGCGTGTTCGCCGCCGCAGGCATCACGCCGCAGATCGGCCAGGAGGCGATCCAGATGCAGACCATCGTCAGCCTCGTGTCGGCGGGCATGGGCCTGGCACTTGTGCCACAATCGGTGCGCAACCTGATGCGTCCCGGCGTAGAATACCGGGCGCTGCACGACCCGACGCCGCTCGTCGAAACCGGCCTGGCCTGGCGCCGCGACAATTCGTCGCCGGTGCTGCAAGGCTTCCTCGACCTACTACGAAAGAACATATAAAGACATGCTGACCCACCCGATGCCGGACCCCGTCGCACTCCAACTTGGCCCTGTGGCCATCCACTGGTACGGCCTGATGTACGTGCTCGCGTTTGCGCTATTCCTGGTGCTGGGACGCGTGCGCGTGAAGCAGCCGCACATGGCGGCGCTGGGCTGGAAGCACCAGGACCTCGACGACATGCTGTTCTACGGGATGCTGGGCGTGATCATCGGCGGCCGCCTGGGCGAAGTGTTCTTCTACCGCCCCGACTACTTCCTGGCCAACCCGATCGAGATTCTCAAGGTCTGGCAGGGCGGCATGTCCTTCCATGGCGGCTTTATCGGCGTGCTGGTGGCGATGGCGCTGTGGGCGCGCAAGGAAAAGCGCAACCTGCTCGACGTGTACGACCTGATCGCGCCGCTGGTGCCGCTCGGTTACGCGGCTGGCCGCATCGGTAACTTCATCAACGCCGAACTGCCCGGCCGCCTGGCCGATCCTTCGCTGCCATGGGCCATGCTGTGGCCCGGCGTCGAGGGCCCGCGCCATCCGTCGCCGCTGTACCAGGCGCTGATCGACGGCGTACTGGTATTCGTGATTCTGTGGCTGTATGCACGCAAGGCGCGTCCTCGCCTTGCGGTCGGCGCGATGTTTACGCTGCTGTATGGCTGCGCGCGCTTCTTTACCGAGTACTTCCGCGTGCCGGACTGGGAAGTCAGCGTGGCCGGCGTGCCGGTCACCTCGGGCCAGATGCTGTCGCTGCCGATGATCGTGGCGGCGAT
The DNA here is from genome assembly GCF_003590855.1 of Massilia cavernae. Lineage (GTDB taxonomy): Bacteria > Pseudomonadota > Gammaproteobacteria > Burkholderiales > Burkholderiaceae_D > Telluria_A > Telluria_A cavernae. Next base: position 20,777 of record NZ_QYUP01000024.1, read on the forward strand.
TGCGATGCTGGTGTGGGCATATTCGCGCGAAGGGAAGCGGCCCGTACGCGCCTGAACATGAACTGAACACGGAGAGGTAATGGCAAACTTCACCAGCAGGCTGGCGGCGGAGGCCGATCTTCCCGCCCTCAAGGCGGTGATGACCGCATCGATCGACGCGCTGCAGCGCGGGTTCCTTTCGGACGAACAAGTGGCGGCCAGCCACGCGATCATGGGCCTGGACACCCAGCTCGTAAAAGACGGAACCTATTTCGTCGTCGAGAGCGAAGGCCGCATTGCCGGCTGCGGCGGCTGGAGCCGCCGCGCCACGCTGTACGGCGGCGACCATACTTCAAGCTCGCGCAACCCCGCCCTGCTCGATCCCGCCCGCGATGCAGCCCGCATCCGCGCCATGTACACCCATCCCGATTTCGTCCGCCAGGGCGTCGGCAAGCTGATCCTGTCGCTGTGCGAGCAGGCCGCAGCCGCGGAAGGCTTCACGCACGCGCAGCTGATGGGAACCATGAGCGGGGAAGCCCTGTACGCGGCCAGCGGCTACCGCGTGGTCGAACGAACCGGCGCCGACGTCGAAGGCGTCAACGTGCCGCTGGTGCGGATGGAAAAGCCATTGGCCCTGTAGGGTCAGGCCGCCGCCTTCCACAACATATACGCCGCCAGCGCGTAAAGGATCACCGCAAGTATCCGCTTCAGAGCCGCCACCGGCATCCTGTGCGCGGTACGCGCGCCCACGGGCGCCATGGTCACGCTGGCCGCCGCGATCACCACCAGCGCCGGCACATAGATGTATCCCAGCGAATAGGCAGGGAGGTTTGCCTCGCCCCACCCGTAGTAGACGTTGGAGAGCGTCCCCGCAAGCGCGATCGGGAACCCGAGCGCCGCGCTGGTCGCCACCGCGTTATGGATCTTTACGTTACACCAGGTCATGAACGGCACCGAGATGAATCCGCCGCCGGCGCCGACCAGCCCGGCCACCACGCCGATGACACCGCCCGCCGCCAGCATTCCCGGCTTCTTCGGCAGTTCGCGCGTGGCCTTCGGCTTTTTATTCAACAGCATTTGCGTCGCCGAGAACGCGACGAACAGTCCGAACACCAGCGCGAGCGCCGACGTATTGAGCTGCTTGGCGATCCAGGGTCCGATCCACGAACCGATCACAATACCCGGCACCAGCATGCGCACCACCGGCCACAGCACCGCTCCGTGCTTATGATGCGCGCGCACCGACGACAGCGAGGTAAACATGATGGTGGCCAGTGACGTGGCGATGGCCATGTGGACGATGAGATCCGGCGGGAACCCGCGCGCCGTAAAGATCATCGTAATGAAAGGCACCAGCACCATGCCGCCGCCGATGCCCAGCAGACCGGCGGCGAATCCGCCTGCCATGCCCATGACGAGCAGAATTGCGATCAAGCCAAAGTCCATCAGGCGCCGCCTCCTGGCAACGCCGTTTCGCCAACTGATTCCATGCGATACTTTCCCAATTGAATTTATCGCATTCTACGCTGAAGGAAAAAATGCAGCTTCGCATGGCCCTGCTTTTCCTTGCCGCAGCGCTTGCCGGTATAGCCGCCGTGCTGTATGCCACTGCGCCTGCGGCCCCGGCCACGCCTGCACTTGCCGCACCGCCCGCCGCCAAAGTGCGGACGACTGGCGCGCTTGCCGCCGCAGCCGTGCCCGCACCGAAATCAGCCGCCGGCGCGCAGTCCCACGCCCTCACCGAGGCCATGCGAAAACGGTTTGAATCCGCGCCAAATTACGCCGCCTTCATCCACGACGCATTGCAGCGGCCGCTCGAAGGCGGACGGTTTTATGCAGTGCTAGCCTATCACCGGTGCGAGTCGCTGAACGGCATCGAGGCGAAACACTTTTCAATGCACGCCCAGTCGGACCGGCGCGACAAGGATATTGTCGTCATCAAGGACATGATGCAGCGCTGTGCGGGTGTCCAGGAGCATTTCCCCGATTACCGCGTTATCCACCGCCGCCTGGTACTCGGCAATGCAAGAGGCGTCCCGGATGTGCTTTCGATGGAGCCTGGGTTACTACGACTACGGCAGACCGACAAAGCGCGCGCGATAAGCGAGCTGGAACGTGCACTGGCGTCGCGCGATCCCTACCTGATCGCGACAATGATCGAGTTGAATCTCGAGCATTACGCGACAATGATCGAGTTGAATCTCGAGCATTACGCCAGCTTGCTTGGCAAGGGATATTCAAGGGAACAGCATCGGACCATGCTATATGCGGCCTCGGCGGGTGCAGTCTGCGAGATAACCGGCACCTGCACAGAAAATTTGCACCTGCAGATGATGTGCGCCGCAGGCGGTTATTGCCAGTATTCCGATGTTCGCGATTACGTGCGCGGCGGATTCTCCGCGGAAGAAACGCGCGCTTTCAACGAGATCAAGCGCGCACTGATGGCGCTGGCCAGGAAGTAGCGGCAATCACCCGCCGGCGCGCATCCGCTTCAGCACCGCTTTCCACTGCGCCGCCGTCACCGGCGTAATCGACAGCCGGCTTCCTTTTTGCAGCAGCACCATGTCCTCAAGTTCGGGCATCGTGCGCATTTCGGACAGCGGCAGGTAACTGCCCTCTTCCACCGCTTTCACGTCGACCGAAATCCAGCGCGGCTGCTCTTCGCTGGCTTTGGGGTCGTAGTAATGGCTCTTGGGGTCGAATTGCGAGGCATCGGGATAAGGCCCGCTGGCCACTTCCGCGACGCCCGCCACGCCCGGCACCGCGCAGCTTGAGTGATAGAACAGCACGCCGTCGCCAGCCTTCATCTGGTCGCGCATGAAATTACGCGCCTGGTAGTTGCGCACGCCGAACCACGCCACGGTCTTGCTAGGCGCCGCCAGCACGTCGTCGAAGCTGACTTCATCCGGTTCCGATTTCATCAACCAATACGCCATCGATCACTCCGCAAAATAAGCCGCGCGCGCATCGCGCGTCCATAAAAAAAACGGTTGCGCACCGAATGCTTGCAACCGCTTTTGGAATTAGAGCCCCGCCTGTGCCGTTTTTGCCGGCATCCCGAACCTGATGGTTCAAGGTGGTCACAGTTAGTTCAATTTCGGGTTCGTCGGACTAGCGACGCTCACGCCCATCGAACAAAATTCCGCAACCGATGCACATAAATGGTTCAAGGAATATATGGCAATCGCGAACACCGCAGGGTGGAACGAAGTTTACTCCGATACGTCACGGTGTCAAACGAATTTGGCCTCTTAAAACAGATTTTCTTGCGGCGTGAGGGCGCTGTCTAACACCGTGTGCATCGCACTCAGTTTCTGCTTGACTTCCATGATCGACATGTCCGAAAGCGGTCCTTGCGGCGACTTCACCGACAGGAAATCGGCGGTCACGCTGATCGCGGCCATCACCGCGATGCGGTCGTTGCCCTTCACTTTGCCGGAGTCGCGCAGCGCGGTCATCCTGGCGTCGAGGTAGTTCACGGCTTCCTTCAGCGTGGCTTCCTCGCCTTCCTTGCACACCAGGCGGTAGGGCGTGCCCATGATGGTGACGTCGAGATGAATCATTGGGCGGCCTCGCTGGTGATGATGCTGTCGGCGTCCTGCGGCAGCCGCGCCAGCAGCGCTTCGACGCGGAGCTGGGCTTCGCCGAGGCGTTCCATGAAGGCCTCGTTTTCCCTGCCAAGCAGTGTGTTGGACTGGCGCAAGGCGGCATTCTCGCGGCGGAGCGACATCGTCATCTCGGCAAGCCGGTCGATTTTGTCGGATAGTTCTTGAAATTCGGAAATCATCCCGTAACTATAGGGCGCGGGAGGAATTTTCGTCAACAGATTCAGTACGTTAAGGCCGATTATTGATGTGATAGATGCGGCAACATTGCCGGCCGGCGGTCGCGGCTTTGCGCAAGGTCAAACCAACCGCTGAAATAAACAACATATCAGCTTGAAAAGGGTCATGGTCGTCCCTATAATTAGCACTCGTTGGCCGAGAGTGCTAACAACTTTTTCCAGCCGTTGCAGCCATCTGGAACGGCAAAAAATGGTGGGAAGCCGCACTGCGCAGCGCCCGCCGAAAGCAAGTCAAACCATTGAAACTAAAGGAGTTTTGCATGAACCTTCGCCCTTTGCACGATCGCGTTATCGTCAAGCGTCTCGACCAGGAAACCAAAACTGCGTCCGGCCTGATCATCCCTGATGCGGCTGCTGAAAAGCCGGATCAAGGCGAGATCCTCGCCGTAGGCAATGGCAAAGTCCAGGAAAACGGTAACGTGCGTCCTCTGGAAGTCAAAGTTGGCGACCGCGTCCTGTTCGGCAAATATTCCGGCCAGACCGTCAAGGTCGACGGCGAAGAACTGCTCGTCATGCGCGAAGAAGACATCATGGCCGTGCTGGTCAAGTAATCAGCCGACACCCGTCTGACCCCCAAACGAATTTAACGGAGAAACAAACATGGCAGCTAAAGATGTAGTGTTCGGCGACGCAGCGCGCGCCAAAATGGTTGAAGGCGTCAACATCCTCGCCAACGCAGTCAAGGTAACCCTGGGCCCTAAAGGCCGCAACGTGGTGCTCGAGCGCTCGTTCGGTTCGCCTACCGTCACCAAGGACGGCGTGTCGGTCGCTAAAGAGATCGAACTGAAAGACAAGCTCATGAACATGGGCGCGCAGATGGTCAAGGAAGTCGCTTCGCGCACCAGCGACAACGCCGGCGACGGCACCACCACCGCGACCGTTCTGGCACAAGCCATCGTCCGCGAAGGCATGAAGTTCGTTGCCGCCGGCATGAACCCAATGGACCTGAAGCGCGGCATCGACAAGGCGGTTCACGCCACCGTCGAAGAGCTGGCCAAGATCTCCAAGCCATGCACCACCACCAAGGAAATCGCCCAGGTTGGCGCGATCTCGGCCAACTCCGACTACTCGATCGGCGAGCGCATCGCTGAAGCGATGGAAAAAGTCGGCAAGGAAGGCGTCATCACCGTTGAAGACGGCAAGTCGCTGAACGACGAGCTGGACATCGTTGAAGGCATGCAGTTCGACCGCGGCTACCTGTCGCCATACTTCATCAACAACCCAGAGAAGCAAGTCGCAATCCAGGACAATCCATTCATCCTGCTGTGCGACAAGAAGATCTCGAACATCCGCGACCTGCTGCCGATCCTGGAACAAGTCGCTAAAGCCGGCCGTCCACTGCTGATCATCGCGGAAGACATCGAAGGCGAAGCACTGGCAACCCTGGTTGTGAACAACATCCGCGGCATCCTGAAGACCTGCGCAGTCAAGGCGCCTGGCTTCGGCGACCGCCGCAAGGCAATGCTGGAAGACATCGCTGTCCTGACCGGCGGCCAGGTTATCGCTGAAGAAGTCGGCCTGACCCTGGAAAAGGTCACGCTGGCAGAACTCGGCCAGGCCAAGCGCGTTGAAGTCGGCAAGGAAAACACCATCATCATCGATGGCGCCGGCGAAGCATCGTCGATCGAAGGCCGCGTCAAGCAGGTTCGCGTGCAGATCGAAGAAGCGACCTCGGACTACGACCGTGAAAAACTGCAGGAACGCGTTGCCAAGCTGGCAGGCGGCGTTGCAGTGATCAAGGTTGGCGCAGCCACCGAAGTCGAAATGAAGGAAAAGAAAGCACGCGTTGAAGATGCACTGCACGCTACCCGCGCAGCAGTTGAAGAAGGCATCGTTCCAGGCGGCGGCGTAGCACTGCTGCGCGCTCGTGCGAACCTGTCGATCAAGGGCGACAACCCGGACCAGGACGCAGGCATCAAGATCGTCCTGCGCGCGATGGAAGAGCCACTGCGCATGATCGTCCAGAACGCCGGCGAAGAAGCATCGGTCGTTGTCGCAGCAGTCCTGGCTGGTAACGGCAACTACGGCTACAACGCTGCCAACGGCACCTACGGCGACATGGTCGAAATGGGCGTGCTGGATCCAGCGAAAGTAACCCGCTCGGCACTGCAGAACGCAGCATCGATCGCCGGCCTGATGCTGACCACCGACGCAATGGTATGCGAACTGGCGGAAGACAAGCCAGCGATGGGTGGCATGGGCGGTATGGGTGGTATGGGCGGCATGGGCGGCATGGACGGCATGATGTAAAGCCGGACGCAGGGGCGCCCCGGCGCTCCGCTCCCAGCAGTCAAAGAAAAGCCTGCAAGGTTCGCGCCTTGCAGGCTTTTTTGTTTAAGCGGCAGGCGCGTTGTGAAGGCATGCAAAATGACTTGATGACCCGTAGGGCGGATAAGCGTTAGCGCATCCGCCGAAACAAGCGTCACGTTGACGTGTGAAAATCCGGCGGATGCTATCGCTATGGGAGCATCCGCTTGCAAGCGGATGCTGTTCCGCAGGCGAATCGCGTTGCGATTCGAAACCCCTGCTCCACCGCTCCGCCTATCCGCCCTACGCCCTTCTTGATACTTCACTCAATGGGTCGATTGGTTTAGTATGACCGCATATAAATCCGGGGACAAAGAATGAAACACCTGCTGGCCGCATCCATCGCATTCGCCGCACTGCTTGCCGGCTGCGACCAGCCCAAACCACCCGCCGCCGCGCCGGCGAAGGAAACCGCGTCGATGCTCACCCGCGAGCAAGCGATGTCCGCCCTGATGGCACTCCCCGAGCTGAAAGCCTGGTCCGCCGTCATCGAAAAATCCTCCGGCGGCAAAGCCCGCGGCGCCCTGATCGAATACGACACCAAGCCGCGCGTCATCAACGGCAAAAGCTATTACCAGTTCAGCTTCGTGGAAAACAGCATCGACGCCGCCCACCCATGGGAAAGCTTCCTCGTCGCCCAGCAAGGCGACGAGATCCTGGTCGACGACTTCGGCACCGAAAAGACCCTCACGCTCGATCAGTGGCGCAAAGAAAAACAGCCGATGTTGCGAACATCGGCTGGCATCACGGACGAATAAAGCCGCTCAGCTGTCGAGGTGCGAGATGAGCATGCGCTTGTGATCCGCGTCGCCAATCTCCTTGCCGCCCTGCGCATCGAGCGAAATCCCCACCGACACGATATCGATCAACAGCAGCTGCAGCATGCGCGAGATCATCGACAGGAAGGTCGTGCTGTCCTCGGTATGATCCACCGCCAGGCACACCGACGCACGCCTGGCCAGCGGCGAACCACTGCTGGTAATCGCAATCACGTCGGCGCCCGCATTGCGCGCCGCATCGACCGCCTCCAGCAGTTCAGGCAAGCGCCCTGAATTCGAGATCGCGATCACCACATCGCCCGCCTTGAGCAGGCCAGCGGCCAGCGTGAACAGGTGCGAATCGCCATAAGCCGAAGTGGGAATCCGGAAGCGGAAGAACTTGTGCTGGCCATCCAGCGCCACCACGCGTGAATTCCCCATCGCGTAGAACTCCACCTTGTTCGCCTTGCGTAGCAGTTCAATCGCGCGGTCGATAGAGCGCACGTCCAGCTGGTCGCGGAACTTGAGGATCGCCGAGACGGTGTTGTCGATCACCTTGGCCGACAGGTCATGCGTGCTGTCGCCCGTGCGCACCTGGCTGTGGCGGACCGGGATCGCCCCGGTCAGGCTGCTGGCGAACTTCAACTTGAAGTCGGCCAGCCCAAGGAAACCGAGCGACCGGCAGAAGCGGATGACGGTCGGCTGGCTGACTTCCGCCAGGCGCGCGATTTCCGCGATGGGCTCGTTCAGCACAAGGCGAGGCTGCTCCAGCACCAGCTTGGCCACGCGCTGCTCCGCAGGCGTCAGCTCGTGCCGCATGTGGCCGATGCGCTCCATCAGTGTATTGGCGCCGCTGCGCCCGCGCAGGTGTTCGGACAGGATGGTCGCCACGCCGCGCAGCGCCGGATGCGGCGTCGTGATGACGTAGGTCGGAATGTCTGCCAGGTAGCTTGAGAAGCGCCCCTTGGCCTCGAAGCGCGTACGGAACGGCGAATGCGCGAACCACTCCTTCATGCGCGGCACGACGCCGCCGCCGATGAAGATGCCGCCGAACGCGCCTAACGTCACCGCCAGGTTGGCGGCGGCGCCGCCCAGCATGCCGCTGAAGCATTCGAGCACTTCAAGGCACAGCGCGTCGTCCTGCTCCAGCGCGCCGGTGATGATCTCGGGCGACGTGCGCTGCGGCGCTTCGACGCCGTTGCGCAGCGCCAGCGCGCGGTAGATGATCTCCATGCCCGGCCCGGAGATCAGGCGCTCGTTGGACACGTGCGACCACTCCTTCCATGCAAACTGCAGGATCGCGAATTCGCGCTCGTCGGCCGGCGCGAAGTTGACGTGGCCGCCCTCGCTGCCCAGCGTGACAAAGCCGTCCGCGGTCGGGATCACGCCCGAAACGCCAAGGCCGGTGCCTGGCCCGAGCACCCCGACCACCGCATTAGCGGCCGGGGTGCCTTGTCCCACCTGCATCAGATCGTCCGGCTTCAGCCCGGGCAGCGCCATCG
>NZ_QYUP01000025.1 GCF_003590855.1 Massilia cavernae
GACATCTCCACCGCGGGCGGCCCAGTGCACCTGTCGCTGGCGTTCAACCCGTCGCACCTCGAGATCGTCAACCCTGTGGTCGAAGGCTCGGTCAAGGCGCGCATGGACCGCCGCGGCGACAAGGACGGCGCGCAAGTGCTGCCGATCCTGGTGCACGGCGACGCCGCGTTCGCAGGCCAGGGCGTGGTCATGGAAACCCTGAACCTGGCGCAGACCCGCGGCTATGGCACGGGCGGCACGGTTCACATCGTGATCAACAACCAGATCGGCTTCACCACCTCCGACCCGCGCGACTCGCGCTCGACGACCTACTGCTCCGACGTCGTCAAGATGATCGAAGCGCCGGTCCTGCACATCAACGGCGACGATCCTGAAGCGGTCGTGCTGGCGACCCAGATCGCGCTCGACTACCGCATGCAGTTCAAGAAGGACGTGGTCCTCGACATCATCTGCTACCGCAAGCTGGGCCACAACGAGCAGGACACCCCTGCGCTGACCCAGCCGCTGATGTACAAGAAGATCGCCAAGCACCCAGGCACCCGCAAGCTGTACGCGGACAAGCTGGTGACGCAGGGCGCGATCAAGGAAGACGACGGCGACAAGATGGTCGCGGCCTTCCGCGACGCCATGGACGCCGGCAAGCACACGGTCGACCCGGTCATCACCGACTTCAAGAACAAGTACGCGGTCGACTGGCTGCCGTTCCTGAACAAGAAGTGGACCGACAGCGCCGACACCGCGGTGCCGATGACGGAACTGAAGCGCCTCGCATCGCGCATCACCGTCGTCCCTGAAAACTTCAAGGCGCACTCGCTGGTCGAGAAAGTGCTGGCCGACCGTGCTGCCATGGGCAACGGCGACGCCAACCTCGATTGGGGCATGGGCGAACACCTGGCCTACGCATCGCTGGTCGCATCGGGCTACGCAGTGCGCCTGACCGGCCAGGACGCCGGCCGCGGCACCTTCGTGCACCGCCACGCCGTGCTGCACGACCAGAACCGCGAGCGTTGGGATGCCGGTACCTATGTCCCGCTGTGCAACGTGTCCGACACCCAGGCGCCGTTCACCGTGATCGACTCGGTACTGTCCGAGGAAGCAGTGCTGGCATTCGAGTACGGCTATTCGTCCGCCGAACCGAATACCCTGACCGTCTGGGAAGCGCAGTTCGGCGACTTCGCCAACGGCGCCCAGGTTGTCATCGACCAGTTCATCAGCTCCGGCGAAGTGAAATGGGGCCGCGCCTGCGGCCTGGTCATGATGCTTCCGCACGGTTACGAAGGCCAGGGCCCCGAGCACTCGTCGGCGCGTCCTGAACGCTTCCTGCAGCTGTGCGCCGAGAACAACATGCAAGTGGTCCAGCCGACCAGCGCGGCCCAGATCTTCCACCTGCTGCGCCGCCAGATGGTGCGCCAGTTCAGGAAACCGCTCGTCATCATGACGCCGAAGTCGCTGCTGCGTAACAAGGACGCGGGTTCGGCCCTGACCGACCTGGCCAAGGGCAGCTTCCAGACCGTGATCGGCGAGATGGACGCCAAGATCGACGCCAAGAAGGTCAAGCGTATCGTTGCCTGCTCGGGCAAGGTGTACTACGACCTGGTCAACGCACGCAAGACGCGCGGGCAGTCCGACACTGCGATCATCCGCGTCGAGCAGCTGTATCCGTTCCCGCACAAGTCGTTCGCGGCGGAACTGAAGAAGTTCCCGAACGCGACCGAACTGGTGTGGGCGCAGGACGAACCGCAAAACCAGGGTGCATGGTTCCAGATCCAGCACAACCTGTTCGAGAACATGGACGCGGGCCAGCGCCTTGCGTACGCAGGCCGTCCGGCTTCCGCCGCACCGGCTGTCGGCTACTACGACAAGCACTACGCGCAGCAGAAGGACCTGCTGGAGACGGCCTTCGCGAAACTCAAGGGTTTCGTTCTCACTAAATAAAAACTGACTGGCGCCCGCTTACCGGCGGGCGCCGCAAAACAATACAGAATACGGAGTTTTTCATGGCACAAATCGAAGTCAAGGTCCCACAACTGTCCGAATCGGTAGCCGAAGCTACCCTGCTGTCGTGGCACAAGAAGCTGGGCGAAGCAGTCGCGCGCGACGAAAACCTGATCGATATCGAAACCGACAAAGTGGTCCTTGAACTGCCGGCGCCTGCCGCAGGCGTGATCATCCAGATCATCAAGGGCGACGGCGGCACCGTGGTCGCGGGCGAAGTCATCGCCATCATCGACACCGAAGGCTCGGCCAAGGTCAGCCCGCTGGACGTATCGGCGGCGCCTGCGGCAGCTGCTGCTCCGGCAGCAGCTGCGCCGGCGGAATCGCAGTCGAAGGCCGGCGTGGCAATGCCGGCCGCAGCCAAGATCCTGGCCGACAACGCGATGAGCGCGTCGCAGGTCGAAGGTTCGGGCAAGGACGGCCGCGTCACCAAGGGCGACGCCCTGGCAGCGGTTGCAAGCAAGCCTGCAGCGGCACCGGCGCCTGCGCCAGCGGCCGCCAAGCCTGCGCTGCAGCAGGTCGCGGCGCCTGCAGTCGCCAACCTGGGCGACCGTCCGGAAGAGCGCGTGCCGATGAGCCGCCTGCGCGCGCGTATCGCCGAGCGCCTGGTGCAGTCGCAGTCGACCAACGCGATCCTGACCACCTTCAACGAAGTCAACATGCAGCCGGTCATCGACCTGCGCAACAAGTACAAGGACAAGTTCGAGAAAGAGCACGGCGTCAAGCTGGGCTTCATGTCCTTCTTCGTCAAGGCGGCTGTCGCGGCACTGAAGAAGTACCCGATCATCAACGCTTCGGTCGACGGCAACGACATCGTTTACCACGGTTACTTCGACATCGGTATCGCTGTCGGTTCGCCGCGCGGCCTGGTAGTGCCTATCCTGCGCAACGCCGACCAGATGTCGATCGCCGACATCGAGAAGAAGATCGGTGAATTCGGCCAGAAGGCAAAAGACGGCAAGCTGACCCTTGACGACCTGACCGGCGGTACCTTCTCGATCTCGAACGGCGGCATCTTCGGCTCGATGCTGTCGACCCCGATCATCAACCCGCCGCAGTCGGCCATCCTGGGCGTTCACGCGACCAAGGACCGCGCTGTCGTCGAAAACGGCCAGGTCGTTGTGCGTCCGATGAACTACCTGGCGATGTCCTACGACCACCGCATCATCGACGGCCGCGAAGCCGTGCTGGGCCTGGTCACGATGAAGGATGCGCTGGAAGATCCGGCACGCCTGCTGCTGGACCTGTAATCACCGGCCCGTCGTCCCCGTGAAAACGGGGACCTATGCTGAGTCACTGGTGATCGCGACGCTCGCGATGCTGCGTACTCAGTATGGATTCCCGCGGGGCCGCCGAGGCGTACGCGGGAACGACGCCCTACCGCAGTTGGTATCGTTTTACATTAACGAGGTCGCAAGTGAACATTTCCGATGAGATCAAGCGTTTGCACGAACTGCACCAGGCCGGCGCACTGACCGACGCCGAATTCGAACAGGCCAAGGCGCGCCTGCTGTCGGCTTCCGCCGAGGCAGGCAAACCGCCTCACTCGGCCGGAAACTCCAGCCTCGGCGACGAGTTTTCGCAGTTGCGCCGTTCGCGCAGCGACCGCTGGATCGGCGGCGTTTGCGGCGGCCTGGGCAAGGCGTCCGGCATGGATTCGTGGATCTGGCGCCTCGTCTTTGCGCTGTTCACGATCTCGTTCGGCTTCGGCCTTGTGATCTACCTTCTGCTGTGGATTTTCGTCCCCGAAGAATAATCAAGGAATAATCAATGAGCACTCCAAAACAATTCGATGTCGTCGTGATCGGCGGCGGTCCTGGCGGCTACATCGCCGCCATCCGCGCTGCCCAGCTGGGATTCTCGGTTGCCTGCATCGACGAATGGTCCAACGCCAAGGGCGCGCCTGCGCCAGGCGGCACCTGCACCAACGTCGGCTGCATCCCGTCGAAAGCGCTGCTGCAGTCGTCCGAGCATTTCGAGCACGCCGGCCACGCATTCAAGGAACATGGTATTGAAGTCTCCGGCCTGGCGCTGAACCTGCCGCAGATGCTCAAGCGCAAAGAGACCATCGTCAAGCAGAACAACGACGGCATCCTGTTCCTGTTCAAGAAGAACAAGGTCAGCTTCTTCCACGGCCGCGGCGCATTCGCCGGCACCGCGGACGGCGGCTACACCATCAACGTCACCGGCCCGACCACCGAAACACTGACCACCAAGCACGTGGTGGTGGCAACTGGTTCCAACGCACGCCAGCTGCCAGGCGCGGAATTCGATGAAAAACTGATCCTGTCGAACACCGGCGCACTGGCCATCGACGCAGTGCCGGCCAAGCTGGGCGTGATCGGCGCCGGCGTGATCGGCCTCGAAATGGGCAGCGTATGGCGCCGTGTCGGCTCCGACGTGACCGTGCTCGAAGGCTTGCCGACCTTCCTCGGCGCTGTCGACGAGCAGATCGCCAAGGAAGCGCACAAGCTGTTCACCAAGCAGGGCCTGAAGATCAGCCTGGGCTGCAAGATCGGCGCGATCACCAAGGGCGCCAAGAACGTCACCGTGGAATACGCGGACGCCAAGGGCGAAGCACAGAAGGCGGTGTTCGACAAGCTGATCATCTCGATCGGCCGCGTGCCTAACACCATCGGCCTGAACGCCGAAACGGTCGGCCTGGCGCTCGACGAGCGCGGCTTCGTGGCCGTCGACGACGAGTGCAAGACCAACCTGCCGAACGTATGGGCGGTGGGCGACGTCGTGCGCGGCCCGATGCTGGCGCACAAGGCGGAAGAAGAGGGCGTTGCGGTCGCCGAGCGTATCGCCGGCCAGCACGGCCACGTCAACTTCAACACCGTTCCATGGGTGATCTACACCTCGCCGGAAATCGCATGGGTTGGCCGCACCGAGCAGCAGCTGAAGGCGGACGGCGTGGCATACAAGGCCGGCACCTTCCCGTTCATGGCGAACGGCCGCGCACGCGCGCTGGGCGACACCTCGGGCATGGTCAAGTTCCTGGCCGATGCGACCACCGATGAAATCCTGGGCGTGCACATTGTCGGCCCGATGGCCTCGGAGCTGATCTCCGAAGCGGTCGTTGCGATGGAGTTCCGCGCATCGTCGGAAGACATCGCGCGCATCTGCCACGCGCACCCATCGCTGTCCGAAGCCACCAAGGAAGCCGCGCTCGCAGTCGACAAGCGTTCGCTGAACTTCTAAATCAGTACCATACCGGGCGGGCCTCGCGCCTGCCCGGTTCCACGCATTGCCCCTCCCATGAACGTCCAAGAGTTTTACCAGCACGCGCTGTCCCAGCGTGGTTTCAAGTCCGACGATGCGCAGCAGCGCGCGGTCGACCGCCTGCAGCGGGCGTACGAGGAGTGGGTGCATTTCAAATCGAAGCGTTCCTCCAGTTTCAAGCGCCTGATCAACCGCCCGGACGTGCCGCGTGGCGTGTACCTGTGGGGCGGAGTGGGGCGCGGCAAATCGTTTTTGATGGACAGCTTCTACTCGGTGGTGCCGGTGGTGCGCAAGACGCGCCTGCACTTCCACGAGTTCATGCGCGGCGTGCACCGCCAGCTGGACGACCTGAAAGGCGTGGCCAATCCGCTCGACGAGGTGGCCAAGCGCATCGCCAAGAAGTACCGCCTGATCTGTTTCGACGAATTCCACGTCTCGGACATCGCAGACGCGATGATCCTGTATAACCTGCTGTCCGCGCTGTTCGAGAACGGCGTGTCGTTCGTGATGACCTCGAACTACGACCCGGACAAGCTGTATCCCGACGGCCTGCACCGCGACCGCATGCTGCCGACCATCGCGCTCCTGAAGGAAAAGCTGGACGTGATGAACGTCGACGCCGGCATCGACTACCGCAAGCGCGCGCTGGAACAGGTCGAGGCCTACTACACGCCGCTCGGCGCCCAGTCCGACAAGGCGCTGCGCGAAGCCTATTCGATGGTGGCCGAAACCGCCGACGAAGACCCGATCGTCCACATCGAGCACCGCGAAATCCGCTCGCTGCGCCGCGCCGGCGGCATCATCTGGTTCGACTTCCATACGCTGTGCGGAGGGCCACGGTCGCAGAACGACTACCTGGAAATCGCCAGCCGCTTCCACACCGTGATCCTGTCGAACATCCCGGCGATGTCGGCCTCGCAGTCGTCCGAAGCGCGCCGCTTCACCTGGCTGATCGACGTGTTCTACGACCACAAGGTCAAGCTACTAATGTCGGCCGAAGTGGAGCCGGAACAGCTTTACACGCAAGGTGTGCTGTCGAACGAGTTTCACCGCACGGTCTCGCGTATCATCGAGATGCAGTCGCGCGAGTACATGGATGCACAGCGCCGCGACGCGGCCGATGCGTTGGCCTGATACCTGCCCAACAAGGAAAACAACAATGGCAAGACCGCTCGCAAAACCGATCCGCAGCGCCGCGCTGGCGCTGGCCATGGCCGCGCTGTCGGCCTGCTCGTATGTGCTGCTGCCGCCGAATGTGCAGCACGTGGCGCCGAAGTCCAACTCGGTTGCCGAAGCCGACAGCAAGCTGGAAACGGCCGCCACACGGCGCGCCGCGATCGAGGCGGAATACGCGGCCAGCGAACAGGTTTGCTACACCAAGTTCTTCGTGAATAACTGCCTGGACAGGGCCAAGGAAAAGCGCCGCAGTGAACTGGCGGTGGTGCGCGCCGTGGAGATCGAGGCGGAACACTTCAAGCGCAAGGAAAAGGCCGATGAGCGCGACCGCCAGCTGGCGGCGGCCGAGAAGGAAGACCAGGCCAGGCAGGCGGAATTGGCGGCGCGCCCGCCACGCCCGGAGCCGATAGAGGAAACGGCGCCGCCGCCGCCGAAAGCCACCAAAGTTAACCGCGACGCGGCGCGTGCGGCCAAGGTGAAGCGCCAGGCCGAAAAGGACGCCGCGGCGCAAGCCCAGCGTGCCGAGAACGTCAGGCAGTTCGAGGAAAAGCGCAAGGAATCGGAGCGGCGCCAGGCTGAGCGCGAGGAACGCAGGGCGAAGCAGGCAGCGGAGTCCAAGTAAACCGGTTTGCTACCCGGGAAACTTTGAGGCAGGCGATATGATAGGTGCCGTGAAGAAAAGGTGGCTTTGGTTGATGGCGCTTGCGATTGTTTTGGTCGCCGCCTATGGCGCATTAGGAATCGTCCAAGGGTTAAGCGCTTATCAGGACGAGCGACTGCTAATGATCCTGAGATTTTTGGTCTTGGTTATGCTCTTCGGTGCCATTGGAGCCGGCATCTCCATCTTTTTCGCGATTCGGTTCGGCAACCGTTCAACACATGTTTCCGCGCCCGCTCACAAGGCTCAAGCGAACAAAGTGGCAGGACTTTTAGCAAATACCCGATTTCACTTGATTGCCTCGAACGTCATAATGGGCATTGGCTTGGGGCCGATCGCGGCACTGCTTGGTTATATTGCCGTAGCCAGCCGATACCGCGGCGATGCCGCGATGGGGGCCGCTATGATAATCATTTACGGATATGGCTTGGGCTGTCTGGTGGCACTGTTGCTCGCGTTTCCCGCGTCAATCTGGTCGTATTGGCTCTACAAAACGGGGGGGCTCCGATCACGCTGGGCGTCAGGGTTGCGCGCCAGCGTGATCCTCGTTGTTCTGAGTCCGCTCGTTATATTTGCCGGGCTGGCTGTCGTCGCGGTTCGCTGACACGCCGCAATTTTCAGTTCGAAGGGCGGGCAGGCGTCAGATCGCGGGCGGCAGCGTATTCCGTTGTCCAATGGCAGCAATATAAAAGCGAATGCGAGGCAGCGGATCCGCTAGTTTGCAAATTCGTCGACCCCTATCGCGATTCGTCGCAAATCAGGTGCATGTGCAGCAGCGGGCCGCAATACTGGCATCTTCTTTTACGGAGAAACCATGACCAAGGCCGTACTAATCCTGTCTACCCTATG
Organism: Massilia cavernae; assembly: GCF_003590855.1. Classification (GTDB taxonomy): domain Bacteria; phylum Pseudomonadota; class Gammaproteobacteria; order Burkholderiales; family Burkholderiaceae_D; genus Telluria_A; species Telluria_A cavernae. Next base: position 7,904 of record NZ_QYUP01000025.1, read on the forward strand.
CCTGTGCTGCCTGGGCGCCACTGCCACGGCTGTTGCCGCCGCGTCCGCTCCCGTCATTGAAACCAGCTTTGACAGGGCCAATGCAATTAATGGACGGCCGCAGCCGCTAGGCCAAGAGCGGCTTGTCGAGCCTTTGCGCCGAAAGCACGGAATCACACGAATTTGCGCGGAACCGCACGAAAAGTGCGCGAGATCACGCGAATTGCATCCGCTTTTGCACGATTTCAGTCCGAGAACGCACGATTTCGGTCCGAATTTGAACGATTTTATTGATGAGGGCGTCAACGTTTAGACAGAACGTTTACTGTATTCAATCGTAAGAAATCGGACTGTTTTCGGCTGATTTCGTGCGACTTTCGTTCGATTTCGCGTGCGAATCGTGCGGTTTCGGAGCGCTATCGTGCAGTATCGGCCAATATCGTGCGAAAGCGAGCAAGCCATCAATCGACAACACCCAGCGCCCGACGGAAGCGGCTTAGCAGAACGTCTGTAACCGGCCAGGAGTGGACGGTTGCACGCCGATCCATCGATTGTATTAACGACAATTCCGTGGCAGCATATGGCAACTGTCGCTATGGATTTAGCATTCGACAGCAGCAGTCCGCGGGTAATATTTGTCCGGCGGGAAGATAGAAAAGGAAAAATTCCCCATTGGAGAGTACGGCTACATTGCGCTGGTCATCGATACTGAAGGCAACATGATTGGCCTGCATTCAATGCAGTAACCATCGGCAAGTTTCAGCACATGGGCTGCAACGATCGCGCGGGTGCATCACCTCCAAGAAATGGCTAGGAGTTAAAGTGAGCACCCGACATCAATTGCTTGCATCGAGCGTTCTAATGGCCGTGGGTCTGGCGCCGATCACGGCAACCTTTGGACTTATTGTCGCCACCAGCGGATACCGCGGCGCCGCCGCCATGGGGGCTGGCCTGCTAATCCTGTACGGATATGGATTTGGCTATCTGCTGGCGCTGTTGCTCGCGTTTCCCGCGTCAATTTGGTCGTACTGGCTGTACAAAACGACGGGTCGCCACTCGCGCTGGGCGTCAGGGCTGCGAGCCGCAGTCATTCTCGTTATGCTGACTCCGCTCGTGATGTTTGCGGTACTCGCTGCCGTTATTGTTAGTCGCTGAGGCGCCGGGCTTTCCAGTTCGACGGGTGACCAGCCGTCAAACCGCGCGGCGCATCTTCTGCACCGTGTAATTCTGCACTTCCTTCGGCGGATTGACCAGCTTGACCATGGCCATCGTGCAGTTGTCGCCCTTGCCGGCGGCGCGCTCGATGGCCTTGTTGATCAAGAGTTCGGACGCCTGGCGTGGCGTGTTCTTGTTCAGCGCGGCGCCGAGTTCGGGATCGGTGAAGTACTGCCACAGCCCGTCGGAACAGAGCAGGAATGAATCGCCCGCTGCCAGCGCCTCATGGCTGCCGGTGACGACGAAGGGCTCCTTGTTGACATTGCCGAGCACATTGTTCAACAGCTCCGACTGGCGGTGCATTCTTGCCGAGTCCGGCGTCAGGCTGGTGGTGTCCAGCAGGTGCTGCAGGTAGGCGGCGTCGCTGGTGCGCGCCTGGCACTGACGTCCAGCAAAGCGGTACAGGCGCGAATCGCCGACGTGGGCCCACACGGCCTGGCCCTGGGGCGTGATGACCAGCCCGACAAAGCTGCAGTGCGGTTCGGTGCCGGTGGTGACGCCGTTCATCTTGATGACCAAATGGGACTCGTGCACGATGTCGCGCAGCAGTTGTTCGAGGCGCTCGACGCTGGTGCTGTCGCCCGGCTTGAATTCGTCGAATACCAGCTTGGCCGTGTGCAGCACCTGCTCGGGCGCGATGGGGCCACCCGACTGGCCGTCGGCCAGCACGGCCAGCACATAACCCGGTGCGCGCGCGCCGCTGAACAGGGCGGCGCGGTCATTCTGCTGGGCCCGGCTGCCGATATGCTGGGCGGTGCCGGCTTCGATCCTGTATGAACTCATCTCGTCAGTTGTTTCCTGGCTGCGTCAGCCGCAATTACGGGGCTTGCGGGTCGATCTATGTTGGCGGCAACGTCTGTGTAGATTAAACTATGCACCGGGAAGGTCAGATGTTGCAAGCCGTTATCGTTGTCCGCCCGAAACATTTGTATCCAATTGTATGCATGGCGCTCCAAGCGTGCTGCAACCTTAGCAGTTCTGAAACAAACCGTTGGGAACGCCACACATGACCGATGTCCAAGAAATCCAGCGCCGCCTAGTCGAACTCGACGTGGAACACCGCGACCTGGACGCGGTCATAAACAGGCTGACCGAGGACGGGCATAGCGACCAGTTGCAGATGCGCCGCCTGAAAAAGCGTAAACTGCAGTTGAAAGACCACATCACCCTGCTGAAAATGCAATTGGTTCCGGACGTCCCGGCCTGATTAGCCTTCGCCTTACCTGCTGCCATCCATTTTGACGAGCATACTCCAGTCCCGGCCTCGCCTGAAGGCGAACCGGCAATAGCGCCCATTCCCGGCCGTCCCAGCAGGCAAGGACTGACGCCGAGATCGACCGCCTGCTCCGGCGGAGGCTCCGCTTCGCCTTCGTGTCGGCCAAGTTCAGCCCGCGCCGCTCGGCAAACCGAGAATGGCCAAGTCGATCGCGAGGCCATCGGCGCGACCACTAAGACCCTTGAAATCGCCGATGGCCGGCACCGGCCACCGGCAGACCTTCGCCTTTAACCTTGGTTCGGCGCTGATGTGGGCGGCAAGACGATCATCTCGACCGGCCCAAGAACCGTGCAGGGACCAGCTGTTCATGCGCTAGCATCCCGACCGTGCGCCGCCGCGCGCGCGCGCACCTGGTGTCGGTGGCGCTGCTCAAGGGCCGTTCCAACTACGTTTGCCACTACCACCTCGAACGCACACTGAACAACGGCCGCCTGACCTCGCGCGACGACGTCGGTCACCTGCGCGAGCTGTCGCGCTTCATCAAGATGACCAGCTCGGGCGACAAGGCCGAACTGACCAAGGTGCCCGAGAACGCCACGATCTGGAACCTGGTGACCTCAACCCGCGACACCTGCATGGGCGCGGAGTGCCAGTACTACCAGGACTGTTTCGTGATGAAGGCGCGCCGCGAGGCCCAGCAGGCCGACGTGGTGGTGGTCAACCACCACCTGTTCTTCGCCGACGTGGCGCTCAAGGACACCGGCGTGGCCGAGCTGCTGCCGTCGGCGAATACCATCATCTTCGACGAAGCCCACCAGCTGCCCGACACCGCCACGCTGTTCTTCGGCCAGAGCGTATCGACCTCGCAGGTGCTGGAGCTGTGCCGCGATGTGCTGGCCGAAGGCCTGGCGCACGCGCGCGGCGGCCCGGACTGGGCCAAGGTGGTCACCGTGGTCGAAAAGGCCGCGCGCGACTTGCGCCTGGCCTTCCCGCAGGACATCATGCGCCTCGCGCTGGCGCAGATCACGCCGTCGTCCGAGTTCTTCCCGTCGCTCGATACGCTCAAGGAAAAGCTGGCCGAAATGATCGACGTGCTGGAAGGGCAGGCCGAGCGCGCCGAATCCATCGAGCAGTGCCGCGTGCGCGCGGTGGAACTGGGCGCGGCGCTCGATGCGTGGAAACCCGACGCCAAGGGCAGAGTGGTCGAGGGCGACCAGTCGGTATTGTGGGTGGAGGCGTTTTCGTCCGCGCTGCAGCTGCACAAGACGCCGTTGTCGATCGCGCCGATTTTCTCCAACCAGCGTGAAGGTACGCCGCGCAGCTGGATCTTCACGTCGGCGACGCTGGCCGTGAAGAACGACTTCAAGCACTTCTCCGACCAGATGGGCCTGGCCGGCGAAGAAGCCAGGACCTGGCCAAGCCCGTTCAACTACGAGCAGCAGGGATTGCTGTATGTGCCGACCGGGCTGCCCGAACCTAATGCCTTCGGCTACACCGATGCGGTGGTCGACTGCGCACTGCCGGTGATCGAGGCGGCGGGTGGTCGCACCTTCTTCCTGTGCACGACGATTCGCGCGGTGAAGCATGTGGCCGAACGTTTGCGCACGGAGTTCGCTGCGCGCGGGCTGGACTTCCCGCTGTTCGTGCAGGGTGAGCGTGGACGCACCGAGCTGCTCGATTCCTTCCGCACGGCGGGCAATGCGGTGCTGGTGGGCAGCCAGAGTTTCTGGGAAGGCGTGGACGTGCGCGGCGACGCACTGTCGCTGGTCATCATCGACAAGCTGCCGTTCTCGCCGCCGGACGACCCGGTGCTGGCGGCGCGCATCGATGTGATGGAAAAGCAGGGCATGAATGGGTTCATGCACCACACCTTGCCGGAGGCGATCATCAATCTAAAGCAGGGCGCGGGGCGCTTGATACGAGACGAGACCGACCGCGGGGTGTTGATGCTGTGCGATCCGCGTGTGATTTCGAAGTCGTATGGGCGGCGTGTGTGGCAAAGCCTACCGCCGTTTAAACGCACGCGCGAGCAGGCGGATGTGATAAATTTTTTCAGACCCGAATCGAAACCTTCGTAGGGCGGAAAAGCTCGAAGAGCGCCTCCGCGTGCATGCGTCAACGTGACGCTTGCACGCGGATGCGCTTCGCTTATCCGCCCTACGGATTAATAACGACTTTGCCAGTTACCTTGCGTGCGGCCATGTCGTTTAACGCTTGCGCCGTATCTACCAGCTTGTAGCATGCGGAGATATGCGGCCGTACCTTCCCCTCCGCCATCCACCCCATCAACTGCCGCATCGCCGCCATATTCGCCTTCAGCTCACGTTTCGCAAACTCGCCCCAGAACACGCCCACCAGCGACGCGCCCTTGAGCAGCATGAGATTCAACGGCAGTTTCGGAATCTCCCCATTGGCAAACCCCACCACCAGGTACCGCCCGCGCCACCCGATCGACCTGAACGCCGGTTCGGCAAACTTCCCCCCAACCGGATCGTAAATCACATCCGGCCCCTTGCCCCCGGTCGCCACCTTGACCGCTTCGCGCAAATCCTCAGTCTCATAATTGATCGTTACATCCGCGCCATGCTCGCGGCACACCGCCAGCTTTTCCTCCGACGAAGCCGCCGCGATCACGCGCGCGCCCAGCGCCTTGCCGATCTCGATGGCCGCCAGTCCCACGCCGCCGGCCGTGCCCAGCACCAGCATGGTCTCGCCTTCCTTCAGCACAGCGCGGTCGACCACCGCGTGATGCGAGGTGCCGTAGGTGAGGGTGATCGCCGCCGCCGTGTCGAAGTCCATCCCCGGCGGCACAGGCATCAGCGCCTGCTGCGGCACCACCACCTGCTGCGCGAACGCGCCGTGCGAGGTGAACGCGATCACCTTGTCGCCCGCCTTGAACCCGGCCACGTCCGGCCCGACCTCGCGGATCACGCCGGACAGTTCGTTCCCCGGTGTGAACGGCAGCTCCGGCGCGAGTGAACTGGCACTTGCCCTGGTTGACATCCTCCCCTTCGTGAACGAAAGGGGATTCCCACTGCTGGCGTCTGATGCCCCAGACGGAAGCCGGACTGAAAGAGCCCAGCTTCTTATTCAATTCGCAGGATATCTCTCGACCTCGCCTAAGGCGACTGCGGATTGGAAAAAGCGGTACGAGTAAATCATGCCCCAGCGCGTAATCGCATACTGAAGCACTTATGAAATTTGACCGTGGACCAACACCAAAGTTCAAAACATTTTTTCACTTGGACGGCTGCGGGCGCTTCGCGCCCGGCTCCTTTCACTCCCTGCCCTGAAGTACAGGGTTTCTCGGAGCAATTCTGATGATCAGCACGTCGGGGAAATTGACTCCCGCCGCCCTGACGTCCACCACCACCTGGCCCGGCCCCGCCACCAGGTCCGGCAACTCTTCGACCGCCAGGCTGTCCGGCATTCCTCACGCTTTGCACACAACGGCTTTCATTCGCGTCTCTAATCCAAATTTATTGAAAAATAGTACGGTCGTCTCATTCGATTATGCCTGAGTTTGCGCATGCCGGACCGGCGGCTTGCAGCGGCCGGTGTGCCTTGTGCACGCACAAGGCCGTGAACGTCGAGCTTGCTAGAGTCGTCGATGGGGCGCCCGTTGGCGTATTGCAAAGAGGAGGCTGCAATGGCGATCCGTTATGGCTGTTTCTTCAGTTACGCCCATGGCCGCTATGAGCTGATGAACCGCTTCAAGACCGCGCTGTCGGACGCCATCCGCTGCTACCTGGAACCCTATTTCGACAACGAGAACGAGCTGTTCATCGACAC
>NZ_QYUP01000026.1 GCF_003590855.1 Massilia cavernae
GCGCTCAATGCCGGCGCCGAGGGGCTGGCGCTGGCCAACGGCGCCGGGATGCCGTTGCGCTTCGTGCCGCAGGAGGCGCTGCCGGAAGGCCGCGCCTACGAGGAGTTCATCGGCGCCACCGGCTGCGTGCCCACGCGCGACAACCTGCACGACTTCTTCAACGGCCTGGTATGGCTAACGTTCCCGCGCATCAAGCGGCAGCTGAACGCGCTGCAGGCGGCGCAGATCGCGCTGGCTGGCGTGGGCAAGTCGCGCGGGCCGGCGCGCGACGCCGCCACCATCTTCGACGAAAACGCGGCCCTGCTGGTGGTGCGCGACACTTTGGCAGCGCAGGCGCTGGTTGACGCGCTGCGCGGCCACCGCTGGACCGAGGCACTGTTCGAGCGCCGCGCCCAGTTCGGGAACGATGCCCAGCTGTGGCTGTTCGGCCACGCGCTGATGGAAAAGCTGGCAGCGCCGCGCAAGGCGATCACCGCGCATACGCGCGTGGTAACGGCGGATGCTGCATACTTCAATCTCGCGCCGGACCAGCAGCGCGCATGGATTGACCGAAAGGTCGCGGGCGAACTGGCCGCAGGAAGCCTCACGACAGCGTCGTTCACGCCGCTGCCGGTGCTGGGGATCCCTGGCTGGTGGGATGGGCAGGACCAGGCCTTTTACGCCGACACCGCCGTCTTCAGGCCGAAGCGCCTGGCGGCACAATAGATGGCCACAACTGAAAGGATTTGCGATGACTGACCTGGTGCGGTGGGGAATACTCGGAACCGGCAAGATCGCGCGTGCGTTTGCCACCGCGCTGAAGGACACGCCGGGCGCCGTGCTGACGCGGGTCGGCTCGCGCAACGTCGCTAGCGCCGAGTCGTTCGGTTCGGAGTTCGGCCTGCCGATGGAGGCCTGCCACGGTTCCTACCAGGCGATTGCCGATGCCGAGGACGTCGACATCATCTACATCGCCACGCCGCATACCGCGCATGCGGCCAATGCGATCATGGCGCTGGGCGGCGGCAAGGCCGTGCTGTGCGAGAAGCCGTTTGCGATGAACCGCCGCGAAGCCGCGGAAGTGGTGGCGCTGGCGCGCGCGAAAAAGCTGTTCCTGATGGAGGCGATGTGGACCCGCTTCCTGCCCGCGCTGGATGAAGTGAAGCGCATCATCGCGTCCGGCGAGATCGGCGCGCCGGTGCAGGTGACGGCGGATTTCGGCTTCGCGGCCGACGTCGATCCCGACCATCGCCTGGTCAACCCTGAACTCGGCGGCGGCGCGCTGCTCGACCTCGGCATCTATCCGTTGTCGATAGCGGCCGCCCTGCTTGGACCGGTCAGCTCGGTGCGGGCCCAGGCCGAAATCGGCCCCACCGGCGTCGACGTGCAGACCGGCTTCGTCATGGTGCACGAAGGCGGCGCCATGTCGGTGTGCAGCTGCTCGATCCGCGCACGTACGCCGGCCGAGTTGACCGTATCGGGCCAGCATGGCCACGTACGGATGAACACCATGTTCCACCGCGCGAAGTCGATCAGCGTGTCGCACGAGGACGGCAGCTCGCGCACCGTGCCGACGCCGTATGTGGGCAACGGCTACGCCTACGAAGCGGTGGAAGCGGGCCGCTGCCTGCGCGAAGGCCTGCTCGAAAGTCCGCACATGACGCTGGACGAAACGCTGGCGCTGATGGGCGTGCTCGACACCATCCGCGAACAGATCGGACTGCGCTACGTCGCCGACGCCTGACCGCCTGCGGTTTCGCGCGCTGAGAGGTATCGATTACCCAAAGTGCATAATCGCCGATCCATGGGATGGACGGCTGGTCTGAGCCACGCCGCGCGGGCTCAAAAAATAGCTGCGAATTCGCATTGCGTTGTCAAAGTTGCCGTGGCAGCATGATTGCTTCGTGCAATTTTTGCACGTAGTCCGCCGCTACGGAGACCCGATGCGCATAATGAAGATCATGGTGGCCGGCTTGTACCTGTGCCTGGCCGCACTCTTGCCGGCCGCGGCGCAAACCACCGTCGAATCGTTTTCCCCCACCGGGACGGTGAAGAAGATCAGGCAGGTTGCCGCGCGCTTTTCCGCCGATATGATCCCGTTCGGCGACATCCGGCTGGCCGACCCGTTCACCGTCGATTGCCCGGAACAGGGCAAGGGCCGCTGGATCGACACCCGCAACTGGGTGTACGACTTCGCGCGTGACCTCCCCGGCGGAGTGGCTTGCCGCTTCACGCTTCGCCCCGGCCAGGCCGACCTGGCCGGAAAACCTTTGGTCGGCGATGTCCAGTTCTCGCTCGATACCGGCGGGCCATCCATCGTGCGCAGCATGCCGCGCGAGGGATACGTCATCGACGAAAACCAGATGTTCGTCCTTTCCCTCGACGCGGCGGTGCGCGAGGACTCGATCCAGCCCAATGCATGGTGCCGCGCCGAGGGAATCAACGAACGTATCGCCGTGCGCGTGCTGCACGGGCAGGAGCGCGACAAGGTGCTTGCCCAGCGTAAGGCATTCGTCAAGGAACACCAGCGACGGCAGCCTGAAAAAGGCGGCGATGCGGCGATCGTGGTGCTCCAGTGCGCGCGCACGCTACCTGCCGGCGCCGACGTGACCCTAGGCTGGGGCAAGGGCATCGCTACGCCGGGAGGCGTCGCCACCGCCACCGACCAGAAGCTGTGGTTCGACACCCGCAAGGATTTCGTCGCCAGCTTCTCTTGCCAGCGCACCGCTCCGAAGGCCGGGTGCATCCCCTTCCTGCCGATACAACTAAGCTTCAGCGCCCCCATACCGGTGAAGGAGGCGAATGAAATCACCCTGACCTCGGCAAGTGGCGACGTTTTCCGTGCAGCGGTTGAGGCGTCGAAGTCCGGCTACGTGGACGACGTGACTTTCAAGGGGCCATTCCCCGAGAACACCCGGTTTACCCTGGCCCTGCCGCCCGGCCTGAAAGACGACGCGGGGCGGACGCTCCTCAATCGCGGTTCTCTTGCCGCTGGCGTAGCCACCGACCGCGCTCCGCCGCTGGTCAAGTTCCCGGCCCGCTTCGGCATACTGGAGGCGCGCGGCGACCGCCTGCTGCCGGTCACGGTACGCAATGTGGAGCGTGGCCTGAAGGCGAAAATCGTCGATGCTACGGTGCACTCGCCGGCACCAGTGAAAGGCGCGATTCTGCGCGTCGCCGACAACGAGGACGGCCAGGTCATCAAGTGGCTGGCGGCGATGTCGGGTGGCCGCGGCTGGGACCTGCCCGAGCTGGAAGGGAAGGCCCTTTACCGTTCCATGCTTGGCGCGGCAGGCGGCGCCGAGCAGTTTTCGTTGCCGCGCGCACGCGGGCGCCAGCCGTTCGAAGTGATCGGCATCCCGCTCAAGCAGCCGGGCTTCTACGTCGTCGAACTGGCGAGTCCCCGCCTCGGCACGGTACTCAAGGATAAAAAGGCGACCGCGTACGTCAGCACGGCGGCGCTGGTGACCAACCTGGCGGCGCACTTCAAGCACGGCGCCGAGTCGTCGCTGGTGTGGGTGACCACGCTGGACAAGGGCCGGCCGGCGCCCGGCGCGAAGGTCGCCGTGCGCGACTGCGCCGGCAAGGAACTGTGGTCCGGCGCCACCGACCGCAACGGAGTCGCCCGCATCGGCAAGGAGATCCGCTCGCGCTGCAAGCAGGGCGAGCGCTATTTCATTAGCGCCCGCCTGGGCGGCGACATGACCTTTACCCTGTCGGACTGGAACCGCGGCATCGAGGTGTGGCGCTTCAACGTGCCGACCGAATGGCACGGGGCGGACAGCGTCATCGCCGCGACGGTGTTCGACCGCACCTTGCTGCGCGCAGGCGAGACGGTGCACATGAAGCACTTCCTGCGCAGGCATACGCGCGCCGGACTCGCGACGGTAGGGAAGGGTGATGCTCAGCGCCCGGCCAAGGCCTACATCACCCACGTCGGCACCGACGAGAAGTTCGAGCTGCCGCTATCTTGGAGCGCCAATGCCACGTCGGCCGGCGACTGGAAGATCCCTGAAGGCGCGAAGCTCGGCACCTACGAAGTCATGCTGGGCGGCCGCGTATCCGGTTCGTTCCGGGTCGAGCAATTCCGCATCCCGCTGATGAAGGGCAGCGTGCAGGGACCTGCGATGCCGGCGGTTGCGCCGGCCTCGCTTCCGCTCGACCTGCAACTGAACTACCTGTCAGGCGGTGGCGCCGCCTACGCGCCCGTCAAGCTGCGCAGCACAGTGGGGCCGCGCCATGTGTCGTTCGACGACTACGACGGTTTCCGCTTCGCCGCGGGCGACATAAAGGAAGGAATCGCCAGCGCATACGGCGGGGATGACGACGAAGATGAAGGTGCGGAGGCGGAAGGCGGGGCGGCGGAAACCCGTTCGCTGCGCACCCAGGAGGTCAGCCTGGACAAGGGGGGCGGTGCACGCGTGGTGCTGGACAAGATGCCGGCTGTGGCGACCCCGCAGGACCTGCACGCCGAGATGTCCTACCAGGATCCGAATGGCGAAACGCAGACGGTGTCCACCACGGTGCCGCTGTGGCCTTCCGCTGTTGTCGTCGGAATCAAACCGGATGGCTGGATGCAGAGCAAGGACGCGCTGCGCCTGCAGGCGCTGGTGCTGGACGTGGCCGGCAAGCCGGTCGCCGGGGCGCCTGTGAGCGTGGACCTGTTCCAAAGCGAAGTGTATTCGCACCGGCGCCGCCTGCTGGGCGGCTTCTACGCCTACGAGAGCCAGCGAGAAGTGAAGCGGCTCGGACAGGCCTGCGAAGGCGTTACCGACCAGCGCGGCATGCTGTTCTGCGAGGCGAAGTCGCCGGCGGAGGGCAGCCTGATTGTGCGCGCGCGCAGCGCCGACGCCCAGCAGCGCGCGGCGGTAACGCACACCGACGTGTGGGTCGCCGGCAGCAAGGACAGCTGGTTCGACGTCAGCGACAACGACCGCATCGACATGCTCCCCTCGCAAAAGCGCTTCGAGCCGGGCGAAACCGCCACCTTCCAGGTGCGCAGCCCGTTCCGCGAGGCTACCGCGCTGGTGACGGTCGAACGCGAAGGCGTCATCGACACCTACATCCGCCGCCTGAAGGGCGACAACCGCAGCTTCTCGATCCCGGTCAAGGGAAGCTACGCGCCCAACGTGTTCGTGTCGGCACTGGTGGTGCGAGGCCGCGTGGCGGGCGTGCAGCCCTCGGCGCTGGTCGACCTGGGCAAGCCGGCCTACAAGCTGGGCATTGCGCCAATCAAGGTCGGCTGGGCGGCGCACGAACTCAAGGTGCAGGTCGGCACCGACCGCCAGGTCTACAAGGTGCGCGAAAAGGCGCAGGTGACGGTCAAGGTAAGTCGCGCCGACGGCAAGGTGCTGCCGGCCGGCGCCGAGGTTGCGCTGGCGGCGGTCGATGCCGGCCTGCTGGAGCTGATGCCGAACGCCAGCTGGGATTTGCTCGAGACCATGATGCAGCAGCGTGGCCTGCAGGTGACTACCGCGACCGCGCAGATGCAGGTGATCGGCAAGCGCCACTTCGGCCGCAAGGCGGTGGCTGCGGGCGGCGGAGGCGGGCGTTCCTCCGGCCGCGAGCTGTTCGATACCCTGCTGTTCTGGAAGGCCACGGTGAAGCTCGACGCCAAAGGCGAGGCGTCGGTAACGGTTGCACTGAACGATTCGCTGACCGCCTTCCGCATCGTGGCGGTTGCCAGCGCCGGCGCGGGGCAGTTCGGCACCGGCCGCACCGAGATCCGCAGCACGCAGGACCTGATGCTGCTTTCCGGCCTGCCGCAGCTGGCCCGCCAGGGCGATTCCTTCCGCGCCGGCTACACGCTGCGCAACGCATCGGACCGCACCCTGACCAGCGAACTGCGTGTGTCGGTCGCGGCCGACGGCGCGCGCGCGGTGGCGCTTCCCGCGCAAACCGTCACGCTGGCCGCCGGCGAATCGCGCGAAGTCGGCTGGGACTACACGGTGCCGGCCGGCGCGCGCAAGCTGGCGTGGGAAGCCAGCGCGAGGGCGGACGGCGCCGCCGACACCGTGCGCAGCCAGCAGGAAGTAAAGAGCGCGGTGCCGGAGCGTACCGTGCAGGCTACGCTGGCGCAGCTTGACCAGCCGCTGGCCATCCCCGTGCGAATGCCTGCCGATGCACTGGCGGGGCAGGGCGGCATCGTGGCGAAACTGGCGGCACGGCTGGCGGAGAACATGCCCGGCGTGAGCGAGTACATGCAGGCCTATCCCTACACCTGCTTCGAGCAGGTGACCTCGCGCGCGGTGGCGCTGCGCGACCGCGCGTTGTGGGAGCGTCACGTCAAGGCGTTGCCTGCCCACCTGGACGGCGACGGGCTGGTCAAGTATTTCACGCTGATGGACAAGGGCTCCGACGCACTGACCGCGTACGTGCTGAGCGTCACCGGCGAAGCAGGCTACGCCGTCCCCGACGAGCTCCGTGAGCGCATGCGCGAAGGCCTGTCCGGATTCGTGCGCGGCACCGTGACGCGCGGCTCGCCGCTCGCCACCGCCGACCTCGCCGTGCGCAAGGTCGCCGCGCTGGAGGCGCTGTCGCGCGAAGCCCCGCTCAGCGCCGACCTGCTCGGCTCCTTCAGCGTCACGCCCAACCTGTGGCCGACCGGCGCCGTGATCGACTGGTACCTGGCGATGAAGCGCAACCCGCAGCTGGCCGGCAGCGCTGCATGGATGCTTGATGCGGAGCGCGTGCTGCGGGCGCGCCTGCACCTTCAGGGCACCACCATGGGCTTTTCCACCGAGCAGCAGGACGGCTGGTGGTGGCTGATGATGTCGGCCGATACCAACGCCAACCGCCTGCTGCTGGCCATGATGGACAACCCGAAATGGCAGCCGGACATGGGCCGCATGGCACGCGGTGCGCTGGGTCGCCAGCACAAGGGCCGCTGGTCCACGACGGTGGCCAACGCATGGGGCGTGCTCGCGATGGACAAATTCTCGGCCACCTTCGAATCGCAGCCGGTGACAGGAACCACAACCGGCGAGCTTGCGGGCGACGAGCGCAGCGCGGCATGGCCGGCGCAGGAAGCTAACGCAGGCCTGGAGCTTGCGTTCCCGTGGCCGGCCGGCATGCAGGACCTGGCGATTGCGCACAAGGGAAGCGGCAAGCCCTGGGTGACCGTGCAAAGCCTCGCCGCGATTCCGCTGAAGGAGCCGCTCTTCGCCGGCTTCCGCATGACCAAGACCATCACGCCGGTCGACCGCAAGGATGCGAATGCGTGGTCGCGCGGCGACGTCTACCGCGTGCGCCTCGACCTCGAAGCCCAGTCGGACATGACCTGGGTGGTGGTCGACGATCCGATTCCCGCCAGCGCAACCGTGCTGGGATCGGGACTGGGTCGCGATTCGCGCATCCAGTCTGCCGGCGAAGTGCAGGAAGGCTGGGTGTGGCCGGCGTTTCAGGAGCGCAGCAACGAAGCATTCCGCTCGTACTACGAGTTCGTCCCGAAAGGGAAGTGGCGGGTCGAGTACACCGTGCGTCTGAATAACGCCGGCCGCTTCTCGTTGCCGCCTACCCGGGCCGAGGCGATGTACAACCCCGGCATGTTCGGCGAGCTGCCCAATGCGGCGCTGGCCGTGAAGCCGTGATCCGGCTGGGAATAAGCGCCGTACTGCTGGCGCTGGCCTTCGACGCCAGTGCAGCGGCGCCGACGCTGGCGCAGGTGCGCGCGGCGCACCGCGCATCCGAATCGGTGCTGCTGGACCGGAACGGTACGCCCATCGAATCGCTGCGCACCGACATGACGGCCAGCCGCGGCGGCTGGATCGCGCTCGCCGACATTTCGCCGGCCGTGCAGCAGGCGCTGATCCAGGCCGAAGACCAGCGCTTCATGGAGCACAGCGGCGTCGACGTCAAGGCGATCGGGCAGGCGGCCTGGGACAACCTGTTCCGCACCCGTCCTCGCGGCGCTTCCACGTTGACGATGCAGTTGGCTGCGCAGCTGGATGCAACGCTGCAGCCGGGCCGGGGCGGGCGCACGCTGGACCAGAAATGGGACCAGGCGCTGGCGGCGCGCGAACTCGAGGCAGCATGGAGCAAGGGCCAGATCATGGAGGCCTACCTGAACCTGGTGTCCTATCGCGGCGAGCTGCGCGGCATCGGCGCCGCGTCCGCGCGGCTGTTCGGCAAGGCGCCTTCCGGGCTTGGCATGACCGAAGCCGTGATCCTCGCCAGCCTGGTGCGCGCGCCGTCTGCCACCCCCGCCGTGGTGGCCCGCCGCGCGTGCGCGCTGGCCGCCAGCATGAAGATGGCGGAAGCGTGCGAGGGAATCACATGGGAGGTGGACAAGGCGCTGAGCCGCCCGGCGGACGTCGAGGCGCACGGCGGCGCCGGCCCGGTCGCGCGCATGCTGCTCAAGCCTGGCAAGGTCGCGGTGCGCAGTACGCTCGACGCACCGTTGCAGCGCTTTGCGCAGCAGGCGTTGAGGCGACGACTGGCGGAACTGGGCGGGCGCAACGTCGGCGATGGCGCGCTGGTCGTACTCGACAACGCAAGCGGCGACGTGCTGGCCTACGTCGCCAACGCCGGCGATACGGAAGTCGACGGTGTGGCCGCGCTGCGCCAGGCTGGCTCCACGCTCAAGCCTTTCCTTTATGGACTGGCGATCGAACGCGGCCTTCTCACCGCAGCGTCGGTGCTGGACGATTCGCCGCTCGGCATCGGCACTGCTTCCGGCTTTTACGTCCCGCACAACTACGAAAAGGATTTCAAGGGCTACGTTAGCCTGCGCACCAGCCTGGCCAGTTCGCTGAACGTTCCCGCGGTGCGGACGTTGATGCTCACGGGCGTCGACCGCTTCCACGCCAGGCTACGCGAGCTCGGCCTGCGCAGCCTGGCAGAGCCGGCATCGTACTACGGCCCTTCGCTGGCGCTGGGCTCCGCCGAAGTCAGCCTGCTCGACCTTGCCAACGCCTACCGCACGATGGCAAGCGGCGGCATGCAAGGCAGCCCGGCGTTTACCCGGCGCGCGGCCGAGGCCCGGCAGCGCGTGTTCGACGCGCGCGCCGCCTTCATCGTTGGCGACATCCTGGCCGATCCCGCCGCACGCGCGCCCTCCTTCGGATTAAGGAACGAGCTGGCGGCCACCTACTGGGCGGCGGTCAAGACCGGCACCAGCAAGGACATGCGCGACAATTGGGCGGTCGGCTATTCGGACCGGTTCACGGTCGGCGTCTGGGTCGGCAACTTCGACGGCCGCCCGATGTGGGATGTATCCGGCGTGACGG
>NZ_QYUP01000027.1 GCF_003590855.1 Massilia cavernae
ACTAGCTGTACAAGTCCTTGATCGATGTCAGGAATGGCGCCTGCCTATAACCCTTCGCTGCTTAGCGCCCGAAGATAGCGCAACCCCGCCAGTGCCCGGCTCCCGTACCACGACATCATTTCCCCATCCACCAGCCGCACCGGCTTGCCGATCTGTTTTTCCAGCGCCTCAGCGTGCGCCTCGGTAAAGCGGTAAGGCTCGGTCGACAGCAGCACGCCGTCGATGCCCGCCACCAGTTCATCCGACCATTCGAACTGTGGATAACGCGCGCTGCCCAGCTCCGGCACCTGCCAGCCGATCTCCGCCAGCATGCGCGCAATATAGGTATCGCCCGAAATGCTCATCCACGGATCCTGCCAGATGCAGTACAGCACAGTTTGCGGCAGCGGTTTCGGCATTGCGCGCAGTAGCGACAGCTCAGCCTCGAATTCCGCACACCACGCTTCGGCCTTCGCGTCCGCGCAAAACACACCGCCCATCAGCCGCGCCAGCGCCAGGTTGTCCTCCGGCGCCACTGGGTGCGTGACGACGACGTTCGGGATGAATTCGGCCAGCGCATCGACCGTCGGCTTTTCGTTTTCGTCGATATTGACCACCAGGTGGGTCGGCGCAAGCGCGCGGATCTTGCCGATGTTGACGTCCTTGGTGCCGCCCACCTTGGCAATGGACGCCACCACCTCCGCCGGGTGGATGCAGAAACCGGTACGCCCCACCAGCTGCGGCGCCAGTCCCAGGTGGCACAGCAATTCGGTAATGGACGGTACCAGCGACACGATGCGCGCGTCCGGCGCCGCCTGGTGTTCGCGCCCGAGGGCATCGATAAAAGACATGGAAAATTTCAAAAATGTGAATCCCGCTATTGAAACACTGTTGTTTCGAGAGCGCCAGCTGCCTGTTGAACATGCAGTTGGGATATCATTCGTTTCTTAACAGAATTGTATTTCGCAATTCGAGCGAGAGAGCATGTTGGAACAGATCGGCACCTTCGGTGCATCCCCTTACGAAGTCGGCGACCTGCAGCTGTTCAACGGCTGCGACGAACGCACGACGTCCCAGGCGCTGGCGGGCTGCGCCATCGTGCGCCTGCCGCACGGCGCCCAGGTCAAGGACGGCTACAGCGCGCGCATGTACATCGTGCTGCGCGGCGCGCTGGAAGTGGCCGCCGACACCAGCAGCGGGATGAGCGATGGCACCGTCAGCAAGGTCTTGCCGGGCGAAAGCGTGGGCGAACAAGCCGTGCTGGACGACACCGCCAACCTGTTCGCCATCAGCGCCAGCGAGGACTCGGACCTGCTGGTCATCGAAGCGGACCTGGTGTGGCGCCTGATCGACCAGTGCAACGGCCTCGCGCGCAACCTGCTGCGCCTGCTCTCCTTCCGCATCCGCGCCGCCAATGCGCAGCTGCGGCGGCGCCAGAAGCTGGGCGAGTTCTACCGCCAGCTGTCGCTCAACGACAGCCTCACCGGCCTGTACAACCGCGCCTGGCTGAACGACATGCTGCCGAGGATGGTCGCCACCGCCCAGCGCGGCGGTACCCCGCTGTCGCTGGTGATGATCGACCTCGACCACTTCAAGCGCTTCAATGACACCCACGGCCACCCGGCCGGTGACGATGCCCTGCGCGCCGCGGCCGGCGTAGTGTCGGCCGGCCTGCGCCCGACCGATTTCGCGGTACGCTACGGCGGCGAAGAACTGATGGTGATCCTGCCCGACGCCGGCGAGCAGCTGGCCGTGATGGTGGCCGAGCGCCTGTGCTGGCGCCTGCAGGAAGTGGTGGTGTTCCAGGACATGCGCCAGGGCCTGCCGCACATTACCGGTTCGTTCGGCGTGGCCTGCCTGGCCGGCGACGCCAGCGAAACCACCCTGATCGAACGCGCCGATGCGGCGCTGTACCGCGCCAAGCAGGCCGGCCGCAACCGCGTCGCCCTCTGACTCATTCCGCCGTCACGGCGCCGCGCGCCGGCCGGTACAATAGGCCCCATGACATCGCACACTTTCCTCTGGCACGACTACGAAACCTTCGGCGCGCAACCGCGGCGCGACCGGCCGGCGCAGTTCGCGGCCATCCGCACCGACGCCAGCCTGAACGAGATCGGCGACCCGATCATGCTGTACTGCCAGCCGGCGCCGGACTTCCTGCCCGACCCTCAGTCCTGCCTGATCACCGGCATCACGCCGCAGCAGTGCCTCGAATGGGGCGTCCCAGAACACAAGTTCGCCGCCACGGTGGAAGCCGCGTTCTCGCAGCCGGGCACCATTGGCGTCGGCTACAACACGATCCGCTTCGACGACGAGGTCACGCGCTTCCTGTTCTGGCGTAACCTGATCGACCCGTATGCGCGCGAGTGGCAGAACAACTGCGGCCGCTGGGACCTGCTCGACGTGGTGCGCATGACCTACGCGCTGCGCCCGGAAGGCATCGAATGGCCGCTGCGCGAGGACGGCCGCCCGAGCTTCCGGCTGGAAGACCTGGCCAGGGCCAACGGCCTGCTGCACGAAGCGGCCCACGATGCGCTGTCCGACGTGCGCGCCACCATCGCGCTGGCGCGCCTGATCCGCGACCGGCAACCGCGCCTGTTCGACTTCTGCCTCGGCCTGCACAAGAAGGACAAGGTCGCGTCCGAAATGGGACTGCACCTGGCGCCGGAAGCGCGCCAGCCTTTCCTGCACGTGACCGGCATGTTCCCGGCCGAGCGTGGCTGCATCGGGCTGGTATGGCCGCTCGGCACCCACCCGACCAACAAGAACGAAGTGCTGGTGTGGGACTGCAGCCACGACCCGTCCGAATTGTTCGGGCTGGACGCGGAGACCATCCGCATGCGCATGTTCACCCGCAGCGCCGACCTGCCGCAAGGCGTGACGCGGCTGCCGGTCAAGAGCATCCACCTGAACAAGTCGCCGATGCTGGTCGGGAACCTGAAGACCCTGAGCCCTGCAATGGCCGAACGCTGGGGGATGGACATCGAACGCGGCCTGGCGCATGCGCGCATCGCCGCCGGCGGGCCGGACCTGGCGCTGGTGTGGGAACAGGTCTACCACCGTCCCGGGCAAGCGCAGGAAACCGATGTGGACGAGGATTTGTACGGCGGCTTCATCAGCCGCGACGATCGCCGCAAGCTCGATTCGCTGCGCGCCGAGCAGCCTGCGAAGCTGGCGCAGATGCGGCCGTCGTTCGAGGACGAGCGCCTGGCGGAACTGCTGTTCCGCTACCGCGCACGCAACTTCCCCGGCACGCTGACGGAGCAGGAAGCGCAGCAGTGGGAAGAGCACCGCGCGGCGCGCCTGTTCGACGGCGCGGCGGGTGCGCGCACCATCGAGCAGCTGTTCGCTGAGATCGATGTGCTGTGCGAGGATGCGGACGAGCGCGCGGAAGATATCCTGGGGGCGCTGTACGACTACGCGGAGTCGATCGCGCCTTCGCGGTACTAAACCGCGTCCCGCCTAGCCGCGGAAGCGGTTGATGGCGTCGCGCGTTTCCATAGCAACCCGGCGCGCGGCGGCGGCGAAGTCCTCGCCCGCCTGCGGCGCCGCGTACAGGATGGCGCGCGAGCTGTTGATCATCATGCCTGCGCCGCCGGCGGTCTTGCCCGCCCTGACGGTGGCTTCGACGTCGCCACCCTGGGCGCCGACACCGGGCACCAGCAGCGGCATGTCGCCGACAATCGCGCGTACCTGCGCCAGTTCTTCAGGGAAGGTGGCGCCGACCACCAGCGCGCACTGGCCGTTGCGGTTCCACTTTTCGGCCACCAGGCGCGCCACGTGCTGGTACAGCGGCTTGCCGCCGACGTCGAGGAACTGCAGGTCGGAGCCGCCCGCGTTGGAGGTGCGGCACAGCACGATCACGCCGCGGTCGGCCCATTCCATGTACGGCTCGACCGAGTCGAAACCCATGTAAGGATTGACGGTGACGGCGTCGGCGCCGTAGCGGTCGAACGCTTCGCGCGCGTACTGGTGGGCGGTGGCGCCGATGTCGCCGCGCTTGGCGTCGAGCACCAGCGGGATGTGCGGGTACTTGTTGCGCAGGTAATGGCAGATTTGCTCGAGCTGCGCCTCGGCGCCCAGCGCCGCGAAGTAGGCGATCTGCGGCTTGAAGGCGCAGGCCAGGTCGGCGGTGGCGTCGATGATGGCCTTGCAGAACGTGACGATCGCATCGGGCTGGCCCTGCAGGTGGGACGGGAAACGGGACAGGTCCGGATCGAGGCCGACGCACAGCAGCGAGTTGTTGGTGGTCCAGGCGGCGGACAGCTTATCGATGAAATTCACGGCAGGCTTTCGTATTCAGTTGCAAACCCGGCATTGTACCGCGAGCGGCGCGCGCGCATTTATACGCACACTTTCAAATCTTTAGGGTATTATTTTTATATATTCGACAACTTGCCAGGAAAACATCATGACACTTACCGGTTTCACGCGCGCGTCGCAACTGCTGCTGGCCTGTGCGCTCGCCGCCCTGCTGTCGGGCTGCGGCTACAACCAGTTCCAGACCAAGGACGAGGCGGTCAAGGCCGCGTGGGGCGAAGTGGTCAACCAGTACCAGCGCCGCGCCGACCTGATCCCGAACCTGGTCAACACCGTCAAGGGCTATGCCGCGCACGAGAAGGAAACGCTGGAATCGGTCACGCGCGCACGCGCCGCCGCCACCAGCTTCCAGATCACGCCGGAAGTGCTGAACAATCCGGAAGCCTTCCAGAAGTTCCAGCAGGTGCAGGGCGAGCTGTCCGGCGCGCTGTCGCGCCTGATGCTCGTGGTCGAAAAGTATCCTGACCTGAAGGCCGACGCCAGCTTCCGCGACCTGCAGTCTCAGCTGGAAGGCACTGAAAACCGCATCACCGTGGCGCGCCAGCGCTACATCGTCTCGGTGCAGGACTACAACGTCCATGTGCGCCAGTTCCCGACCAACCTGACCGCCATGGTGTTCGGCTATGACGTCAAGCCGTCGTTCACCGTCGAGAACGAAAAAGCGATCTCCACCGCGCCAACCGTCAATTTCGGCAAATAAGCCATGACCCTGCTGCGCCTCCTGTGGGCGATGATGCTGGTGCTGGCCATGGCCGGCGTCGCCCAGGCGCAGTTCGTGCCGGTGCCGCCGCTGACCGGCCACGTCACCGACCAGGCCGGCATGCTGACGCCGGACCAGCGCAGCCGCCTGGAAGCGGTGCTGACCGACTACGAGGCCAAGAGCGGCAGCCAGATCGCCGTGCTGCTGGTCAAGACCACCGAGCCGGAAGCGATCGAGCAGTACGGCATCCGCGTGGTCGACCAGTGGAAGCTGGGCCGCAAGGGCATCGACGACGGCGTGCTGCTGCTGGTAGCCAAGGACAATCCTTCCGCGCTGCGGCGCCTGCGCATCGAGGCCGGCCGCGGCGTGCAGGGCGTGCTGACCGATGCCCAGTCCAAGCGCATCCTGCAGGACGTGATCGCGCCGCACTTCCGCCAGGAACAGTATTACGACGGCCTGGTGGCGGGCGTGGGCGCGATCGCCACCCTGCTCAACAAGGAATTATTCCCTGCCCCGGTGCAGCAGCCGCAGCGCCAGGCGCAGCAGGATGAAGGCGGCATCGGCCTGATCCCGATCCTGGTGATCGGCGCCTTTGTCCTGATGACGATCTTCCGTCCGCGCCGGCGTTCGCGCCTGGCGCGCGGGGCCTGGACCAGCGGCGCGACCGGATTCATCCTCGGCAGCATCCTCAGCAACGTGGGCCGTTCCGGCGGCGGCTTCGGGGGCGGCGGTTTCGGCGATGGCGGCGGCTCCGGCGGCGGCGGCTTTTCGGGCGGCGGCGGCGGCTTTGACGGCGGCGGCGCCTCGGGAGACTGGTAATGGCTGGATCATTCGTGCAAACGCTCAGGCGCGCGCTGCGCCACCTGCGCACCACCGCGGCGGTGGGGCGCGAGGCCTTCCCCACCAACAGCCTGGCCGACCTCGGCGCGGCGATCACCGAAGGCGAGCGCAGCCACCGCGGCGAGCTGCGCCTGATCGTCGAAAACTCGATGCCGTTCGACGCCATCTGGGACGGCATGACGAACCGGCAGCGCGCGCTCGGCCTGTTCGCCGAGTACGGCGTGTGGGATACCGAGGACAATTGCGGCGTGCTGATCTACGTGAACCTGGCCGAGCACAAGGTCGACATCGTGTGCGACCGCGCCATCGGCCGCAAGATCGGCGCGCCGACCTGGCAGGCCGTTTGCCAGACCATGACGCAGGGCTTCGCGCGCGGCGAGTTCCACGACAGCACGCTGGCGGCGATCCGGCAGGTCAACGCGCTGCTGCACCAGCATTTCCCGGCCGGCGGCGAACGCAACGACAACGAGCTGCCGGACCATCCGGTGGTGCTGTAGCTTTGGCGGCAGGCTGGTTACAATTCGGTTTTCCCGACACCTTGGAACAGAGAAATGAGATTAGCCAATAAAGTAGCAATCATCACCGGAGCGACGCAGGGCATCGGCCTGGCGTGCGCCCAGCGCCTGGTGCAGGAAGGCGCGCGCGTGATGATGGTCGACATCAAGCCGGACGGCGTGCATGCCGCCGACGCCATCGGCGCGCCGGCGCGCTTCTTCGCGGCCGACGTCAGCCAGAAGGCCGACGTCGACGCGATGATCGCCGCCACACTCAAGGAATTCGGCCAGGTCGACATCCTGGTGAACAATGCCGGCGTCACCCACGCCGCCGATTTCCTCGACCTCGCCGAGGAAGACTTCGACCGCGTGCTGCGGATCAACCTGAAGTCGATGTTCCTGTGCGGCCAGGCCGCCGCGCGCGAGATGGTCAAGCGCGGCTCGGGCAGCATCATCAATATGTCCAGCGTCAATTCGATGCTGGCGATCCCTAACCAGGTGCCGTACGTGGTGTCCAAGGGTGGCGTCAACCAGCTGACCAAGGTGATGGCGCTGAACCTGGCCCAGTATGGCATCCGCGTCAACGGCATCGGGCCCGGCACCATCCTCACCGAGCTGGCCAAGAAAGCGGTATTGGCCAGCCCGGAGGCGCGCCACACGATACTGTCGCGCACGCCGATGGGACGCTGCGGCGAACCGGAGGAAGTGGCCGCCATCGCCGCCTTCCTTTCCAGCGACGACGCATCCTATATGACCGGCCAGACCATGTATGTCGATGGCGGCCGCCTTGCCCTCAACTACACGGTGCCGGTGAAAGAATGAACACTTCGAAGCAGGCTGCGCAGCAGTCCAATACCCTCGCGCTGGAAAACCAGTTCTGCTTCGCACTGTATTCGGCATCGCACGCGATGACCAAGACCTACAAGCCCCTGCTCGACCGGCTCGGGCTGACCTATCCGCAATATCTGGTGATGCTGGTGCTGTGGGAACGGGACGGCATCCTGGTCAAGGACATCGGCGCCCGCCTCTACCTCGATTCGGGAACGCTGACGCCGCTGCTCAAACGGCTGGAGGCCAATGGGCTGGTGGCGCGCAACCGCGACCCGCACGACGAACGCCAGGTGCGCATCTCGCTGACCAGCGAGGGCCGCTCGCTGCGGCTTACGGCGCAGGAGATTCCCGCCCAGGTGATGTCGGCCAGCGGCCACCCGCACGACACGCTGGGCCACCTGCGCGGCCAGCTGGCCACCGTGCGCGACGACTTGTTCCGCTCGATGGAAGGGTAACGCTGGCCCCATGGACAGATATTCTCAAACAATATGTCTGGCATCTGAAATGACAATTGGACGAATATATGGCGACGCAGCATAATCTCTCCTGTCTCCACTATTCTCCTCCAAGAAAATAGTTTTAAGCCCGCTTTCATCAGCGGGCTTTTTTTTGCCCTGAAGTCGGGGGATGAACGCAGGTAACGTTGGCCCCGCAGACAGATATTCAAAAACAATATGTCTGGTATCTGAAATCACAATTGGACGAATATGTGGCGACGCAGCATAATCTCTCCTGTCTCCACTATTCTCCTCCAAGAAAATAGTTTGAAGCCCGCTTTCATCAGCGGGCTTTTTTTTATCCCGAAGTCGCGGACGAACACAGTAGGTTCAGCGGCAACAGCGGCGAAGAAGTGTTGCCGCATTCAAAGTCCGCCTAAGTAGCTTGCCGACAACGCTGCGGCTATTTGTTCGTGGAAACCGGAATTTCGCGGCACGAAGCCGGGCTTAATACTGGACGATGGAAAGCTGGGATGTTGTGGTCCGCTAAGGAGCAAGAAAAACGCCAAGGAGAAAAAGTCCGCAGCCGATTGCTCCGAGTGACAGGCTGGCCACACAAATGGTGGAGGGTGTAAATAATTTTGTGTAAACGGTCATTTGGCAGGACACTGCCGCCATCAAGGAGAAACAATGACCGTTGCAACGCGTAACAAGCGGGCCAAGCCCGATCCGGAACTGCTCAAACTGGCCGATAGTCTGCTGGCCAACTACCAGAAGCCCGAGGACCTGATCGGCGAAAACGGGCTGCTCAAGCAGCTCACCAAGATGCTGGTGGAGCGCGCCCTGGAAGTCGAGATGACGGACCACCTGGGGCATGGCAAGAGCGGTGAGGTGACCAACGGCACCGCCAATACTCGCAACGGCTATAGCACCAAGACGCTCAAGGGCGATTTTGGTGCGCTGCCGCTCGATGTTCCTCGTGACCGTCAAGGAACATTCGAGCCGCAGATCGTCGTCAAGCACCAGACACGCTGGACCGGCTTCGACGATAAAATCATCTCGCTCTACGCGCGCGGCCTGAGTGTGCGGGAGATCCAAAGCCACCTGGAGGAGATGTACGGCGCCGAGGTGTCACCGACCCTCATCTCCAACGTCACGGACGCCGTCAGCGAAGATGTGAAGCTCTGGCAGGCCCGTCCGCTCGACGCCGTGTACCCGATCCTGTATCTCGACTGCATCCACGTCAAGGTGCGCGACAACGGCGCAGTGCGCACCAAGGCGGTCTACCTGGCCATCGGCGTCAACATGGAAGGCCACAAGGAGGTACTGGGCCTGTGGATCGCTCAAACCGAAGGGGCCAAGTTCTGGCTGCAGGTCGTTACCGAGCTAAAAAATCGCGGAGTGCAGGACATCTTCATCGCCTGCGTCGACGGCTTGAAAGGTTTCCCGGACGCTATCGAGGCGGTCTATCCGAAAGCCGCTGTTCAACTATGCATCGTTCACATGGTACGCAACAGCCTTAACTTCGTGCCTTGGAAAGTGCAGAAGGAAGTGGCTGCCGATCTGAAGCTGATATACAGCGCGGCCACCGCAGACGAGGCTGAACTCAGGCTGTCGGAATTTGAGGAGAAATGGGATAAACAGTATAAACCAATAGGCCAGTCTTGGCGCCGCAACTGGGCTCGCATCATCCCGTTCTTCGACTACCCGCCGGAAATCCGCAAGGTGATTTACACCACGAACGCGATTGAATCGATTAATATGAGCCTGCGAAAAGTCACGAAGGCCCGCAGTTCCTTTCCGACCGATGAAGCCGTCAGCAAACTGTTTTATCTTGCGCTCAACAACATCAGCAAGAAGTGGACGATGCCGATTCGGGACTGGAAAGCTGCATTGAACCGCTTCGCCATCCAGTTTGAAGATCGGGTTCCGCAGGCTTAAACGAAAACCCGTTTACACAGAATCTAGTACACCCCCAAATGGTGCTCATCGCATGTTGTGGATCGATGAAATGATTCTTCACCCACGTTCTCATCTGCGCCTCCAGCATTCCCGTCAGGGCTTCAACAGTCCATAGTGTATCACCGCATAACCTCCCGCCGCCAAGGATGTCAATACGACTGAAGTAGCCAACGCTTGGTAGTGCCTGAACCATGGTTTATCGAGTGATACCTTTATTGCTGTTGGGAACAGAGCCCCACCAGCAGCAATAAGTGCGGAGGCAGTCAACAGCACGATGAAGCAGCCATTTAAGTATCCGCCGGTTTCGTTTGAAACAGTCGGTCCGTCGCGGCCGGGTACAGCGATCTCGTACATTGCGGCTGCGCAGAATGCCACCGCCCCCCAACAAAGTTGCCCATCCTTCAAAGGCCACTGCAAGCACCACATCGCAGCAATCGGGGCTGTCAATGGAAGCAAGATAGCAACGAAAAACCATCCCAAGGTATTTCCCGGTAGTTTGTGGCCTCAGCCGACGGACCGCTTGGTTCACAGCGAACCCGATCATTAGAACGCATGAGCATACTGACTAAGCCTCCCCGGCGAAGTTCCGTGCTACGTTCAATCGCTTGCGCACTGTCATACCCCCGTCACATTGCCCGCCTATACTTCATTCATCTGCTGTACATGCAACCGATATGCGTGGCTGCAGCCAGGTGTGCTGACCGATGACGGCGGCACACCACTCCGAATTCGTCTCTTGGCCCGATAATCTTGGGTTTTGCCCGCTGTCACAGCGGGCATTTTTTTGGGCGAACGGTTTCCACTGCGGTTGATCCATGTCTAGCCGGACCTGCATCCAGTGCTTGAAGCGCGGCGACTTTCTAGTATTATTAGAGTCCTTTGTCAGGTTTACATCGACCGGCCCTAACTTCCGGAGCAATGAATGACTGAACGCACGATTGAAATGGTTGCACATACAACCGGCCTCATCAAAACTGGTCGCCGCCACCACGCGGCCAACGAGGACCAGCTGATTCTCAGCGAACTGAATCGCGTCGACGTCGTCGACAATCTCGACCCCAGCCACGAAAACGCGGCGACATTCGGGGCCGTGCGCGAAACCTGTCCGAAATGCCTGCACACCCACCTGCGCTTGGTGTTGCGGCAACATACGGTGCGGGTGGCCCATCTGTTCTGCGTGAGTTGCGCAAGCTGTTTCGACGCCAGTTACGCGAACGGCATGCCGGCACTGAGCATCTGACTGGCCGGGCTGGCGCAAGCCAGGCGCAAGCCGGGCCAGGACGCACGGGCCTACGCGGCGTGGTATCGTTGGCGCTTTCCACGCCTGCGCCCGCCGATGCCCGCCCTGTTTTCCCTGCTCGCCCTTTCGCCCCGCTTCCAGCGCCACCGCTACGCCGCGGCGCTTGTCATTTACGCCGCCATCGTCGCCATGGGCTCGATTCCCGGCGCGCGGGCCGAGGTCGGCCACTACGCGTCCGGCATCGTCCTGCATACCTTGGCCTACGGCACCGTGGCCTTACTGCTGTTCACTGGCAGCAATGGAAGCCCATCCGCGCGCGCGCTGAAAGCGGTGCTCACCGTGGCCGCGATGGGCGCGGGAGACGAGCTGGTGCAAAGCCTGCTGCCCTACCGCGTGGGCGCATTGTCCGACTGGCTGGTCGACTGCAATGCCGCCATCATGGTCAGCGCCCTGTGCTGGGCTTTCCTGCCCGCACCGGGCGCAAGCGCCTCGCGCCCGGGCTGATCCGGTCCGTATCACCGCGGCCGCGCAGGCGCCGCACCCTTCATCCACTTTGATCTGGCTCACGTACCCGGCGGTAACGGGGAACGTCGCTTGCGTTCGCGCCTCTTACCGAAGTGGCACACGGCATCGTCACGCACACCCGGAAACACTCAGACAAAGGAATTGATCATGAAGCGACTAGAACAGAGCGTGCTGCTGGCGGGCGTGTTGGCCCTTGGCCTGGCCGGCTGCGCATCGGACACCATGAAGACCCGCGACACGGCGAGCGTGAGCGACCCCGAGCGGCCGACCGATGGCTACGGGATGCCGCCCGCCGGCGCCGGCGCCGGCGCCAGCGCCACCAGCCAGGCTTCCACGACCGGCACCACTCCTGCCCCGGCCGACCCGATGGCGGCAAGCGCCCAGGCCATGCCCGCGCCAAACAGCGTGGTCACATTGATCGAAGTGGTTCCGCGCAGCGAGGGAGTTGCCACAGGGGCAATCGGCGCCACGGGCGCGGCGGGTGCCATCGGCGCCAGCAGCGACCGGGTGTACCGGATCACCCTGCAAATGGACGACGGCAGCACCCGCGTGGTCACCCAGGATGCGGCGCCAGCCTTCCGCAGCGGCGACCGCGTGCACATGTCCGGTGGCGAAATCCACAGGCGTTGACCAGCCTGGCGCGCAGTGCGCAATGCGCCCGCGCGGAAGCAGGTTCAGATGTCGTCAGGCAGCGGTTCCGGCCCCGGCTCCGGTTCGGGCACTTCCTCCGGCCGTTGCACGCCGCAGTTGGCCCTGATCGTCGCCTGGTATATCTGCTCGATCGGCACTTTGGGCGTGCGGTCGGCGCGCAGCAGTCCGGTGGCTTCCTGGAAGGTGTCGGCGAACTGGGTATAGCAAAAGCCGCTGAACATGGTCGCCCCGCCGACCGCGTCCAGCAGGCGGCGGTACAGGGCGATGAATTCTTCCGGGCTGTTCGCATGCGCATAGCCCCAGGTTGGCCGCGCTTGCACCGGGTCGCAGTCGCAGGCGACGCCGCCGAACTGGGTCAGCACGACCGGCTGGCCGCGGTGCGGAAAGCCGTCCAGCGTCAGTATCCGCCCGCCGGGCCTGCGCTGGTCGAACAGCGCCCCGACGGGGCCGTGGACGGCATAGCGCGCGTGCAGCGCGTCGGGGTCGCTGCAGTAGTCGTGGATGCCGAGGATGTCGGTGGCCGAGGCTTCCCATCCGTCGTTGCCGAGCACGGGTCGGGTCGCATCGAGCGTGCGGGTCAGGTGGTACAGGGCCTCGACCGCATTGCGGTGCGCCTGGGTCGAGGTCAGGTTCGGCACGCCCCACGATTCGTTGAACGGTACCCAGACGATCACGCAGGGGTGGCTGTAGTCGCGCTCGATGGCTTCGGTCCACTCGCGCACCATGCGTTCGATCGCCCTCGCGCTGAAACGGTAGCCCGATGGCATTTCCTCCCACACCAGCAGGCCCAGCTTGTCGGCCCAGTACAGGTAGCGCGGGTCCTCGATTTTCTGGTGCTTGCGCACGCCGTTGAAACCCATTTCCTTGGCCAGTTCGACGTCGCGCCTGAGCGCATCGTCGTTCGGCGCGGTCATCAGGGTATCGGGCCAGTAGCCCTGGTCGAGCACCATCCGCAGCGGATAGGTACGGCCGTTGAGCAGGAAGCGGTCGCGGTTGACCGTCACCGAACGCAGCGCGGTATACGAGGTCACCCGGTCCAGCACCTGGCCGCGGTGGCGCAGGGTCACCTCGGCGTCGAGCAGGGTCGGCCGCTCGGGGCTCCACAGCAGCTCGTTGCGCGAATCGTCGATGCCGGGATCCGAGATCGCGATCTTGCGGCTCGCCTCGTGGCCGATCAGCATGTAGTTGTCTTCGGCTAGCAGCAGGTCGCCGTGGCGGATCTTGATCTCCACGAACAGCCCGTCCTCGATGTCGCCGATGGCGCTGACCGACCAGCCGATTTCATAGGTGTCGAAGATGGGCGTCCAGCGCAGGCTGTGGATGCGGGTCTGCGCCACCTGCTCCAGCCACACCGTTTGCCAGATGCCGGTGGTGCGCGGATACCAGACCGCGTGCGGCTCGGGCAGCCAGTCCTGCTTGCCACGCGGCTTGGCCAGGTCGTGCGGGTCGTCCTCGGCATACACCGTCACCACCTGCTTGCCGCCGGGACTGAGCGCATGGGTGATATCGGCACTGAAAGGCGTGTGCCCGCCTTCGTGCTCGCCCACCATCACGCCGTTGACCCAGACCCGCGCCTTGTAGTCGACCGCGCCGAAATGCAGGATGGTGTGCTTGTCGCCGGGCAAAAGTTCGAACTCGCGCTGGTACCAGCAGATGCGGTGGTAGCCGGTGTCGCCGATGCCGCTGGCGGCCGATTCCGGCGCGAACGGCACATCGATGTCGTGCGTCCAGACATGGCCGCCGCGCGGCATCGAATAGCGGCGCTCGTCATCGAACGTGAACTTCCAGCGGCCGTTGAGGCACATCCAGCTGTCGCGGACCAGCTGCGGTCTCGGATAGGCGAAATCGCTCATTTTTCAAACTTGGTCTGTGCACATTTCTTGCAGATCCTATCACGCGTTTCCGCGCGATGACGCCTGCTTCCTTCCTCATGCCGAAAGCGGCGTACCGGCCTGTATCAATCGCAAGCGGGGAACCAAACCATCCCAGACGCGATCACAGCTGAGTACCGTAACGTGTACTGACCTTGGCCGCCATGCATACGGAGCTGCTCATGTCCGCATCGAAACGGAAACTGCTGTGCATCGCCCTCGATGGCCTGGAGTTGCCGGCCGCATTGCAGGATGCCCTGCCCGGCTGGGAAGTGTGCGCGGCCCGCAGCTTGCGCGAGGCCGAACGCGCGATACGGACCCAGGGCTGCCGGGTCGGCTTGCTGGCCTCCGGCGCCCGCCGTTTCGACCACGCGCCGCTGGACCGGTTCCTGAGCGAGCGCTGGCACCTGCTGTGGATCGCCATGCTGCCGCCGGCCGCGCTGAAGCTCGATGCCTGGCACGAGCTGTTGCGCAACCACCTCTACGACTTCCACACCGAACCGGTCGACTACCTGCGCCTCGGCCATACGCTGGGCCACGCGCACGGCCTCGCCATGCTGCGCGACCCGCCCGCGGCCAAGGCGCGCCTCACCGGCGCGACCGAGCTGACCGGCACCGGCGCGGCCATCACGCGCCTGCGCGCCCTGGTGGTCCGGCTGGCGCGCTCCGACGCGCCGGTGCTGATCTGGGGCGAAAGCGGCAGCGGCAAGGACGTCACCGCGCAAGCCATCCACGCGCATTCGCCGCGCGCGTCGGGACCGTTTGTCCCAATCAACTGCGGCGCGATGGCGCCCACACTGATCCAGGCCGAACTGTTCGGCCACACGCGCGGCGCCTTCACCGGCGCCGACCGCGACCGCCCCGGCCTGATCGAATCGGCCGCGGGGGGCACCATCTTCCTCGATGAAATCGCCGACCTGCCGCGCGACCTGCAGGCGAACCTGCTGCGCTTCCTGCAGGAAAAGACGATCTACCGCGTCGGTTCCACCCGCAGCCTGGCCGTCGACACGCGCGTGATCGCCGCGTCCAACGTCAACCTGAAGCAAGCCGTCGCGCAAGGCAAGTTCCGCGAAGACTTGTACTACCGTCTGAACGTGCTGCCGGTCACGGTGCCGCCGTTGCGCGACCGGCGCGACGACCTGGCGATGCTGGCCGACCATTTCTTCGACGCGTACGCGGCCGAGAAGCCGCAGCACCTGAAGGGCATCAGCAACGCCGCCATGCGCGCCATGGCCAACCACGACTGGCCCGGCAATGTGCGCGAGCTGATCAACCGCATCCGGCGCGCCATGGTGCTGGCCGACGGCCGCCTGGTCATGCCGGAAGACCTGGAGCTGGCAGGCGCGCCTGCGGCGGCGGGCGGCGACGGCCTCGGCGAACTGCGGGTCGCGGCCGAACGCGCGGCAATCGGCGCCAGCCTGCGGCGCGCGGGCAGCAACGTCACCCTCGCCGCGCGCGAGCTCGGCGTGTCGCGCATGACCCTGTACCGCCTGATGTCCAAGCACGGCATCGCCACCACCAGGTAACAGCGAGCAAGCGAATCCTGTCACACCGGTGTTACGCCGCGTGCCCCGCAAGGCCCGCATCCGTGCTTCGCGCCAAGGGTGTTGTCACACGCTTGTTACATCCCTCACGCAGCGCGGAAAGCGCGGCGCCGCGGCGTGGCCGCGTACGCGCCGGGCCTGCCGGAAACCCGGCTGTAACAAGGCTGGTACGCAGCGCGCCCAGCCGCTGCTGCAGCGCCGCGAACCATGCGTGCCCGGCGGCGCGAACGGCCGTGCCTGGCCCTTTGCATTCAAGGACTTGGCGCTGACTGCCCGCCACTGGCACCGCGCTTGCATAAACAGTCCGGGCTGGACCGATATGCCGGACTCAAACAACTGAAATCACACTTTCACACAAGGGGCAAATTTGACATCCTCCCCTTCGTGAACGAAAGGGGATTCCCACTGCTGGCGTCTGATGTCCCAGACGGAAGCCGGACTGAAAGAGCCCAGCTTCTTATTCAATCCGCAGGATATCTCTCGACCTCGCCTAAGGCGACTGCGGATTGGAAAAAGCGGTACTAGAAATCATGCCCCAGCGCGTAATCGCATACTGAAGCACTTATAAGAGTTTGACCGTGGACCAACACCAAAGTTCAATACATTTTTCACTTTGACGGCTGCGGGCGCTTCGCGCCC